>JAYTNJ010000106.1:0-18163 GCA_043748345.1 Saprospiraceae bacterium
ATCTGATTTCTACTTCGCTGATAATCAAACGTTTCCCTTTAGGGATTGGGTAAAAAACGGTTGATAATCATTTGATTTGTGTTTTCGGAGTAGACTCAATCTTATAATTTTTAATAAAAAATTTTATGAAATATTTTATTCAGCCTTTTTTATTTATAATCCTGTATAATAGTGCTTCATTTGCCCAAACAAATGCATCATGTTGCCAGGCAAGTTCTATCAAAGCGTTTACTGACCTAGCGAATGATATTTCTTTTGTAATAACTCACGAAGAACCGCTTCCTTTTGTTCTCGAAGATCCAAAAGGACAGAATATTAGCTTTCCTGTAAAAGGAGGCGAAGCTGGTAAAGCATATTATATAAAAGGAGCAAATAATAATACAAAGTGGATTTTTGTTTTTCAGGAATGGTGGGGCTTAAATGATTATATCAGACAGGAATCAGATAAACTTCATGAGGCATTTCCAGATGCACATATTCTAGCGATCGACCTTTATGATGGTAAAGTGGCTTCAACAAGAGAAGAAGCATCAACTTACATGCAAAATGCAAGTGCTGATAGGATAGAACAAATTATCTTAGCAGCTTCAGATTTTTCAGGAGAAAAAAGCAGAATAGCTACAATTGGCTGGTGTTTCGGTGGAGCTTGGTCTAATAAAGCAGCTGCTCTTTTAGCTGAAAAAGCCAAAGCATGCGTGATGTATTACGGTATGCCTGTGAAAGATGAAGGTCAGATCAAAATGATAAAAGCTCCCGTTTTGGGCCTTTTTGCTGATCAGGATGGTTGGATAACACCAAAAGTTGTGAGTGAATTTAAAGATATCATGACCAAAAATGGAAAATCAGTTGAAGTATTTGGATACGATGCTCACCATGCTTTTGCAAATCCAAGCAATTCAAAATACGATAAAGAATTTTCTAAGGATGCTTGGGCAAAATCTATAGCATTTTTTACAAAACATCTTTGATAAAAACTGAATACATTCAAAATCTCCTACTTCAGTACGTAAATCGCTGTTATGCAAACCGAAAAGGTACCTTTTGATCAAATTGATGCTTTATCTTTTAAAGATAAGTTTTACCAGCAAAATCCTGATAAATTAAAAAATTATATCAGTGAAGCGCCTGATTTTGAAGGGTTAAAAAAAGCTATCGAAAGACGAAGAGACAATTTTCCTGTAAATAGAGATTTATTAGTATCTGTACTTAATGACCATTACAGTCACATTACTCCGCATGTCACACAAGAGCACAATATCAATAAGCTGAAGGACGAAGGTACATTTACGATAGTTACAGCACACCAGCCAAGCCTTTTAGGAGGACCGGCTTATTATTTTTACAAGATTTTTTCAATACTTAATTTATGCCGGCAACTGAAAGTTCTTGTACCTGAATATCATTTTGTACCTGTGTTCATTAATGGCTCCGAAGATCACGACTTCGATGAAGTAAAATCACTTCATTTATTTGGGAAAACTGTGGAATGGGATATACAGGAAAAAGGGCCTGTGGGAAAGTTTTCGTTGTTAGGTCTTGATAAAATAATATCAGAAGTTGCTGAAATTCTTGGAAGCAATGATAATTCCAACGCTGTCGTCAAAATTTTTTCAGATGCTTTGTCCCAATCAAAGGATTATAATGACTTTGTATTCAGATGGCTAAATGCTTTTTTTGGCAAAAATGGTCTGATAGTACTAAATATGGATGATAAAAGGTTAAAAAATGCCTTTATTCCCATATTCAGGAAAGAAATCACAGAAAGAAATAGCATTAATCTCGTTCAAAAAACACAAGACGATCTTTCTGGATTAGGTTTCAGACCTCAAGCATTTGCAAGAGATATTAATGTCTTTTACATTGATAAAGGTATGAGAGAAAGAATTTACTTGGAAGATGGTATTTATCGAGTCAATCACACTGACATAACTTTGACAGAAGATGAAATTTTACTCCTACTCGAAGAATTTCCTGAAAAATTTAGCCCTAATGTAGTAACCAGACCTTTATATCAGGAGTTTATACTTCCTAATCTGGCTTATATAGGTGGTGGTGGTGAAATATCATATTGGTTGGAAAGAAAATCTCAATTCGAGTATTTTAACATTCACTTTCCGATCCTAATCAGAAGAAATTCAATCATGATCATAACAAAGGCAATTCAAAAATCCATGGAGAAATTGAATGTTGACCTCAAAATGATATTAAATGATGAAAACAGCCTAGTCAATTTGTATCTTGATCGGGCAGCAAATACAGATTTTCATCTTGCAGGCGAAATAAGCGAAATAAGCGAAATATTTGAAGTCATCTCAGTCAGAGCAAAACTAATTGACCCTACTCTTGGTCCATTTGTATTAAGTGAAGGGCATAAAGTAGTGAAATCGATAGAAGCAATTGAATCCAGACTGAAAAAGACATTAAAACAAAAAGAAGAAACGTCTCTTGGGCAGTTAAAAAATCTCAGGTCAAAGTTATTTCCGGAAAATGGGCTTCAGGAGAGGAAAGAAAGTTTACTTCAATATTTTGTTTCTGAAGGAAATGACTTTCAGGAAATTTTAATAGATTTTTGTGATCCGATGCAGAAAGAATTTTTATTCGTTTACCTCTGATGCTTCAGCGTCATTTTTTTTCATATCGAAACAGGAGAGAATATCAGCCATCTTACTTTTAAGTTCCTTGCGAGGAACTATGAAATCCAAAAAACCATGTTCAAGGAGATATTCAGAAGTCTGGAATCCTTCAGGTAGATCCCTTTTTATTGTTTCCTTGATGACCCTCGGGCCTGCAAATCCTATAAGAGCTTCTGGTTCAGCAAAATTGAAATCACCTAACATTGCAAAGGACGCGGTAACCCCACCCGTCGTAGGATCCGTCATAAATGAAAAATATGGAATTCCTTTTCTAGCCAGCAAAGTAAGTTTTGCTGATGTCTTAGCCATTTGCATCAGGGAAAAAGCAGACTCCATCATTCTTGCACCGCCTGATTTAGAAATGATCATAAGAGGGACATTATTTTCAAGACAATAATCTATAGATCGCGAAATTTTCTCCCCTACCACAGAGCCCATTGACCCACCTATAAAACCAAAATCCATGCAAGCGATAACCAGTGGATATTTATTTATCTTACCGGCTGCTACAGACATTGAGTCATTTAGGTTTGTTTTTTTATATGCTTCAGTCAGTCTGTCTTCATAAGACTTTACATCTTTAAACTGTAACATATCTACAGAAATAATATTATCAAATAGCCTTGTATACTTTCCGTCAAAAATTATATCAAAATAATCGAGAGATCTTATCCTGGTATGGTATTCGCATTTAGGGCAAATGTAAAGATTATCTTTAAGATCTTTGACGGTAGTCATTTCGCCGCAACGGGGACATTTATGCCACAAGCCATCGGGTGTTTCCTTTTTATTTTTAGTGGCAGTCTGGATACCTTCCTTCAGTCTTTTGAACCAACTCATGGTACTTGCTTTTAGGTTCTATCGGGTTAAATAGTTGCTTTGTAAACCACAAAAGTATAAATATAAGGTATTGTTCTGGTAATCATTTTCCCACTTTTATTATATAAATAATTAACACATATGTAAATAACTACCAATCGGCCATTTGCACTTGATACTTTGTATAAATCTCAATAAATCGCTGATTTTTTCAATAAAAATTTAATCCTGTTTATTAGTTGTCATCTGATATTTGACAATTTGGTGTGATTTTCTACATATTTTCATACGCATAATCTTAATGCTGAGAGATTTTGTCCGTTTACAAATAAGAAAGCCTACAATGGCTGACTAATCATAATATTCTATGTCTTAATACATTGCTTAAACAAAAATATGAAATCAAATCTTCAATTTCACTTTATAAAGAAGTCCTGTCTCATCACATCCTATCCAAACTGTTTTTCCTAATCTATCTACTTTAATCGCCTCCGCCTTTTTAACAAACTTAATAGACTGAAAATCAATTAAGTTACCTTCAAGATCTGTATGAAATATTTTTTGATTTTTACTATCAGAGATCCATAGAGTATTGTCACTTTCATCAAAATCAATATCAGAAAGATATTCGGCATAATCCAATTTTACTCTGCTTATTTCTCTATTTGACTTTAGGTCATACTTTATAAGCATTGAAGGGGACGCTTGATTGACAATATACAAAGTATCATTTCCAAAAGTCAAACCTTCAATCCCTTTGTTTGTTTTCAAGCCAGAAATTAAAATTTCAGTAATAAGTTGGACCGTCTTTTCATCTTTCGATAATTTAAATATTTTCATTTGGCCTTCATCTGCAAGGTATATATCATGGGTTATGGGATTGTGCGCTATTCCTTCAAAATCATAAGAACTAGAAAAAGGAAGGGTTCTAATAACTTTACCTTCTTTATTAATTTCATAAATTCCATTCCTATCACTTAAAGCCAAAAAAGTTTCGTTTGCTTTTTTATTACATAAACCTGAAAAACCTCTTATTCCGGTAAAAAAAACTGTAAATTGTTTCGCTTTAGTTTTTTTTTGCTCTCCTGAATCACTCTTATTATCAAGACAACCGGAAATTATAATACATAATATTACTACAATTGATAGATATTTTTGTTTCATATTAAAATGCTTGTTTTATTGACTTTTTACCATTTTGAAAAAGGATTTTTCATGAGCATGGAATTGTAATATTTCTTGTCACCGGTAATTTCTTCTCCCAACCATAAGGGTTTGATAAAATCCTCATTTTCAGACGAAAGCTCCACTTCAGCTACTACGAGACCTTGATTGTCGCCGTAAAACTCATCTACTTCAAAAATATGGTGCCCAGATTTTATTTCATATCTTGTTTTGTCTATAACTCCATTCTCACAAATTAGAAGGAGCTCGTCCACTTCAGATATAGGAATTTCTTTTTCCCACTCATACCTTGAAACCCCGGAAGCACTGCTTTTACCTTTTATGGTTATAAAACCTAAGTCACCTTTGATCCTTACCCTTACAGTTCTCTCCGGCATGGATGAAATGTAGCCTTGTTTTATCCTTGTCGATTTTGTAGCTTGACTCTTATATTCTATTGAATTTATAAGAAATTTTTTCTCTATTTCGAGTGCCATATTTTATTAAAGTTGATGTAAAATCTTATCAAAAGACTTTTAAGGTGGCATGAAGGTAAATATTTTTTTATACAATTATCCATTCGACCTATCTTATTATCTTTTTGTATCTTAAAATACAATATGTCCAGAATTTTGATTTTGATACCGAAATCTTTTATTGGTAAAAACCAATAATTTGTATTTAAATTAATGCATTTCTTTTAAAATTTAATCATTATGAAATTTTTTAATTTGCACGCTGTATCAAAAAGTGATAAATGTAGTTTTGTTGGAAATCAATACACGACCTCGTAAAACATATTTATACCAAAAAAATATTTCATCTTCTAATTTTTTTTAGGACATTTGCAGTCCTTAAAAACAAATTTCATACTTAATCTTATGTCAGTAGCAAAAAAAGAAATAAAACGTATCACTACGCACGTACTTCATGCTATGAAAGAGCAAGGAGAAAAAATATCTATGCTCACAGCTTATGACTTTAGTATGGCAAAAATTCTTGATGCTGCGGGAATAGATATTTTGCTGGTAGGAGATTCTGCTTCAAATGTAATGGCAGGACATGAAACTACATTGCCAATCACCCTTGAGCAAATGATATATCACGCTCAGTCAGTAGTAAGAGCAGTAGAAAGGGCTTTTATTGTAGTAGATCTTCCTTTCGGTTCTTATCAGGGAAATAGTACAAAAGCTTTAAATTCAGCTATTGCAATCATGAAAGAATCTGGTGCACACGCAGTAAAATTGGAGGGAGGAGCAGAAATAGAAGAATCAGTAAAACGAATATTGTCTGCAGGAGTACCAGTAATGGGGCATTTAGGCCTTACTCCACAAAGTATTTATAAATTCGGAACTTACTCTGTCAGGGCCAAAGAAGAAGATGAAGCCAAAAAATTAGTGGAAGATGCAAAATTATTGCAAGAAGCAGGATGTTTTGCCATTGTGCTTGAGAAAATACCGGCCACCTTAGGAAAAAAGGTTTCCGAATCTCTTCACATACCAGTTATCGGAATAGGAGCGGGTAACGGCACTGATGGTCAAGTATTGGTAGTTCATGATGTGTTAGGTATTACTAAAGATTTTAACCCAAGATTTTTGAGAAGGTACCTTAACCTATATGAAACAATAAAGGAAGCCGTTGAAAAATATGCATCAGATGTAAAATCAGGAAATTTTCCAAGTGATGAAGAACAATATTAAAGAAGTTTACCAAGGATTATGAATATGTCTAATAAGAGAATCATCATCACAGCTATAGTTTCTATTATAGGTTTCTTAGGTTACATGATAATAGGTCGGGTACTGTGGAATAGTAATGTAGCCATAAGCGGAGAAAAAATAGAAATATTTATACCAAGTAATTCATCATTTGAAGATGTAGTAAAGTTACTTTCTGACTCATCAATTTTAATTAGTGAATCTTCATTTAGAACCGTGGCAAAAATTATGAAATACGACAAACTTATCGTGCCGGCTGGTAAATATATCATTAAAAACAAGCAATCAAATAAAGAATTAATATCCAAATTGAGATCCGGAAATCAGGATCCACAAAAAGTAGTAATCAATAATATCAGAACCATTCATGAACTAGCGGGAAAAGCATCCAGATATTTTGAATCAGATTCAATTATTTTTTTGAATTACCTTACAGATCCTACTGTAGCAAACAATAATGAGTTTTTGACGGAAAGTTTTCTCACTATGTTTATCCCCAATACATATGAGATGTTTTGGACTACGACACCAGAGAAATTTGTTGCAAGGATGAAGAAAGAGTATCAAGATTTCTGGACAGATGACAAACTTTCAAAAATCAAAGAAAATAATCTGGACCAAACTCAAGCTTACGTTGTTGCATCGATTGTCGAGAAAGAGAGTAATTACGACCCCGAACGTCCCACTATTGCTGGTGTCTACCTCAATCGGCTTCGGGCAGGTGAAAAATTGCAGGCAGACCCAACAGTGGTTTTTGCTACCGGAGATTTTACTATTCAAAGGGTGTTGTATTCTCATCTTGAAATGGACTCACCTTATAATACTTATAAATATGCAGGCCTGCCGCCAGGTCCCATCTGTATGCCATCAACAGCAAGCCTAAATGCAGTAATAAATGCCGAAAAGCATGATTATATGTTTTTTTGTGCCAAAGCAGATAATAGTGGAATCCATGCTTTTGCCAAAAATTATGAAGATCACCAAAAAAATGCCACGGCTTTTGCAAACTGGCTAAATAGTCTTAATATAAAATAATCGTCAAGTAAATCGAAAATTAAAATAATGGTGATGAAACATCTTGTGGCCCCGTCGATGCTCGCTTCTGATTTTGGAAATTTGGAGAGAGACATTGAAATGATCAATGATTCAGCTGCTGATTGGCTTCACATAGACATAATGGACGGTTTGTTTGTACCTAACATATCATTTGGTGCCGACATTGTTAAAGTCATTAAAAAATATAGTAAATTACCACTTGATGTCCACCTGATGATTGAAAAACCTGATAGATATATTCAAAATTTCAGAGATGCAGGTGCTGACAATATCACTGTTCATCTTGAAGCATGTAATCATCTCCACAGATCGATTGAACTGATAAAAAGTACCGGAGCAAAAGCAGGTGTTGCTCTTAATCCACACAGCCCTGTGTCTTTGCTGATAGATATTCTTGAAGACCTTGATTTGGTTATCCTTATGAGTGTGAATCCAGGTTTTGGTGGACAAAAATTTATTTATCAAACCATTAATAAAATAAGGGAACTCAGGGAGATGATAATAGTAAAAAATACATCCACCCTTATCGAAATAGATGGAGGAGTCGGTTTGCAAAATGCTGAATCCATCCTACAGGCAGGTGCAGATGTTCTGGTAGCTGGAAATAGTGTATTCAAAGCTGAAAATCCAACTTTAGCGGTTTATGCACTAAAAAATATTGGAATCAAAGGACTCTATGCCTGAAAGTATTTTTCATTTGATACTAATCTTTAGGGTAAATACGTTCATTAATCTTATCACAGTCAGGTTATGAAGTTCAGTTACTCGATAACTCTTGGTTTAGTATTACTATTTTCGTATTTGGCTCATTGTCAGAATAGTATAGTTTTTGGAATAGTTAAAGATATAGACTCAAATCAAGGAATTGATTTTGTTACCATATATGTTGATGGTACTGGCAACGCTACAGAATCCGATAATAATGGTCAGTATAAGATTACGGTTGAAGGAAATAAAAAAGTCACTTTAAAATTTTCCCGCCTCGGATACTCCGATCTTTCTATCAATGTAGAAGCGATGACGGCTGGGCAGAAAAGAAATATTAATGTCAAAATGGTGCCCAAAGCTTCTGACCTCGAAATTGTAGTAAGAGCCGGCAAAATAGAAGATGTAGGGATGGTAAGAGAAGAAGTTACAGAACTGAAAATACTGCCCACAGCTTCCGGAAATTTTGAAAGCATTTTACCTCATATAGCGCTTGGCGTCAGTTCAGGTTCCGGAGGGGAGCTTACTTCCCAATATAATGTTCGTGGAGGAAACTATGATGAAAATCTTATTTACGTCAATGATTTTGAAATATTTAGACCACAACTCATCAGAAGTGGTCAGCAGGAAGGTTTAAGTTTTCCAAATATAGACCTTATTCGTGATCTTGAATTTTCTTCAGGTGGTTATGAATCTAAGTTTGGAGATAAGATGTCATCTGTTCTGGATATCAGATACAAAAGACCCGAAGAATTTAGAGCAAGTATGACGGCTAGTCTTTTGGGTGCGTCTGCACACTTTGAAGGCAGTAAAAAGATAGGTCCAAATGCCTACAATAAAATCAGATATCTAGTGGGAGCAAGGTATAAAACTAATGCTTATCTACTGGGAAGCTCAAGCATAAAGGGTGAGTATGTTCCATCATTTACTGATTTTCAAGCTTTCTTAAGTTATGAACTAACTAAGGAGCTGCAATTAGGATTAATTTCCAATTATAACGGAAGTCTTTATAATTTCCAACCATCATCCGGTAAGAGTAAAAAAGGTACTATCGATTTCCAGCTGGAACTAAATACGATATTTGAAGGACAGGAAAGTGACAATTTCGAGTATGGAATGGGCGGGTTATCATTGACCTATGTGCCAGAGAGAAAAAAGAATCCATTGTACATGAAATTACTTGCATCAGCTTATCGAGCTTCAGAGGAAGAGAAATTTGACATTCTTGGTTATTATAGGCTGTCTCAAATAGAAACAGCACTTGGAGATAATACCGGTCAGGAGATAGCTGTATTAGGTACAGGAACCCAACATACGTATACCAGAAATTTTCTTTTTAATACCATTTACAACATTGAATATAAAGGAGGCTTGGAATTACAGAAAGATAAATCAGGAAGTAAAGAAGCAAACCATTTTATACAATGGGGATTTAAATATCAGTCTGAAGAATTTGATGATAAACTTAATGAATGGGAAAGAATTGATTCTGCAGGCTATTCTTTACCCTACTCACAGTCACAAGTGATTCTTTCAAAAGTTTTAAAATCAGAAAACCGTTTACTTAATGATCGCTTCCAGTTTTTTGCACAAGACGGCTGGACTTTCAAAAATGATAAATCAGAATTTAAAATAACCGGTGGAATCAGGGCAACCTACAGATCACTCAGTAGTGAATTTTTTGTAAGTCCAAGGGCCCAATTCCTATATAAACCACTTGCGTGGAAAAATGATATCTCGTTTAAACTTTCAGGTGGAATATATAATCAAGTACCATTATACAGAGAGTTGAGAAGACCTAATGGAACAATCAACACCAATTTAAAATCACAAAAATCAATCCACCTTGTAGCTGGTGTTTCATATGATTTCACTTGGGAAAAGATTAGTAATCGTCCTTTCAGAATCATTTCTGAAATTTACTATAAGAAGTTAAGTGATATGGTATCATATGAGCTGGATAATGTCAGAATAAGATATGCTGGGGAAAATAACAGCACCGGCTATATTATGGGTTGGGACTTTAGGATAAATGGTGAGTTTGTAAAAGGCGCAGAATCCTGGATAAATTTTTCCTTTCTGACTGCCCGCGAACGTCTTAATGGCGTCAATCATTTAAGATATGAAATCATTGACTCAATGAGAGTTCCGGTGACCGTATCAACTGTGCCGAGGCCAACCGATCAGTTGATGACAATAAATATGTTTTTTCAGGATTATCTTCCCAGAAATGAAAATGTTAAAGTTAATCTTAATTTTTCTGTTGGTACAGGTCTACCCTATGGTCCCAGAGTAAATAACGAAGAATTTCGTAATTTTTTCAGATTAAAACCTTATCATCGTATTGATGTGGGATTTTCGGTTCAGCTTTGGAAAGCAGAATGGCTTAAAAACAAACCAAGGCATCCACTCAGATTTTCACAAAATAGCTGGATAAGCCTTGAAGCTTTTAATCTATTACAAATAACAAACCAGGCTTCTGTCAATTGGATAAAAACCCTCACCAATGATGAATATGCATTACCCAACAATCTAACGGGAAGAAGAATAAATTTAAGATTGAGAATTGATATCTAGAAGAATATCGTTAAGATAAGACAAAATATAAGATTTTTAATCTCTCAAACCCGTCTTTCAAGTTATTTGGACTTTTATTTTGAGACTTAACTACTTGATATTGCAATTAAATGTAAATCATCAAGTTTGAAGGATCCCTGGATTAAATTTTTCAACGAGACCATTGTTGGACATTTCAATTCCTAAAGATAAAACTTCTCTGGTTTTCCTTGGGTCAATAATAGCATCAAGCCATAATCGGGCAGCAGCATAAAGAGGGCTTGTTTGATGATCATATCTGGCTTTTACTTCATCAAAAAGGATTTTTTCAGCAGCAGGATCAGCTGAATGACCTTTTTTCCTTAAGGTAGATACCTGTATTTGTGTCAAAACACGAGCCGCCTGCGTGCCCCCCATAACAGCAATTTTCGCAGTTGGCCAGGCAACAATCAAACGCGGATCATATGCTTTTCCGCACATGGCATAATTTCCTGCTCCAAATGAATTTCCTATCACAACTGTAAATTTTGGAACAGTTGAATTAGCCACAGCATTTACCATTTTAGCGCCATCTTTTATGATACCCCCGTGTTCAGATCGAGTGCCCACCATAAAACCGGTAACATCGTGCAAAAAGACTAGAGGGATTTTTTTCTGATTACAATTCATAATAAATCTTGTTGCTTTATCAGCTGAATCAGAATATATAACACCGCCAAACTGCATTTCACCAGCGGAATTTTTTAAAACCAATCGTTGATTTGCAACAATGCCTACTGCCCAACCATCTATGCGTGCATAACCGCAGATGATAGATTTTCCATAGTCTTCCTTGTATAAAATAATATCTGAATCATCCACAATTCTTGTAATGATTTCCAACATATCATAAGGTTTCGAAGGATTTTCAGGAAAAAACCCAGGAAGTTCCAATGAACTTTTAGATGGAAATACAGGTTTAATCCGATCAAAACCCGCTTTCTCAGTTTTCCCGAATTTTGAAACTAACTTTCTGATAGTAGCAAGACAAGTTTTATCATCAGGCATTTTATAGTCTGTAACGCCTGAAATTTCACAATGCGTCTTTGCTCCTCCCAGTGTTTCCTGGTCAACATCTTCGCCAATAGCAGCTTTCACCAGATAAGGGCCTGCGAGAAAAATGGAACCTGTACCTTCAACAATTAATGCTTCATCTGACATGATGGGGAGATATGCACCTCCTGCGACACAACTACCCATGATAGCAGCAATTTGAGGAATACCCATGGATGAGATTTTAGCATTATTTCTAAAAATGCGCCCAAAGTGTTCTTTATCCGCAAATATTTCATCCTGCAGTGGAAGATATACTCCCGCACTATCAACGAGATAAATAATAGGAATCCTGTTTTCCATAGCTATCTCCTGGGCACGAAGATTCTTTTTGGCAGTAATGGGAAACCAGGCTCCTGCTTTTACCGTTGCATCATTTGCTACTATCATCACTAATCGTCCTTCTACCCTACCCAAACCCAGTACAACACCTCCTGCCGGACAACCTCCGTGTTCTTCATACATCTCGAAACCTGCAAAAGCACCAATTTCAAAAAAGTAAGAGTCTTTATCAATTAATTCTTTAATCCGTTCCCTGGCAGTGAGCTTACCTTCACCATGCTGTTTTACTATTCTTTCTTTTCCCCCACCTAATGAAATTTTATCAAGCTTATGTTGAACATCAGCTACAGCACTAAGCAAAGCATCTTCATTTTTATTGAATTCTATATCTGTCTTGTTCATAATTATTTAATCCTTTATGGCATTTCAAAAGTATAAGGATATAAACCGGAAAATTTAGGATAGAATCCATCGAAAATGATTGTTTTACCATGGTTAGTTTCTAAATATTTCTTCAGCGCATTGGCAGTCAATACTTTTTTATTATTTACACTTGTAATAATGTATGCTGGCTCCATTTTTGTATTTCCGATAATACTTCCGTTTTTAATGCTTACCACCATAATACCATCAGGGGAATAGACCGCTTTTTCATAGGTATCCAACTCTCTTACTTCTATCCCCAACTGCTTAAAAACAGCATCGTCCCTGATTCCAATTAAATCTGTTGTATTTAATTGGTTTCTCAAGATAGGTTTTGCAATATTTTTTTTCCTATTTCTAATATAAACAACATTAAGCTGATCACCAGGCTTATATTGTCCCAATAATTCCATAAATTCAGATGTGTTTGCTGTTTTAATATTATTTACGGTAACAATCACATCATTGTTCGAAAGTCCCGCTTCTTCTGCTCCTCCATCTTTTGAAACATATGATATAAGTACTCCTGAAACTTCATCCAGTCCAAGATCTTCAGCAATTGTATTATCTATATTTTCTATGTCAACTCCTAACCAACCTCTTTGCACCGCACCGTATTCTTTTAAATCGGCCACTACTTTACGGGCAAGATTGCCAGGAATGGCAAACGAAAAACCTTCATACCTGCCCGATTCGCTCAGTATTGCAGTACATATTCCTATAAGTTCTCCCCCCGTATTAATCAATGCACCTCCGCTATTTCCGGGATTCACTGCTGCATCAGTTTGTATAAACGACTCAATACCTTGATTTTGTAATAGGTTTATATTTCTTGCTTTTGCACTCACAATACCTGCGGTCACGGTGGATTGCAGTCGAAAAGGATTACCTACGGCCATTACCCACTCACCAATTCTCAATGAATCAGAATTTCCAAAAACCATAAAATCAAGATTTTGACTTTCTATCTTAAGTAACGCAAGGTCAGTACTAAGATCTTCGCCTATTAATGTAGCTATAAAAACCCTGTTATCATTCAAAGTAACCTCGATTTTTGATGCTGATGCAACAACATGTTGATTTGTAATAATGTAGCCGTCATTACTTAAAATAACTCCCGACCCCGTATTTGAAATTGCTTTTTCCTTTTGCCTTTTCTGGATGCTGTTCGACTTTATAAAAACTACCGCTTTCCTGCTGGATTCTGCTGCTGCAATAAAGTCATTTGGTTGAGAAGATCTGAAAGCTTTATTAAAACGATCGGAAAAAAACACTTCATTTTCTGCAACTTTGATTGCATGGTTTCTGTATTCTTTGAGTAAAATGTCAGATTGTTTGAAGTAATAATGATAAAAACCTAAAGCAATAAATGAAATAAATGCAGCAAATATTGCATTAAATATTACATATCGTTTGTTATTGTTCAATTTACGTATTAAATTAAAATCAAATATCTGCAAATATAATGCAATTTTCAAGTTGATCAATAAAAAGCTCTAATTTTGACCTATAATATTTGGTAAACAATATTTTTAGCATTTTGATTCTAGAGAAATAATAAACTTTTCATAATAAAATGGTACTAAGATTTCATAAATATCAAGGCACGGGAAATGATTTTATAATGGTGGACCAAAGAGATATTAAATACATCCATCATTTCGAAACACAACTTATCAAAACACTCTGCGATCGAAGATTTGGTATTGGTGCAGATGGTTTGATATTACTTGAAAACTCCCCTGGTAATGATTTCAGAATGGTCTATTTTAATGCAGACGGTCATGAAGGCTCGATGTGTGGAAACGGCGGAAGATGTATTCTGGCTTTTGCAAGAACATTAGGTATCTTTGACAAAGCTACAACTTTTGACGCCGTGGATGGAGTTCATTCCGGTAAAGTCCAATCTGATGGTACAATAGGAATACAAATGAGGGATGTAAATGAAATAATATCAATAGATAAAAACACACATGAATTGAATACAGGTTCCCCTCATTATGTCATCTACTTAAACAATTTACCAGTAAATGTGAAATTAGAAGGAGCAAATATCCGATATAGTGACAAGTATAAAAAAGAAGGTATTAATGTAAATTTTGTAGTTGAGAAAAGTGTCAATAAATTGGAGGCAGCGACTTATGAGCGTGGAGTGGAAGATGAAACTTACTCTTGTGGTACAGGTGTTACAGCTATAGCATTGAGTTATGCCTATAAACACAATCTATTGGGTAAAAATGAAATATTTATCGATATGAAAGGTGGTGAGCTTCGTGTTACATTCGTTAGAGAAGGAATGGAAAACTTTACAGATATCTGGTTATCGGGTCCTGCTGAGAAAGTATTTGAAGGGACTTTCAGCTTAAATGCAAAATTAGCGTAATCTTAAATTTTAATTTCAGAGCACACTCCACCAAATTAAAGTGTAGTTATAAATATTTAGCTTCGGTGTACTTCAGCAACTGTGCAAAATAAAATGAACTTCAGAATTGGTCACAATGTTTGAGGCGTCAAGTCGAATGTTTAAACATACTAAAATAATAAACCAAAGTTAATACTGGCTGTTTAGGCATATATAATACACAAAATGATAGGCTGGAAATTCAGTGATTTTACCCCATCAGATTCTCAGGACCCATTTGAGAAACTTCTGAAAATATTTAAAGACCTTCTGGTTCACACATCAGGTGATGTGTCCGAGGCTCTATCCTGGCTCACAGAACTTGATAAACATTATAAGCTAACAGACGAGAATTATGGAATAGCTGATTTTATTAAAGATCTGATTGATAAAGGTTTCATTGATCAAAAAAACAAGGGAGGAAAACTTGGATTTAATCCCACATCCAAGATGGAAATCGCTTTAAGAAGGCAAGCCCTTGATGATATTTTTGACCAATTAAAAAAAACAAAACAGGGAAACCATACAACGAAAATGACCGGACAGGG
The DNA here is from genome assembly GCA_043748345.1 of Saprospiraceae bacterium. Taxonomy (GTDB): domain Bacteria; phylum Bacteroidota; class Bacteroidia; order Chitinophagales; family Saprospiraceae; genus OLB9. Next base: position 15,398 of record JAYTNJ010000106.1, read on the forward strand.
TGACGAATTCACTTCAGAACTCCGACCTTTTGAATTTGGAGATAAATTAGATAATATCGCAATTTCTGAAACCCTAAAAAATGCTCAGATAAATCACGGCCTCGAAGAATTCAAGTTAACTGAAAATGATTTACAGATTCACGAGACTTACTATAAAAGCCAGACAAGTACTGTCTTGATGATTGATATATCTCATTCAATGATTTTATATGGGGAGGATCGGATCACTCCTGCTAAAAAAGTAGCAATGGCGCTATCCGAGCTTATTATCACCAGATATCCAAAGGATACATTAGATATTATTGTTTTTGGAGACGATGCTTGGAGTATTCAAGTCAAAGACCTTCCTTATCTTCAGGTTGGGCCCTACCATACTAATACTGTAGCTGGGCTTGAGCTTGCTATGGATATATTAAGAAAGCGAAAAAATTCAAATAAGCAAATAATGATGATTACTGATGGCAAACCTACTTGCATCAAAAAAGGTAACAATTATTATAGGAACAGTTTTGGTCTGGATAGAAAAATTCTAACAAGGACGCTTGCCTTGGCCGCCAATTGTCGCAAAATAAATATTCCAATCACTACTTTTATGATTGCTAGAGATCCACATTTGGTCAATTTTGTAGATCAGTTTACTAAAGCAAATAATGGGAAAGCTTTTTATTCGTCATTAGAAGGTTTAGGGGAGTTTATATTTATGGATTACAAGCAAAACAAAAGGACCAAAAGGAATTAATAAATAAGTTAACTATTACCAACACTATCAGTGAAGTTAATTGTAATAGCAAGATATTGATTAAGCCTTTTTATCTCCGCTCACTTTCATCATCATATCTTCTACATGATGAACCAACTGGGTAAAATGAGTATCTCGTTTAGTGTCGCGATTCCTGTGTAAAGGAAGGTCTATGTGTACATGTTCAACAATTTTTGAGGGGGCATACTGCATAATATAAATATCATCACCCAGATACACAGCTTCTGAGATATCATGCGTCACAAATACCACAGTAGAATGAAATTTTTCCCAAAGCTGAAGCAATAACTCCTGCATTTGTATTCTTGTCTTTATATCAAGCGCGCCAAAAGGTTCATCCATGAGTAATATATCAGGGTTTGCTAAAATGCTTCTGGCAATAGCCACTCTTTGAAGTTGCCCTCCTGAAAGTGTAGGATACATAGCGTATTTTTTTTCGTGCCCATCCAACCCAACAAGTTTGATGAGTTCCATTGCCTTTTCATCCCTTTCCTTTTTATTAATGCCTTGGTAACGAAGTGATAGTCCCACATTATCAAGAACAGTCATCCACGGCAAGGAAGAATACTGCTGAAAAACCATACTAATATGAGTCTTTTCGTCAACAGGTTTACCTTTCACTAATACATTACCTTCTGTTGGAGTTTGTAATGCCGAAATGTATCGCAGCAGGGTGGATTTGCCACAACCTGACATACCGAGCAGAATCACAAACTGTCCCTGCCCTGGTTTATCTTCTACAATGAAGTCAAGATCTTTGATGATCCAATGTTGTCCTCCATCATACGATTGACCGATACCCCTAAGCTCAATAATATTATCAAGACTTACTTTGTCCTCAAATTGGTACCCTTGGTTCATGATTTAACGATATATTTTTTATACAAGTTATTCATCTGATATATTAGGATCAAAGCAAAGATAAAATGGACAGTCCATAAAGCGTCACCAAATAAGTAAGTTAAGGGTTTCACATCACCAATAAACGGAGACATCTCATTAACAATAAACAATATATAAATGGCTATGAAAACCCAAGTAAGTATTCCGAAAGTGAAATCCCACACTGCGTCAAACAAAGACAAAGTCTTTAGATTGTTATTAAAGGCATAATTCTCTTTAGCCTGATATTTATAAGGGAAAAATTTGCGGTCCAAATAAGCAAAAATTTTATCCTGTAAAACCCCAATAAGTAAAATTATAACCAAACAAGCAATAGTGATATCTATTCTGCCCAACCTTTGGCCAGCTCTGTATATCAGTGACCCAATACCTCCCTGATCTGCCGAAGTCTCAGCTACTATAATATACGTCCATGATATAGCAGTAAGTATTCTTATGTCATCAGACAATCTTGAAACAACAGCCGGAAAATAAACCGTTTGGATGGTTTGCCAGTAATTAGCTCCCAAAGTGTGTACTGTTTTGAGATAAACATCATCTACTTCATCTATTCTCTGTATGACTATAGGAAGTAAATAAATAAAGATACCAAATGACAAAAAATTAATTTTAGCATCTACATAAATACCAAACCAAATAATAAATAACCCTGTAAGTGCTGTAAGTGGTAAAAATCTAATAGCATCTACCATTTTTTGAAAAGCACCTCTGAGCATAGGTACCAAGCCGATAGCAAATCCAATCGGGATAGCATAAAAAATAGCTTTGATGTAGCCACCCAAATTTAGTCCGATAGATTTACACAAATTCATGACCAATTCGCTATTCAAATATAACTCTCCGAAAGCTTTAAAAACTCTAGCCGGATGTGGAAAAATAGATTTTGGGATGACCGGACTTTCACCAGAAGTTATGATAACCCAAACCATCAACAAAAATATTAAACCGCATATATTGAGTATCCATTTTTGCTTTCCTGAAAGTTCACCCCTTAACTTAAACAGCCACTGGAAGTCCATAATCTTACTGATTTGTGTAACAAAGAAACTATTTACAATAGAATATTTTGATGCAATTTACTACTATAGTTTGTAATCATAAAA
>JAYTNJ010000107.1:0-7485 GCA_043748345.1 Saprospiraceae bacterium
ACCTAAAGCTGGCCTATCAAAGTCTGAGGGCGAAGGATAAAGATTTTAATGCAACTTTAGAGACAAACTTTGACACAACACTTCCTAAAATAAACGTGGTATCTCAGGACATAGGCCGAGTGATACTCAATCTCATCACAAATGCCTTCTACGTTGTGAGTGAAAAGTCAAAAGTCGAAAGTCAAAAGAAAGAAAGTAATTATATCCCTACCGTATCCATAACCACCCAACTAACAGCTAACAACCAACTGCTAATGGCTGTCAAAGACAACGGCTCCGGTATCCCCGATGCTATCAAAGACAAAATCTTTCAACCATTCTTTACTACCAAACCCACCGGACAGGGAACGGGTTTGGGTCTTTCTTTGGCATATGATATTGTGAAGGCACATGGCGGAGAGCTGAAGGTAGAGAGTAATGAAGGAAAAGGCAGTGAGTTTATGATTATTTTGCCCTTGTAATAGCAGAAAGTTGTATAATATATGGGTCGTGCCTACAGCACTTTTTCTCAATTTATGGTATATACCACGGATTAAAATCCTTGGTTACAAGATGTTTCGAGCCTACGGCTCTAATGTACTAAATAGATGCGTAGCATCGGTCAATTTTATCTCAACGGATTTTAATCCATTGATAAAAAAATGTATAACTTTGAGAGTCGTAGGCTCGGTCTATGTAAAAAAGCAAAGTACAACTATATGACACACAAAAAACATAAGCTATATCTTCAGCTGGCTTTTCTTGTGAAAGACAAAATCTTCCAACCATTCTTCACCACTAAACCTACAAGTCAAGGCACAGGTTTAGGACTTTTCCTCGCTTATGACATTGTGAAGGCGCATTGCAGGGAGTTGAAGGTGGAAACTAAAATGGGAGAGGGAAGCCAGTGTATAATTCAATTACCAACGTAAAAATTTATCATTTTTTTTAATAATAAAACATTCTATTATGACACGTACATTTATCATGCTTAGTTCCTTCCTATTGTTTGCAGGCGTCAATTCGTCAGCACAGCAAGGCTTATTTGAATCGGATGAAGTGTTACAGCTGAGTCTGAAAGGGAGCTTGAAAGGTCTATTAAACGACAGAACTCAAGTGCCCAAAGATTTTCCCGTAGTTCTTTCCTTTACGAAAGAAGACAGCAGTCAAATGGAAATACCTGTCCTGGTGAAAACAAGAGGGCGTTTCCGCAGGTTGAAACAAAATTGTCAATACCCACCTTTGTTGATCCAGTTTCCAAAAGAAGGTCCACATCTTTCATCAGTATTTAAGGAACAAAAGAAATTAAAACTAGTGATGCCCTGCACTGGCGATAATTATGTCATACGTGAATGGCTGGCCTATAAAATATACAATCTGGTGACCCCCAAAAGTTTCCGGGCAAGGTTGGTGCAGGTAACACTGGATGATGAAAAAAATAAAAAACCTGCGACTCCATTTTATGGGTTAGTGCTGGAAGAAGAAAAACAATTGGCTAAAAGAAATGAAATGATTTCAGTCGAAAAAAAATTAAAACCTCATCAGGTAATGAAGGATGACTTTTTAAACATGGCGGTATTTGAGTATCTGATAGGTAACACAGACTGGTCCGTTCAATTTCTTCAAAACATCAAATTATTAGCCAAGGATTCAGTCTCAGTCTCCCACGCTGTGCCCTACGATTATGATCATGCCGGTATTGTTAACGCTCCTTATGCACATCCTGCAGAAGAACTCCTAATGGAATCGGTCAGGCAACGAAGATACAGGGGGTATTGTATGACGGATATGAAATTGTTTAAACCCGCTATTGCTCTTTATAACAGTTTGAAGGATGAAATATATAGTATCTATACAAATTGTCCCTTACTGGATGAAAAGTATAAAAAGAGTACTATCCAGTATCTGGATGAATTTTATTCAGTAATCAACGATCCTAAAATCTGGACAAAAGAATTTGCTTATCCCTGTGATAAAAGCGGAACCGGAAATGTGGTGATTAAAGGCCTTAGGACAGAATAGTTATTACATGTCGTTTAGTGTAGGCTCCAGTAAAAAGCCATACAATTTGTCTTAACGAAACGACATTTTTTAAAAATTTAGTTAAAATAGTGTATAATGAAACTGACCAAAAAACTGGAAGCGGATGTCAATGTAGTATATGATACTTATTGGAAAGGATTGTTGGCTGCAGACATAGCAACGTACACTCATGTTTTGGACGAAAGTTTCAGATTAATTGGTACTACAGAAAGTGAGGTATTTTTTAAAAGTATTGAAGCAATCGATTTTTTAAAAGCAACTGCCGATCAAGTAGCTGGAAATATTGAATTAAGAAACAGGCTTATTGTCATGGAGTCCCTTGATTCACTTGTTCTCATTACTGAGCAATCAGATACCTACGTTAAGATTGATGGTGAGTGGACATATTATGGCAAAGTACGGTGCTCTTCTATATTAGAAAAGAAAGCAGAAGAATGGAAATTTATTCATATGCACCTCTCTTTTCCTGATTCAAAAGCAAATGATGGTGAAACAATTGGTTTGGAAAAAATTTCTAAGGAAAACCTTGAACTCCGTGATGCCATCAAACGCCGCACTGTTGAGCTGGAAAATAAAAACCGGGAACTGGAAATTGAAACTTCTCTTGAAAGGGTAAGAGCTGTTGCAATGGGTATGAAAAAACCCGAAGACCTGCCCAATGTTTGCGAAGTTCTATTTAAAGAATTACAGACTTTAGGTTTTGCTGAGATGAGAAATGCGATGGTAAATATTCACAATGACGAAAAAAGAACCTTTGTGAATTATGACTACTCTGATGAAATTGGCAAAAGCATTACTCCTTTGTTTTATGATATACATCCGGTCATAAAAAAACAGATTAAACAAATACGCAGCGCCGATGATGCATTTTCTGAAACGGTGTTTAAAGGTAAAGATCTGGAAAGCTGGAAAGCATTCAGAAAGAACCGGGGAGAAAAAGAAGATAAGCGGATAAAAAACAGTACGGCACTCTACTACTATTTCTATTCAATAGGAACAGGCTCTATCGGCGTTTCAACATTTAGTGCAATTCCTGAAGAAAAACAGGAAGTATTAAAACGTTTCAGAAATGTTTTTGCATTTGCATACCGCAGGTATATGGATGTGGCGCAGGCAGAAGCGCAGGCAAGAGAAGCGCAGATTGAAGTAGCAGTGGAAAGAGTAAGGGCAAAAGCCCTTGCTATGCATAAGTCGGAAGATTTACATAGTGTGGTTGTGACTTTAAAAAAAGAATTGATGAGTCTGCGGATACCGGATATAACGGCAGCAACGATATACCTGGCACAGATTGATGGCTCAATAAGAATATTGGACCTTTTAGATACTGCGGAAGAAGATGACGATAAACCTCAGCTGAAACTGGATAAAGTATTCAGACTTGAAGACACAGACCCTAAGCTATGGATAAGAAGGATGTGGAATCGCAACGAAAATTATTTTGTTTTGGAAGCAAACGAAGACGATTTCGTTCGGGTAATCCAATGGATAAAAACAGTTGACCCTGCAGGTGCGGAAATGGCTGAAGAGATCATCAGGGAAAAATCAATTAAAAAAGCATGGCTCCCAACCGTAAAACTTGAAAAGGGAGTAATGAATATTGACCTGTTGGCGCCACCATCTTCTGAAATTGAAAATATAATGCTGAAGATGGGTGCCGGTTTTGATTTGGCCTATAAACGTTTTCTTGATCTGCAAAAAGCAGAAGCACAAACAAGAGAAGCGCAAATAGAATTAGGATTGGAAAGAGTGAGAGCAAGAGCTATGGCCATGCAAAATTCCAATGAACTCGCAGAGGCTGCACAACTGCTTTATCATGAATTCGGAAATCTTGGCATTAACACTTTCAGTTGTGGTTATATGTTTATTGATGAAATAAAACAAATCCAAACTGCATGGGTCGTTCTTCCAGATGGTTCTTTGCTTCCAAACTTTATTTCTTTCCCTTTAACCGGTGACCATGTACTAAACAGCCGGTATAAAGATTGGAAAGAAAAGAAACCGCTTCATATTTTCGAAATACAAGGTGAGGTAAATAAAGAACATCACCGGTTTTTATCAAACTATGTTCCTCCATTTGTTGTAGAAGATATTTTTTCTAAAATCCCAGATAAGATAATTTTTAATTGTGCAAATTTCTATGCTGGATACCTGTTGATATTAGCTACTGAACATTTTTCGCCAGAAGAACAGCAAATAATAATCCGCTTTGCCAAAGTGTTCGACCAAACCTACACCCGCTTCATCGACCTTCAAAAAGCAGAAGCACAGGCAAGAGAAGCAAAGATTGAAGCGGCATTGGAAAGAGTACGCAGCAGAAGCATGGCCATGCACTCAAGCCATGAGCTAAAGGAGGTCATTACCGTTGTTACCAGGCAATTCATAAACCTTGGGTTTGATCTTGACTTAGCCAATTTTAATTATCTCAACACACAAAAGGAATGGGTTCTGTGGTTGGCCACACCAGGCTATACCTATCCCGAGTTGTTACGAATTCCTGTCATCGATCACCCGTTGTTTAATCGGCCAATTGAAACACTGAAAAAGGGACAAAGCTTTTTGAGTGATACTCTCACGTATGATGAGTTTAAAATTGCATGGCAGCATTTCTATAGTACTTCTCCCTTGAATGATTATGACAGTGCTGAAAGAAAGGAATACATCACCTGCAGCAAAGGATTTGCAAGGTCCATTGTGTTCATGAAACACATATCCCTTACCATCAGCAATTTCAAAGGTATTCCGTATACTGAAGATCAGAATAGTATACTGCAACGATTTGCCAAAGTATTTGAGCAGACGTATACAAGATTTCTTGATTTACAGAAAGCAGAAGAACAGGCAAGGGAAGCACAGATCGAAGTAGCATTGGAACGCGTGAGAAGCAGAACAATGGCCATGCACCATTCAAGTGAATTGGCAGATACAGCCACTATTCTTTTTCAACAAATCAAGGAGCTGGGCTTCGAAATATGGTCATGCGGATTTGGTATTTGGAGACCCGAAGTTGATTTGGAAGAGGCATGGATGAGTACAGGAGATTCATTTCCCATCATTATGGTTCCTTTCAAAGAAGACCCCACCCACCTAAGTATTTATGAAGCTTCACAAAGGGGAGAATCGGTATTTGAAGTAGAAGTTAAGGGAGATGTATTAACCAGGCATTATGATTGGCTAATGTCGCAACCTTCTTTTAAAATAGTCTTTGGTCAAATTGAAAACTCAGGGATTATATTGCCAACAGTCCAATATAAATATGCAGCCTTTTTTAAGCAGGGGTATCTGCATTTGATTACAACGAAACCTCAACCTGATATCCATAATATAAATCAGCGTTTCGCCAAAGTTTTCGAGCAAACCTACACCCGCTTCCTCGATCTGCAAAAAGCAGAAGTGCAGACAAGAGAAGCGCAAATAGAAATTGCAATAGAAAGAGTAAGGGCAAAAGCGTTGGCCATGCATCAATCGGATGAAATAATGGGTGTAACAGTAGTCATGCGCATGGAATTGGAATCGTTGAATATTCCTGGATTTTCTGCCACTACTTTTACACTCAAGCAAGATGATGGAACAATCAGGCTGTCGGACAATACGGATGCTAAACAGCATGAAGATGGCTTGTGGGAAAGTACAGAAATCGTATTCAGGTTAGAAAAAAACAACCCTGACTTTTATATAAACAGGATATGGAATTCAAATGAAAAATATCTTATGGTGGAGCAGGACGAAAATGATCTGCTGATCACCGTTGATTGGATAAGGGAGTTTGACAGAGCTTTGGCGAACACCATTGAAAATTATTTTAAAGAAAATGGGATAAAGCATGCATGGCATCCTGCGGTGAAGCTTGAATATGGATGGTTGAATCTCGATTTTTATTTTCATGCTCCTGAGCCGGAGGTAGAAACCATATTGTTGAAAATGGCTGCCGCCTTTGACCTTGCTTATAAACGTTTTCTAGATCTGCAAAAAGCAGAAGCACAGGCAAGAGAAGCAAAGATTGAAGCAGCATTGGAAAGAGTAAGAAGCCGCTCCATGGGCATGCAAAAAAGTGAGGAGCTGCGTGATGTTATACAGGTAATCTATGACCAATTTGTTCAGTTGGGCATCGAGGCACCTTACGTTGGATTTTATACGGATATTCAGGAAAGCAATAATTGGAACCTTTGGATAGCTGACGTAGCGGATACATATTCTGCCAAGGTGCTTATTCCGTATTTGGATCACCCCATATTTCACCGTTATGTGGAAGCAAAAGAAAAGGGCCTTGATTCATATGCCTATTCAGTCACATATCAATATGAAGAAAAGAATAAAATTCTTACGCATTGGCTTGCAAATATTGACCCCATACCGTTACAGGAGGAAATAAAAGAATGGATTTACAGTCAACCAGGATGGAACGTTTCTAATGTAATCATGAAAGATGTGGGCCTCTATCTTTTTAATTTTGAGCTCACACCCTTTTCTGATGCAGATAATGCCATACTTCTGCGCTTTGCAAAAGTTTTTGAACAAACTTATACCCGTTTCAGGGATTTAGAAAAAGCAGAAGCGCAGGCAAGAGAAGCGCAGATTGAAGCAGCACTGGAGAGAGTACGATCGCGTTCATTGGCTATGCACAGGAGTGAGGAACTGGAAGAAGTGATTTTGGTGGTATCAGAACAATTGCGGCAACTTCAATTCAGATTTCATAATGTGAGTTTTGGTTTTGATACTGATCAAAGGGGGCTTAATTTCTGGCTGGCGTCTCCTGACTTGCCAAAACCTTTGTTAATAAAAGTACCCTACATAGATAATCCGGCATTTAACCGGCCACTTGATGCCCGTAACAAAGGATTTGATTTTAGTACTGATATATTAACACAGGTAGAAAACCATCAGTTTTTGCGGCACATGTTTGAAAACTCAGAGTTGAGAAATATTCCTGCTGAAAGCAAAAACTTCTTAATAAGTACATTAGGTTTTGCCAGATCTCAATGTTTAATGAAGAACACAATACTCACTATTGGCAATTATGTACCAATACCTTATAACGAAGAACAGAATGCTGTAATAAGAAGATTCGGAAAAGTTTTCGAACAAGCATACACCCGCTTCCTCGATCTCCAAAAAGCCGAAGCACAGGCAAGGGAATCTCAGATTCAACTGGCACTGGAAAGAGTGCGTGCAAGAACGATGGCGATGCACAATAGCTCCGAATTAATTGAAACAGCAGAATTACTTTATGATCAATTAAGGCAGTTAGGTGCAGAATCGTTGGGTGTTGCTTTCGCCATCTGCGAGCCAGATAATATCATGGTAAAAAAATGGACAAGTATAGGCGTATTTTCTGTTCCCTATACTTCAGAGACTGGCGAGCAACGCATGTATGAAGCCTGGAAAAACCAAATTGAGATTTATGAGGAAGTATATGAAGGAGAAAAAATAAAAAAATATTATGAATTGTTTATGGAGATTCCAGCG
>JAYTNJ010000108.1:0-21650 GCA_043748345.1 Saprospiraceae bacterium
ATCAAAAATTCAATGAATGTATTCGATGCTTTAGTAAATGCTGCTAACTTTGTGGCTGAATAGTTACAAAAAATTAAATCATGAAAATATTTTCCTTCACAATAATCACTTTATTATATTGTTTTAATGACTTATCAGCACAAAAAGGTCCACTATTAGGAAGCGGAAAAACGGTAACTCACAGCTATGATTTTACGAATTTTGAGAACATATCCTTTGAAGATTTTGACGGCATCATCGAAGTAGAAGTCGGAAAACCATACAGCATTACGGTTCAGATTGATGACAACCTCGCGCCAGGATTACAAGTATCGAGAGATGATGATGATCAAAAGCTAACTATTGCACTCAAGGACAATTACAACGGTCGACTTTACCTTGAAGATACAAATATTAAGATAAAAGTATCACTTCCATCAATTAGTTCCATCTACCATCGTGGCAATACTGAAATATCTGTCAAAGATATCAAAGCTCGCTACTTTAGATACGAAAATAAGGGAAATGGAAGCTCAGTCCTTCAAGGTGAAGCTGAAAATCTTGATATCAAAAAGAGTGGCAACGGAGAAGTAAGATGTGGTGATTTGATCAGTAAGGTCTCCAAAGTAAAAAGCTACGGAAACGGCAATGTCATCATTAATGCACAAATATCTCTTTCGGCCATCGGCGCTGGCAACTGTAGTGTCATCCAAATAGGAGCAGGCTCAATCGACCCACTCTCAGGCATTGTCGGCAATGGAAAAGTAAGAAGAATGTAAACTTTACACTTGATAACTTGTATTTAAGTATAGTATGACGATATATACCACTCCATTGCAATTTGCCTATTTTTTTGGCCTTCTTTTCTCTATATTATTATTTGTCAGAGGGGTTAGAAATGAGCGATTATCCGATAAGTTGCTGGCGGCCGTTATGTTTTTGCTCTCGATGGAGATCCAGGATTATACGTTTGGCTTCGCCGGTATCAACTATTTGTGGGAAGAAATGGATGGTTTTCCCAGGCATTTTGGACTAGCTTTTGCGCCTACCATATATTTGTATCTAAAGTCCCAAATCAATAGAGACTTTAAACTGACTGTAAAAGATTTACTACATTATATTCCATATGCTTTATATTTTGTGGTTACACTTTCCTTATTTTTGCAAGGCAAAGATGCCATGTATGCGTTGTATGCGACGAAATTTGTTCAGTTTCTTTCATGGGTAGAAAAGATAGCTGTTTGGGTTTCATACGCTTTCTATTTCTATTATGCACTAAAACTATATCAACATTATAGAAAGTGGACAGAGACACAGTTTTCGGATACAGAAAGTGTCAGTTTTGATTGGATACGCAATTTTGTGTACTTAATTATCGCGGGCGAAGTTTTTAAGTTTCTGTGGCAATTTGCTGATTACATGACCGATATGCCTTTTGAGAAGGACTGGTGGTGGCACCTATTTACCGTATGTATCATTGTGTATGTGGGCTTACGAGGATACATGCAGGTCCAACCAAAAAAGTTGGTATTTATTGATGTTGAATCCGTTTCTGATGAAGAAAATATTGGTGATCCTATAGTATTCGATTCAGATGTAGAAACAAAAAATCAAACCACAGAAAATATTTTTGCCGACTGGAAGCCCAAAATCGAAAAGCTGATGGTCGAAGACAAGATATACCTTGAGCCGGAACTTTCACTCAGCGATATGGCAACCAGACTGAAAACAAATTCTTCAGTTTTGTCAGCTGCGATCAATAAGAATTTTGGTAAAAACTTCAATGATTTCATCAACGAAAGTCGAATATCTGAATATCAGCATCAAATCAACTTACCCGCCAATCGACATTTTACAAAACTAGGCGTAGCCTTCGATTGTGGATTTAACTCCAAAGCTACGTTTAATCGGGCATTGAAGAAGTTTGGGTAGGGATTTATAAAAATATAATTTAAAATCAATTAAGACATTTTTCTATGAATAAATCAAAATATTTTGATTTATTCATAGAAAATAGTATTTTTGCATTAAAATATTGCCGATGTTCCGGACGATTGACAACGCATTATCTCAGTGGAAAGACAAAAAAACACGGCTTCCTTTAGTATTGAATGGTGCTAGACAAGTAGGCAAAACCTATTCTTTGAAAGAATTTGGAAAAACCCACTTTCAGAATATAGTCTATATAAATTTAGAAGTAAATGCAAATGTAAATGCATTTTTTGATGGTGATTTAGGGGCACAGAGAATAATCCAATACCTTGAGACAGTAGCTGAATGCAGAATTGTTGCTGAGACATCTTTAATTGTGTTTGACGAAATACAATCCTGTCCAAGGGCATTATTGTCTTTAAAGTCATTTGCCGAAGATGCGCCACAATATCACATTGTAGCGGCTGGAAGTTTATTAGGCGTTGCCATCAATCGGGAGCAGTTCTCTTTTCCTGTCGGAAAGGTAGACGAAATTACTATGTTTCCTATGGATTTTGGAGAGTATCTCTTAGCTATAGGCAGACAGCGCTTAAAAGATGATATCGAACTTCATTACAAAAGTTTACAGCCGATGGAGAATTCACTTCACAAAGAAGCGATGAATGAATTCAAAAAATATCTCATTATAGGCGGGATGCCGGCTTGCATCAACGAATACTTAGCGTCAAATAGTTTCTTGGCTGTCCGCGATATCCAGGGTAGAATTTTGAACGAATACATAGCTGATATGGCCAAATATGCTAACAATGCAACGGCCGTTAAAATCAGGGCATCCTACGAGTCTATTCCAGTACAATTGGCAAAAGAAAATGCAAAATTTCAATACAAAGTTGTCCAGAAAGGGGGAACTGCTACTATCTTCGGTGAGGCGATAGAGTGGTTAAATTTTTCGGGAATTACGCTCAAGTGTAAAAAAATTGACCACGGTTTTATGCCTATTTCAACCTACACCGATATCAGTGATTTCAAAATGTACATGGGTGATGTTGGCTTGCTTGCTGCAAAATCAGGGATGGCCATTCAAACTATCCTGTCTGATTATGAAAGCGACAATTATTTTTTGGGTATGATCATCGAAAATTATGCTGCTCAAGCGCTCACCAGCAATGGGTTTCCGCTGCACTACTGGAAAAATAATAATACTGCTGAACTTGATTTCGTCATCCAATTCGATAATATAGTCATACCAATCGAAGTCAAAAAGGGAAAACACACCAAATCTATAAGTTTCAATATGTTTTTGAAAAAATATTCGAGCCCATATGGTCTTAGATTTTCCACAAAAGCTTTTGGATTTGAAAACAAAATAAAGTCCATCCCTTTATATGCTGTGTGGTTACTGCGATCGATTCATAATCCCATGTAAGTGGCATTTTTATTTAGTCTTGCTTGTGAAATAATCCAATGTCACTTTTGCGATGTCGGCAATTATTTTTTCATTTGTCATTGCATTTTCTTTTGAATTGGTAACAAATACACTAATATAAAAGTGTTTGCCATTCGGTAAAAACACTATACCAATATCGTTTACTGCTGCTGTCAAACCCTCTTTGTTTACCCCTGATGATCCTGTTTTGTGGGCAATAATTGTACCTTTTGGTAATTGCCCTTTTAAGCGATTTTCTCCTGTTTGTGTTTCTCTCATCACCTTCCAAATGAATTCATAACTTTTTTTCGAAAGTAGCTTTTTCTCGTTGTTATAAAATTTTTTTAACGTCTCGTTTGCTGCTTTTGGGGTCGTCCAATTTAGGAACTGTAAATCCCAATTGGCCTGCTGCTGTTCTTCGTTCACTTTTATTGATACGTCTTTGATATGATTTTTTACAAAGTATTCTTCTACAGCTTTTGGTCCACCAATCAATCTTAACAATACTTCGCAGCCTACATTGTCGCTTAAAGAAACGGTGTACTCTAAAATTTTTGAAATTGGAAGTGTCGCTCCATTGGGATAATCTTCTCTTAATGGGCTATACAAATCAGGTAACAAGTCTTTTTTTAGAATTTCTATTTTTTGATCCAATGAAAATTTCCCTTTGTCAATCTGTGATAATACTGCTAAAGCAATATGAAATTTAAATACACTTTGCAACGGATAATGTCTCTCAGCATTTATAGAAACGTTGTCTTTACCATTATTGCCAATAATTGAAACCCCAACAATAGCATTCTTTGTTGAAATGATTTGTTGTATTTTTACTCTTAAAGAATCTGTCGTTTGAGCAAATGTTTGGCAACTAATACATACGAAAAGTAGCATCGTTAAGTAAAATTCTTTAGTCATTTTTTGTTTTATTTTAGAGATTTTTCAAATAGCATACTATCCTATTCACTTCTTTAAAACCTAATTTTTTATGAAATTGTTGACTTCCTGCATTTTCAAACTCAGTGTCTGACGATACTTGGTTAAATCCTTTTGATTTTGCCCAAAGCTCACTTTTATTTATAAGTAATGCTGCAATGTTTTTGTGTCTAAAAGATGGCTTAATGTAAATAGCTTCGAGATAGGCTGTTCTATCCTTGTTAGAACCTTCTACATAGTCGTTGCGGATCGCCATATGAATAAAGCCTACATATCGCTCATCAAGTTTTGCTAATGCACAATAATTATCTTCAACCCCAATAATTTGACTCCAATGTAATAGTTCCTCTTCATAATTACAGTCTTGCCAAAACTCTACTGTCAATTCCGTTAATGGATGAAGATTGGTTGCTGAAAATAATTCTATATCAGTAGCTGAAATTGGATTACTCAATTTTTATCAATTTTTTATTTCTTCCACATATTCAAGAATATCAGCTGGCTGACAATGTAAAGCCTTACAAATAGCTTCTAATGTGCTAAAGCGTATAGCCTTGGCCTTTCCGGTTTTTAAGATGGAAAGGTTAGAAAGTGTTAAATCTACTTTTTCTGATAGCTCATTCAGCGACATTTTCCGCCTTGCCATCATCACATCGAGGTTTACAATGATTGCCATAAGTTATACAGTTAAATCGTTTTCGTTTTGAATTTCAAGTCCTTTTTTGAAAATGGTCGCAATGACATAGACTACAGCCGCCATCAAAATAAAAGCTTGACTGTCTGCCCAAAACTGATTAAGCTGGTCGATTTCGTGTCCACGATGTTGCAAATTCTTAGCTGTTTGTTGAGCTATATAGCTTAAGAGTCCTACGGATAAAGTGAAATAACTTATTTGCGATATTTTTTCGGAAGTAAAATTGTTGAATGGTTTTGCCATGTCAAGTTTGCTTACAAGCATGATGACTACATAAAATAGGACTGCTTTCAAAATGGCTATCACCAGAACAAAGCTATACATACTGAAAAAAGCCCATCTGCTGCGATTATACATCGCACTTAAGTCCATCTTTTGATATAGGTTCTGGACAAATTCAGGTTTGTACAGACTGAAAATAAAATTGACTATCAAGGCTCCGGCTTCAATACACAAGCCTACGAAAATGATCCAAGCAACAATATGCAGGCCTTCAAATACTAAGTTGTTTCTTTTTGACATTTTTTGTTAAGATTTAAAATTATGTCGCAAAGATAATAAATATTTATTAATAAACAATAAATATTAATTTATTTATAATAAATATTTGTTAATAATTATTTTATGAGTATTTGGGTTTACTCAAAGACCAAATATTTACAGAAGTTAGATGTTGTCTTGTGGAATGGGGTGTGCTATGGTGGCAGCTAACACTAAGGAAAGTTGAGATAACTAATATCCAAAAGGCTTCATCAACCTTTGTTAATAAATATTTATATTTTTCACCGTCGATTCTTAGATTTCAAGTTTCATCTCGTAGTGCAATTCTGTCTTTTACTGGTATTACCAATTTTAGTCCTGACCAAATTTCGTCTATCGCACAAACTTTTATATCAACAAGCCCATTTTTTAAAGCTAAATTTCTGATGGTATCTTCTGTAATGTCTGTCAGTATTTTTGATGCCTTTTTAGGCCAAGAAATCCAAATCATACCATCTACTTCGATTTCATTCCTCAATAAAACAATATTGTCATTTAATTCTGATGCATCTTTGGTAAAAAAATGAATTAAATTCTTTTTTATATTTTTGTCTATCTCTATAATTACATTACTCGGGAAGTCGTCAAAAAGTTTGAAATAATAGCCTGGGTGATTTACTAACCGAATTTTGAATCCTTCTTTTATTCCTAGTTTTTTAGCAAGTGGTGTTCCCGAATACCCTGTATTTGCCAAAGTAAAAGATTTATTTAGTTCCTCTTATAATATGAAAATCTTTCTTTTCAATAGTCGTCAACTCTTGTTCTCACAAGCAAATTTAAACACTTTTTTCCTTTTCCAAGATTTTTTCTCTTTGAACAAGATCTTCCAGGCTGGTTTTAGACAGAATGTGAAGGCTGGCATCGCGTACTTCCCGCATCACATCCCTGAAACCGCAGGTAGTTTCATCTGTGCATTCCTCACACTTTTCATAAAAATTGAGACTGACACACGGTACCAGAGCTATAGGACCTCCCGTAAATCTTATAATCTGACTAAGGTAGATTTCATCCGGATGTTTTGAAAGATAATATCCTCCATGGGCACCCATTTTACTGTTGACGATGCCAATTTTCCGCATATCCAGCAAAATGGCTTCGAGGAATTTTTTAGGTATTTGTTCGTTTTCAGCAATATCAGATATACGCATTGGCTTTTTACTTTCAAAGGTAGAATGTAGCAACATCAGTGCCTTTACGGCATATCTTGTTTTTTTAGGCAGCATTTAATTTCTTATAATTCAATGGCAAATATAGTAAAGAAAATCTCATAATTGTTCCTGAAGTTCAATTGACCTAATATACATTGATTTCTGCTTTCTTATTAATCTATCTTACCCCGTGCATCAACTTCTTCAATACCGGCCCTAATAATATGATTATAATGCCAGCAATCACAGGGACAAAGGTAAATATCAAAAAGAAATTGGACATACCGTGCTCCTCTGATATGCTGTCTATCATTCCGCCCATAGTGCCGGCAACTTTATTGCCTACTGCAATAGCCAGATACCAAATACCGTACGTGACAGCAATCATTCTGCCAGGTACCAGTTTGCTGACATAGGACAAACCCACAGGAGAGATGCACAGTTCACCCAGCGTATGAAATAAATATGCTATCACAAGCCAGATAATGCTTACGGCGGCAGTTTTGGCACCTAAGGGAATTCCTGATGAACCATAAGCCAGGGATAAAAACCCTATCCCAAGAAACATCAGACCGATACTATATTTTACAGACGCTGAAGGATTATATTTGCTCTCCCATATCTTTGAGAAAAGAGGACCCAATGATATGATAAAAAATGAATTTAGAATACCAAACCATGTAGCAGCTATTTCAGTATTAGTCTGGTTAAATTCATTAGCCAGCATCCAAATAACTATCCCCCAGATGATCATAAAACTTGTCCCAAGAAAAATATTGGCTACAGCAAATTTAGCAAATGTCTGCTGAAACATCTTCCACAATACATACGTGATGATCCCCAATGGAACTACCGTCAGTAAAGTATTAAAAATCTTAAATAACATAGCGCTACTACCTTCGAGAGATCTGTTCAAATAGTCTTTGGCAAATATTGTCATCGACCCGCCTGCCTGCTCAAATGATGCCCAGAAAAACATATAAAAGACCGCTATTATAAATACAGCCAGCATCCTGTCCCTGGTAACAGTAGAGTATCTGAATATACGACTAAACAGTATAAATAAAAACAGCGATAAACACCCTAGTATGACATAACCGGCATTGGTGCTATTGCCAAAAATATTATTGTTATATACTTTTGACATGGGGTCGTTAATGATCCAGGTCAACGCACCTATTGCAGTAATCGCCACCAAAATCAAATCGAATGTCGTAAAAGGATTGAGTTTTCCGCCATTGGCTTCTGTAGTCATGTCGTCAGCAGAACCTGAAATGGCGGATACTGTATTTCTTTCCGGTGGTAGGCCTACATCTCCAAATATTTTTTGAGAAAGATAGAACTGAAGCATTCCAAAAAACATAAATATTCCTGCCAGACCAAAACCCCATGAAAAACCAACCTTTTCACCAATATATCCGCATAGCATGATGCCAAGAAAAGCTCCTGAATTTACTCCCATATAAAATATCGTGTAAGCACCATCCTTTTTCTCCGGATAATCTTTGTACAATTTAGCCACCATGGATGTCATGTTGGGTTTGAAAAAGCCATTGCCAAAAATAAGAAACGCCAGGCCCATGTACAAAAAAAACTGACTTTCCATTGCCATAGAAGCATGCCCGAGCGTCATAAGAGAAGCTCCGATAATAATAGCCCATCGGTGTCCCAAAAATTTATCAGCCAATATACCTCCGATGATAGGGGTAAGGTATACCATAGAAGTATAGGTTCCATAAAGTGCCAATGCGTTGGCTCTGGGCCAGCCCCATCCTTCATCCAGTAGCGAGGATGTAAGGAAAAGTACCAGCAGTGACCGCATGCCATAAAATGAAAACCGTTCCCACATTTCTGTAAAAAAAAGGGTAAACAGACCAGCCGGATGCCCCAGCACATTGGTCTTAAAAAAATCTCCTGATGATGTATTGGGTGACATATTGTTTTGGTTAAAATTGAATAAAAAAACTTGATTTTATTTTACTTCCTGCATCAGTTTACGCACAAATGGAGAGATAGCTATCAGTACCAATCCGGCTATCAGTGCATAAATTGCCAACTGCAGATATCCGTCTGTATATGCCACCAATTTATTGTAATTATCAGCATTTTCTGAAGCATCGGATATATTAGCGCCTAAAATGCCTGCAAAATACTGACCGTAAGCACTGGCCAAAAACCACATACCCATCATGATAGCCTGCAATTTTTGAGGTGCAAGTTTTGTCATTATAGACATACCGATAGGTGAAAGACACAATTCTCCAAAAGTAATTATGAGCCATCCAAAAGTGAAAAGGTTTAAAGAAGTGATGCCATTGTCATCTGCAAAAAGCCTTGTGCTGTAAAAGACATAAAATCCGGCTGCAAGAAATAAAAATGCCAATCCAAACTTAATCAGAGTATTCGGTTCCATTTTTCTATTTGCCATCCAAATCCATACAAGACCCAACAATGCCGCAAACATGATGACAAAAAGTGAGTTGGCTGAATTATTGACTCCATTGGGATCTAAAGTGACCCCCAGTACTTTATTGTCGAGATTATTGGCGGCAAAAAGACTCAAAGAGCCTCCGCTTTGCTCAAAAAATGCCCAAAAGACAATACTAAATATAATAAACACCAATCCTGCAATCATCTTTTTTCTGTCTGCAATGGTCATAGACATCATCTCATATCCTATATACACGAGTGTTAGTGGACCTATGGTGTACATAAAATAGTCAGTATATTCAGTCTTAGCTACCATAGTCATGATCACAGGCAATAGTAATAATGAACCTATATACGTTGCCCATTCAAGTATTTTTCTTTTGTTTGCATCCAGATGCAATAATGGAGAAATACCTATCACACCTAGTGTCCTTTGAGTACGAATGAAGGTAAGTAAACTGATCATCATGACAATAGCTGCAAAACCAAAAGCTACGTTCCATCTGAGATTTTCAGGTATAAGGCCACTCAACATCTCTCCTTTACCTACGGCAATACACAAATATCCGCCAAATAAAGCTCCTATGTTGATACCCGCATAAAACAAAGAAAATCCCGCATCTCTTCTTGGGTCGCCTTCTTTGTATAACTGACCAACCATCGTAGAAATATTTGGCTTGAAAAAGCCGGTGCCAATAATAGTAAAGCTGATACCAAAAAAGAAAAATGCCTTAGGGTCTATGGCCAAAATCAAACTACCGATGATCATCAGTATTCCGCCCCAAAAAAGTGATTTTCTATATCCTAAAATTTTGTCAGCAAATAATCCACCTATAAAAGTGAATGCATAAACAAAAGCCTGAGTAGCGCCATATTGAAGATTGGCTACTGAGTCATTCAGCATGAGTTCAGTGACCATGAAGTATATGAGAATTCCTCTCATGCCGTAGAAACAAAAACGCTCCCACATCTCAGAAAAGAATAGGGGCCAGATTTGTTTTGGATATTTCCCTTCAAAATTTTGTATCTGATCCAGAGGTGCCAGTACCGATGTATTCATCTTTTAGATCTCATTTTTATGTTTTAATAAAAAAGGACAAGTACTGTCATAAAGCCTTGTCCTTTCCATAATAAATTTATCTCTGAAATAATTAATTAATTGACTCCATGCATCATCTTTTTCAATTTTGGTGTAAGTGCAAATAATATCACAGACGCTATACCGCAAAGGATGACAAAAACCATAAAGAACTCATATAAGCTGGTGATCTGAAATCCTGCGAACACCGGATAGTGATCCATGATATTTTTATCTGCTAGTAATTTTAATTGCTCCGGGGTTGGTGTTACAGTTTTGTCTAATACTGCCTGAAGATCGACACCCATAGCACTTGCAGTTTTAAATTTGTCTCCTGTGGCCGGTAAAATAGAGCCTAAAGTACCTGCCAGTGCATAGCCTGAAGCATTAGATAAGAAGAAGACCCCATAAAGCATTGATGTAAATCGTTTAGGTGCTAGTTTTCCTACCAGTGAAAGACCAATGGGTGACAAACAAAGCTCCCCGATAGTCATCAATAAATATAATAAAACCAGCCATTTAATCCCTAATAATCCGTCAACTCCAAGTTCTTTAACATTATTAGCAATAATAAAATAGGCTATTGCTATTGTGGCAAGGCCTGCAGCTTGTTTTACCGGAGAAATAGGTTCCTTGTCATTTGCCCTTAGTTTATCCCACAGCATACTGAAAGGTATAGCAAGCATGACTACAAAAATACCGTTGAATATCTGTACCATGGAGGGTGGCATATTCCATCCGAAAAAATTTCTGTCCGTCTGATTATTTGCAATAAAAGTCAAAGATGAACCTGCCTGCTCAAAAGCTGCCCAGAAAAAGATGACAAAAAATGAGACTACATAAATAACCAATATTCTGTCGATTTCAGTTTTTGACAAAGAAGAGTCTGTTAATATCAACCCCGCCAAAGTAAGACCACTGGCATATATCAGCGAATATACATAATTTTGATCAATAAAGTAGTGGAAAACAAAGGCTAAAGCAATAAATGAGATAACGGCTAGCATTAATGATTGAGAAGAAAAAACAGCCTTTTGGGACTCACCTTCTTCATAATCTGAAGCAATATTATTTTTTGGGAGACCACCTAAGGGTCTGCCTTCAGGAGTCACTACATATTTATCTTTAAGTAAGTAAAAAGTAACTGTTCCAATAATCATGGCAACACCTGCTGCAAAAAATCCCCATTTGAAGGCAAATACATCTCTGGTTCCATTAGCATCCACTACATCTCCTAAGTATGGACATATATACTGACCTAAAAAAGCACCTACATTGATCCCCATATAAAAGATGGTAAAGGCAGTATCGAGTTTATTTTTTTCTTCCTTGGGATACAAGTTAGTTACCATACTCGAAATATTGGGTTTGAAAAACCCGTTTCCGAATATCAACACGCCTAACGCAATATACAAAATAGTTTTAGCCAGATCCAGATTTGTACCAAAAGTGCTGGCACTCGTAAATAATAGAAACTGACCAGTCGCCATCAAAAGACCACCTAACATGATACAATTTCTATTTCCTATAAATCTATCAGATATGAAACCGCCCAACATGGGTGTCAAATAACATAAACCCAAAAATCCACCATAAATGATAGATGATTGCTCTTCACTCATCATCAAAGCATGAACTATAAAAAGTGTAAGCAAGGTTCTCATACCATAGAAGTTAAACCTTTCCCACATTTCTGTACCAAAGAGAACCCAAAGCCCTTTAGGGTGTGATGAATTTGAAACCGTCGTACTCATTTTGTTTTAATTATTTTGACGCTAAATGTAAGATTTATTTTTTTGTCAAATAACAATCACAGGCTTTTTATTTACTTGCTATATATGTAGATGATTAAAGGGCAACAGAGATACAAAATTTTATACTGTACTAATAATTAAATTCTACATATCTTAAAATATCAATGGGTTAAATTGATACATAAGCAATATAAATTTTGAACATAAATTTTAACTAAAATAATATTTTTGATTTCCGAATGAAAATACTGTAGAAAATTTCGAAAAAGTAAGTAAGATTACTTTAATGCCTTAAGAAGATTTTTGGCCTTTTTACCGCCTTTGGAAGCAGCATCTTTAATGTCTTTAACATATCCATTTTTCCCCGCCTTCTGCTTAGCTATTCCCCGTTGAGTAAGGATTTCGACCTCATTAAGGCCATCAGCTATTTCAGGCATATTGAGCGCTTTATCAAATGATTTGAGGGCTTCGACAAATTCTTCAATTTCCATCAATACTAAACCATAATGAAAAAATGCCCATCTGAGCCAAAATCTATTAGGGTTTTCCTTCTCGAAGTTTCTGTTTGTAAATAGCTTCAGATCAAAAGCGGCTTTTTGCCATTCTTTCAGAACGATATGACATTCTGCCTTCAACCGTCTGGATTTCCAGTATAATGTTTGTAAGGCTATAGATTTTTTAATGGATTCTTCAAGGTTTTCAATAGCCAGCTCCCATTCATTGCGAACCATATGAATTTTGGCTTTGCCATAATAAGCGGTAGGGATTGATGGGTCGATATTTATACATTTACTGTAGTCCCGTAATGCATCGTGATAATTTCGCATCAGTAGATTAACTTTAGCTCTTCGCTCATACGCCTGTGCGTGGCGATCGTATTTTTCTATAGCTGTACTTAGTGCTGCTATAGCTTCATTTTCTTTTCCCTTGACTTTTACCAGTTTCCTGCCCCTGACAAAAGATTGCACAGCACCTTTATCACTGTCAGGCTCAAGTGTTTCAAAATGTACAATGTCACCTTCATTGATCAACCAGGCACGTACTGAGCCTGCAATAGCAAACTGAGCACAATATCCTATGAGACCAGTAGTAGTTCGAAAAGCTTTGTCTGTAACCTGCCCTACAAAACGGGGAATCTCAAGGCACAATGTTTCATCCTTAAAGACATCTTCAAACTTAAAAATAACGTCAGATTTGTAGTAGGTCTCAACCTTTTGTTGAAACATTTTAGTTACCTTTTCATAACTCTTTTCCGTCCCGAACTCAAGCCTACCCTGTATGATTGTCTTAAGGTACATTAAAAATTGTTTATCAATACTAAGATGTATAGAAAAAATCGTTCCAAATTTTCGATTTATACTTAATACACTTTAAAAAAGCTGATAGTTCCCTATCTATGTTATAAATCCGTAAAATAAGAGAGCATCGTCGCAAAAGTCGACGATGCTCTCTTATTGATCAAAATGGATAAACGCTTCAGATCAAATCAGAATCGGTTCCTATTTCATCGATGACATCATTATTACTGTTGAGTCCTGTAATATCAGCATAGCCAGCATAATCAGCTGCCATAATTATGGGGTAAGCTACTACTACGCCTACCAGTAACGCAATCACCCCGCCAATCAGAATCAAACCACAAAGCAGTAAAAATAAAAAGTGCCAGACCCAACTTTTATTGACCAGCTGCCAGCTTGTTTTTATAGCAGTCACGGCGTCATATTTATGAAAAACAATCAGATAGTTTGTCCATCTCATCGATACACCTACATATATAAAAATAGCCATAAATAATACCACCCAAATTCCTAAATTTGCTATTGCCTGGTATGACTCCAGGATGGCATCAGTATCACCACTTGCAAAGGAAGTAAAAATACTAAATCCTAATATTATTATCAGAGGTAAAGCAATCACAAAATAAATGACCAGCATAATAATATATGCAACAATCAATTGACCTATATAATCAAATCCTTTAAAAAAATTGCCGAATTCCATATTACCTTCACCCTCCTGCTTGTGCGAGCTAATAGCAATACCCACACTCAATGGTGGAGTAACAATTATTGCAATCAAAAATCCTAATAAAGGTATCATGTTAATAATGAGGGAAATTATAAAAAACAAAATAGCAAATCCTATATAACCCCCAGGGTTCTGTTTAAAAATATCAAAACCTCTTGAAATGTAGTCACCTATTTTAAATTCATACCCGTTTTCTATTGCTTGTTGAATTGTGTTTCTGTTTTCCATCTGTTTTGTTTTATTAATTTAAAAGAATTTCACACTACAAATCTATTAATTTCTTTTGTATACCTGACTTACAAAATGAAATTTTATAAAATAATACATAAATGATAAGCATACCTAACCGCCCTCATATCCGAACAACTTTTTCTGCCGTATCAACTGAGCCAGCGACTCCGGAACTTTATTTTCCCATCCCGGGGTATTTTCTTTGATTTCTATTAATACTTCATGAGGATAAATATGCAGTATATCCATGTTGTAATCATGCACAGCTACTACCTGTCTGCTTTCCAGAAGATACTTATAAAGAAATTTAATCCCATCGGGTACTGAAAGATTTTCAGCCGTGGAAATTTGGCCTGTTTTCACATCCTGAGCCGGATAAACATACACACGGATATTCTGGCTGAATAACTCTCCGAATGCTACAAGTAATCTGCCATCCTGGTTCTGTTCGTATTTTTCAGAAATTATTTTTTGTAATTCTCTCGCGCCAATCACCAGCCCCAAATGGGATATTTTGTAATCATTGAGATAATTGATGAGCATCTCATGATTAGCGCAATCAGAAAGCAGCACTTTATGACCTAAGGCACTCAACATATCTGCCCGTTCCAGAAAATCTTTTTCATCCACCTCGCTACCCTCGCCCATGAATTTATCCATAGTAAGCTCCATCATGAGATTAAGCTTATCATCCGGTAGACCTGTCTCTGCCTTAAACTGAGTATAACTAGAATCTATGGCATCCTGTGTTACCAGTGTTGGTGGCCGAAAATTGCCCCTGATCACCATCAAAGCTTCTTTGTAAAGAAACTCAGACGGATGAATACCTATCTTACTTACGTCAAACATGGCCACAGATGTCAGTTTATGTTTTACCAGATAAAGTGAAATAATCCTCCGGTCAAAAAAATTAAAATCTTCTCCATTTATCCTTAGCAAATCTATGTTTACTCTGTCTTTAATGGTATCCACCAGTGATCGTACCATTTTTTCGGGATCATCATTGTGGTAAAAGCAAGCATAAATCATATTAACACCCAGCACGCCGATGGCTTCCTGCTGGAGGCGGTTATTGGTATCCAGCATTTTGACGTGCAGCACCATATCGTTTACCGGTCCATCTGGTTTGATACGAAATCTGAGTCCCATCCAGCCATTACCTTTGATGGTGCGGGTATAGTTGATCGCTTGCACAGTATCTGCAAATACAAAAAATGTGGCATCGGGTCGTGAAGTACTAAGTCTTTCTTCCATCAGATCCCATTCATGATCGAGCATCTTATAGAGCCTGGCTTCTGAGACATATCTGCCTGACGGTTCAATACCATAAATAGCGTCAGAATATGTCTTATCATAGGCAGACATGGTCTTTGCGATGGTTCCGGCAGCAGCTCCTGCCTGAAAAAAATTTCTTGCCACTTCCTGACCAGCTCCTATCTCTGCAAAAGTGCCGTAAATTGGGTCATTCAGGTTGATATCGAGGGCTTTTTGCTCCGTTTTGATCATTTGATATTCCATAATATATTGATGTATCAGGTTTTAAATCCTGGATATGTAATATTTGACATAAAATTGCAATATTACAAAATAAGCCACCTTTCGGCATTAAGTGTTTAATGGTATTTTATAAATCTTTGATTCAAAACGCCAGTATTATGCTTTAATATCTAAGATAATCCAGGGTATTAAGTTTTCCGTTTCCTAATAAATCTGAAAAGCCATGCTCTATAAAGAAGCATGGCTTATTGGAATTCGAATCGTTTTGCAGAATTAAATTCAATGCCGTTTAGTTAAGACAGAAATTTTAGTTTTTCATCATCCTACATCCTTCATTTCAAATAGACGGACTTAATAGTGGAGCCTTAATAAACGACTTTGGAATTGATTATATTAATTTTTTATACATCATCTGTTGAGCCAGTATCCAAGCCATGTACCACAGAGTGCCCATCCAACAACTGCATCCAATAAATGTGGCATGGAGTTAGATTCAAACCATATCGTATTTGAATATTCAGTGGTCAGGTAGCCTACTATACCCACAGCAACAGAAGCCAGTATACTTGTACTCATAGTCAATTCAGGTATCTTAATAAGTAACCAGACAAGCAAAAACACAGCTACAACATCTGCTAAAAAACCTCTAAGCATATTTATGCCCATGGATACATTCATGGATTTGTGATAAGAGATTTGTGCCCAGGGCTTGCCTCCAGCTGCTTCCATGAGCTTTTGTTGCTCTTCAGTGGATGTACCCGGCGCATAAGAAGGTAAAAAATAGGTGCCTTCTTCAGCAAGCTGAGTACTCAAAGTCTGCAATATTGCATCCTGATTGGCTGTATATTTCTGTTCCGATCCGTGGATGTTTAACATGGCCCAAGACAAAAACTGCCAGATAAAAACCAACAATCCTCCGACTGTGGCTCCAATAATCATTCTTGTGTTCATAAAATATTCTATTGTTTTGAAGTGAAAAAATCATTTTATTTGTCTGTTGCAATGACATAAACCAATACTCCACAAGTAAAAATACCCACTATTAATGCCGGGATATTTCTGACTGAACCGTTAAATACAGCACTGTTTTATAACGCTAAAGTAAAATATAAAATCGATATGTAAAAATAATAGGAAATATAATTTCTAAAATTATTAAATTTATGGCTAAGATAAACGTTTATATCTTGTGTAATAGATTAAATTTTCTATAGAATTAATTGTGTGGTGTAATTGTTAAAATTTCTGAATTCGATCCAGTCTTTAATAAAAACTCCCGGAAGATTAGCTTACATATGCGTAGTAATTTCACTTCAATATATTTATTTTCTATATTTGCCTGAATGAATACCACTTGCCATGAATTATAATATGAAGTTTGTGCTGTTGCTATTGACATTATCAACTGCATCCTGTCACCGTAGACCAATGCTTACAGATACTGATGCCGCATTGTACAAATATGACCGGGTCACAGATTCCATCATGAGGGAGAAAAAGGAGATCAGGGGTGTGTGGCTCACTACGGTCAATAATTCTGATTGGCCAAAAACAAAAGGTAACGTCAAGGCCCAGAAAAAAGAATTGATTCGTATGCTGAATATGTGTCAAAATCTCAATATCAATGCCGTAATTTTACAAATCAGGCCCACTGCTGATGCCTTTTATTCGTCATCGCTTGAGCCTTGGTCCTACTATCTGACCGGAACACAAGGCAAAGATCCCGGCTATGACCCTCTAAAATTTGCCATAGAGGAAGTACATAAAAGGGGTATGGAATTTCATGCCTGGCTCAATCCATACCGTATTGGATGGGACAGTATTCCCTTGGCGAAAAATCATGTCGCAGTAAAAAATCCATCCTGGCTGGTAAAATTTAAAAGAAACCAATATTTTAACCCGGGAATACCTGAAGTCAGACAACATCTGAATGCAGTCATCAAAGACATCGTAATCAAATACAATGTGGATGCTATTCACTTTGATGACTACTTTTATCCGTATGGCTCCAAAGTGGATGACCCTTTTGTGTTTGACGACAGGGAAGCTTTCGCAAAATTCGGGGAAGGAAAAGATATCACTACCTGGCGATCAGACAATGTCAATACGATGGTGCAAGAAGTGCATCAAACAGTGAAAAGTACAAATAAAGAAGTGCTTTTTGGTATATCACCTGCCGGAAGGCGTGAAAACAGCTTTGCGCTCTACGCAGATCCTTTTACCTGGCTGGAAAACAAGTGGGTTGATTACTTGGTGCCACAGATATATTGGGAGTTTGGCCATCCTGTCGCAGACTTCGGCACATTAGCGGACTATTGGGATGCCAATACGATGGGCGTATCGATGATCATAGGCATACCGGCGTATAGGTTTAAAAACCCCGCATCACCGGCATTTGCATCTCCTGATATGGTAGGCAGGCAGATCGATTATACAAGATCAAAAAATAATGTGCAAGGACACTTTTACTTCCGTACCGAAAATTTAGCTAATCCTGAGCTCAATACATATCTCAAACCACTATATACATACAAATCCCTTATCCCGGAATATGGCAATCAAAAATTTGAACCGGTCGCTAGTCCAATAGTGAAGCTCAAAGGCAAAAAAATTACCTGGACAAAGATAAATGATGCTAAAATGTATGCCGTCTACGTGCTGCAAAAAGAATCTGCCGAAAGTCACACACCTAAGGCAAAGTGCATAGTCATTACATCAAAAACAAAATTTAAAGCCGAAAGGGGAAAGAGCTATTTTGTCACAGCAGCAGGCAAAGGAAATGCAGAATCAAAACCATCTGAAGTTGTATCAGTAAAATAAAACATCTGATCGGATGGCTCCGAGACATCCCATCGGTATGTTTTTCACATTCAAAGTAGCGGAGGGGTGGCGGAATAACATCCCACCAAAAGGGACTGCAGAAATAAATAAACAAAATCAAAATACATAATATAATCAATATAAATATTTTATAATCCTCTACAAATACTTCATATTAAAATCATTATATAAAGGATTGAAAATCATTTTAGTCTATATATATTTGTGATTCAGCTAAAAAACCACATAAACATTCTTTTTCGCTCACTCAACTAAATTTAATCATTTATGAGAAAGTTTTATGCGTTAATTTATTTCATCTTTGTTTCAAATTTATTAGTTTGTCAAATAGCTACATTTGAATTTCCTGCATCTTCATCGCTCATTGTTACAAGTAAAGATGTAAACGTATCGGTAAGTGATATGGTATTATCATCTGGAACTATAGAAACAAACATTACAACTGGAAATTATTTTCCAAATGAACCATATATTCAGGAAGGTACAGGTTGGATTGCCACAGATCAAACTTCTGCAAAAAGCTTTCAGTTTACAATAACAGCTAATTCAGGTTATACATTTTCAATCACGAACATTTCATTTAGATCTTATGCAACAGCGGCAGGTCCATCAGCGTTTGGATTTGCAATAGGCTCAACAAATCTGTATCAAATAAATGCCCCAGATGGCTCTCTTATTGTTGTTAATCAGGCTGTATCGGGACAAACAGGCTTAACATCTGCGACAATAAAAATTCAAGGGTGGTTGAATGGTTCAAGATCAAGTAGTGGAGGCGGAGATTTTCGACTTGATGATATTATTATAACTGGCTCAGTTGCACTTCCTGTAGAACTTATTTCATTTATTGCTCATTCAAAAAGTAAAGTAACAAATTTATTCTTCTCCACCGCCTCCGAAACCAACAACGACTATTTTAATATCGAGCGATCAGCTGACGGACGGGACTTTAGCATTATCGGTGAGATCGATGGTGCAGGCAATAGCACTTCAGAGATCAGTTATGAATTTATAGATGAAAGTCCTTTGCCTGGTATCAACTACTACCGAATCAAACAAACAGACTTTGATGGACAGAATTCATATTCTGATATCCGATCTGTCAGATTCGGAAGTTTGTCAGCAATACAAGTGAGTCCGGGCACTACCGAAGGGATGCTTACCATTGCTACAACTTTAGAAAACTATTCAGTCACTATTATCAATGCAGCTGGTCAGATGATGAAAAAATATTCATCCCTATCACTCGATCAGACTATGGATATCGAAGATTTGCATTCAGGGCTTTATTTTATAAGGGTGAGCAGCAGCTCTGATGTCGAAACAACCAGAGTAATTAAGATCTGATAAAAACATCTGATCGGATGGCTCCGAGACATCCCATCGGTATGTTTTTCTCTTTCAAGATAGCGGTGGGACGTCTCAAAGCCGTCCGACAGCATAATCTCGTTTTTTACTATATTTACCCCCTAAATATAAAATCCATTGATTTTTAATTCTTTAGATTTTGCTGTGTTTTTACCGGTAGTCTTTCTGCTCTATTGGTTTGTTTTTCAGCGAGATCTGGCTTGGCAAAATTCATTTGTTGTAGCGGCCAGTTATTTATTTTATGGATGGTGGGATTACAGATTTCTCAGCCTGTTGGTGGTAAGCACTCTGATCGACTTTATAACGAGCAAAGCAATGGGCCAAACCACTGATGACAATAAAAGGAAAAGATTACTGTACATCAGTATTGTATCTAATCTGGGTATCCTTGGGTTCTTTAAGTACTACAATTTTTTTATCGATAGTTTTTCAGATGCTTTTACCTGGCTTGGATATGACTTTTCTCCTTCCACCCTAAATATAGTGTTGCCGGTCGGTATCAGTTTTTATACCTTTCAGACTATGAGTTATACCATCGATGTATACAGACGCAAGATTGAGCCAACTCACGATTTCATGGCTTTTACTGCGTATGTCAGCTTTTTTCCTCAGTTGGTAGCAGGCCCTATCGAAAGAGCTATACACCTTTTGCCTCAGTTTTTTCAGACCCGAATATTTGATTACCAATTGGCGGTCATAGGGTGCAGACAGATTCTTTGGGGCTTTTTTAAAAAGCTTGTTATAGCAGACAACTGTGCTGTTTTGGCGGATCAGTTTTTTGATCATCAATCTCAGTATTCAGGCAGTGGATTACTGCTCGGGGCATTTTTCTTTTCATTTCAGATTTATGGTGACTTTTCAGGATATTCTGATATTGCCATTGGACTATCCAGGTTATTTGGTTTTGATCTCAGAAAAAACTTTGCTTTCCCCTACTTTTCTAGAGATATTGCTGAATTTTGGCGCAGGTGGCATATCTCGCTTTCTACGTGGTTCAGAGATTATTTCTATATTCCATTGGGAGGAAATCAGGGGGCCCTCCGGACTAAAGTCAGAAATATCTTTTTGGTATTTATCGTCAGTGGATTCTGGCATGGAGCCAATATAACATTTATCATTTGGGGGGCTTTGCATGCATTCCTGTTTTTACCCCTTTTGCTTACAGGTAAAAACAGGCAACATCTCAATATTGTAGCCTTCAACAAAACCTTGCCTTCAGCCACAGAACTATTGGGTATGATCTCAACTTTCATGGCTGTAACACTTTTATGGATCTTCTTCAGAGCTGAAAATGTGATAGTAGCCTTTGAAATGCTGGCCAAGATTTTTTCATATTCTTTGTTTACTATTCCTGAATTTGATAAAGTCGGATTGGCAGTATCAACTACGATGCTGATAGTATTTTTCATCGTCGTCGAGTGGACAGGTAGAACACATTCTTTTGCTATCGAGTACCTGCTTTCAGGTAAATCCAAAGTGGTCAGGTGGAGCTTTTATTCATTGATATTGGGCATGATTGGCATGTATATGCAGACTGGCGGGTCACCATTTATCTATTTCCAATTCTGAAGCTATGAAAACATTTGTACTATCGCTTTTAAAATTTTTTCTATTTGCCATCTTATTTTATGTGGTTTTTATTTGTGTTGGTGGTTTGATACTTCCTGATTTTCTACGCCGCAATCTTTTATCCGGAATCTCAGATACAGGTCAAACAAACCGTCGGCTGGCAGAAGCAGACACGACCGATATGGTGGATATCTTGTTTTTAGGC
>JAYTNJ010000109.1:0-29976 GCA_043748345.1 Saprospiraceae bacterium
CGAAGCAAAAAAGTAGAAATTGGGTACGAGCCAAAAGTAACCGTCACTACCCAGCTAACAGCTAACAGCCAATTGCTAATAGCCATCAAAGACAACGGCCCCGGTATCCCGGCCCACATCAAAGACAAAATCTTCCAGCCCTTCTTCACCACTAAACCTACCGGTCAAGGTACGGGATTAGGGCTTTCTCTCGCTTATGATATTGTGAAGGCGCATGGAGGGGAGCTGAATGTGGAGAGCAAAGTAGGATATGGCTCAGAATTTGTATTAACTTTACCACAATAATCTGTTTTATGCAATGTCCGAATCATTTTAGAAAGTAATGAAAAAAATCATCCCTGCTTTTTTCATAACAGTATTCTTACTTTTTGTATCCCGAGGAACAGCCCAAACCCATCAGATAAAGTTTAATCTGATCAAAGGTTCCAATGGCGTTTCTCTGGGAAAAATAAATTGTATCATTCAGGATAATCATGGCCTCATCTGGCTGAGTGACCAGACCAACCGATGTATCATAAGTTATGACGGAAATCAAATGATCAGCTATCAGCATGACCCCAAGAACCCAAACACTCTGGGCGGTCATTATCCTGAGTGTATCGCCAGCGATAAGGATGGTAATATCTGGATAGGTTTTTATGGTATGGGGCTGGATAAATTTAACCCTTATACAAAAACCTTCACTCATTACCGCCGCAATCCAAATAATCCGGATGGTCTCAGTAGCGATACTGTCAACTGTATAAAAATAGACCACTTGGGTAATATCTGGCTAGGTACCAATGCAGGTCTTGATTTGGTTGATCCAAAAACAGATAGCTTTAAACATTATCAGCATGACCCTAAAATTGCCGGGAGCTTAAGTTATAATTTAGTAAGGGCTATTTATGAAGATCGTGCCGGCGAACTTTGGCTGGGCACCGGCTTACCATTTAATCGAGACAACGATGGAGGGCTAAACAGATTTAACCGTACAAAAGGAACCTTCACCCGATATATGAGTGATCCGTTAAACCCACAAACACTGATCAATAATAAAGTGCGGTCTATTTTTGAGGACAGCAAGGGTATTTTTTGGATAGGCACTGCCGGTGACGGCCTGCATACCATGGACAGGAAAACAGGATTATTTACCCGCCATACATATAATCCCCAACATCCGGAACAGTTAAGCAGGCCTCCTGTATTTGACCGAAATGACCATATTACTTTTATAACCGAAGATGCAGAAAAGCAGATTTGGATTGGAACCATGTTTAGTGGCATCAACCGGTATAACCCTGTTACAAAAAAAATAAACCATTACGGTAACGATGCAGATAAAACCGGCAACTTTAAAGAGAATAGTGGTTGGTATGCTTTTGCGGCACCTGATGGACAATTATGGGTGACCACACAAGCAGCCAATTTATACAAAATTGATTTTTACAATATAATAATTCCGCACCACGGCAACAATATTTCTGATGGCGTCTATAGTTATTTCGAAGAATCAGCAAACATATTTTGGTTAGGTACCGTCTACGGACCGGTTCGGATTGATGTCAAAAGAGGGACAAGTGAAATGATTGACCTGGATAAGGATGGCAGCATATATGATAAAACTGTTCATGCATTGGTACTTGATAAACTTCAAAATTTATGGATGGCAACGGGTAGTGGCTTGTATAAGTACAACCTTCAAACAAAAAAAAATACACATTATCGCAACGACCCTGCGGACAACACAAGTATAGGTGAGAACACAGTTTTGAGTTTGTTTACAGACAAAGTATCAAATGTGTGGGTTGGATTAGTCGGTGGACTTGACTACCTTGATAAAAAGTCGGAAAAATTTATTCATTTTAAAAACGATCCTGGTGATATAAACAGTATTAACGGTGAAATTATTTCAACTATACATGAGGATAAAACCGGAGAACTCTGGATAGGCTGTTTTCGAAACGATGGTCTGAATAGGTTAAATCGGGAGACTAAAAAATTCAGGCGATATTTGCAAGGTATCAGCATCTATGATATTTATACTGATGCGACCGGAATAATTTGGGTGGCTTCGGGTAGCGGGCTCTACAGATATAACAGGCAGACTGACAATTTTAACCTTTTGGGAGATGAGCAAAATGCACTTCGAACAACCATCGTATTTTCTATCACTGGTGACAATCAAAACAATCTCTGGTTAGGGTCCTCGGATGGTATATATAAACTCAACCCAAAAAGAAGCCACGTGCAACTTTATGGCGTTCAAAATGGAGTTGATGGGCAATCGTTAATTGAGAATGCTGCTTTCAAAAAGCAGGATGGAAAAATTTATTTTGGCGATACTTACGGATATTATTCTTTTAACCCAGATAGCATAAAAGCTGCTCCTAACAATACCCTTCTTTATTTTACAGGGTTCTGGCTTACGAATGATGCTGAAAAAGTAAATGCTGATGGCCCCTTAAAGCAGTCGCTTTTTAATACGACTGAAATTACGCTGGCACACCATCAGAATGTCTTTTCTTTTAGTTTCAGTATCATCGATTTTCGGAATGAAAACAATCAGAAATTTTACTACAAACTGGAAAATTTTGATGCTGACTGGAGGCAATCCGGTCCCGAAGAAAGGATTCAATATTTCAAAGTGCCTCCGGGAAGTTATATTTTTAAGGTAAAAACGACCACAAGCAATTCAGGTGAATGGCTTGAAAAGAGTATAAAAGTAATTGTTTCCCAACCCTGGTGGAATACCTGGTGGGCATATTGCATATATGGATTATTATTAGTTCCGTTGGCTTTTGCTCTCCACCGATATCAAAAAAACCGCGTAATAAAAACTGAAAGGGAAAGAACGCAGGCAAGAGAACTGGCACAGGCAAAAGAAATCGAAAAAGCCTATCACGAGTTAAGAACCACACAGGCCCAACTCATCCAGTCTGAAAAGATGGCTAGTCTGGGTGAGCTCACTGCAGGTATAGCCCATGAAATACAAAACCCCTTGAATTTTGTGAATAATTTTAGTGAAGTAAGTAATGAGCTTATCATTGAAATGAAAGAAGAGTTTAAGAAAGGGGATTTAAAAGAAGGATTTGCCATTGCTGATGATATTGCACTAAATCTTGAAAAAATCAGCCACCATGGCAAACGTGCCAGCAGCATCGTAAAAGGAATGCTCGAGCACTCAAGGACAAGCACAGGCATAAAAGAACCTTTTGATATCAATGCCCTTGCAGACGAGTATCTAAGACTGGCTTATCACGGCCTCAGAGCCAAAGACAAAGATTTTAATGCGGAATTCGTAACAAATTATGATCCTGGCTTGCCAAAAGTGGAGGTGATACCCCAAGACATGGGTAGGGTCATACTCAATCTCATCACCAATGCTTTTTATACAGTCAATGAACGACGGAAAAAAGGTGAAGCTGGGTATGAACCTACAATCTCCGTAAGTACCAAACTAGTGACAGATCGGATCGAGATAAAGATAAAAGATAACGGAAATGGTATCCCATCGCATATCAAAGACAAAATCTTTCAGCCATTTTTCACCACTAAGCCCACAGGTCAAGGTACGGGTTTGGGATTATCATTAAGTTATGATATTGTAAAAGCCCATGGCGGTGTGTTGAGTGCAGAGACAAAGGAAGGTGAAGGTACAGAGTTTATTATAAATTTACCCATTCAGAAGATTTGATTAATGTGACAATTTTTTTATCTTTATTCTTATAAATTTAATTTTACCAAAAAGTCAAAACCGTAATATTTTGAAATAATCGTGACTATCGTGTTCATATACTGACCTTAAAGCCCAGATTTATTATCAGTTATAGTGACGAAGTACTATTACGCAAGTTAAAAATAATGTAATCTTGATACCTGATATATATAAAAATTTATATACTTTTACCATTTGAAAAAACCCTGAGAAAAATGAAAATACTGGTGGTAGATGATGAAAAAGATGTCAAAATCCTTTTCGAGCAACGCTTCCGAAAAGAAATAAAAAGTGGAGAATTTCAATTTGTATTTGCTTTTTCAGGCGAAGAAGCACTATTGTTTCTGGAAGACCATTATCATGAAGCTGTTTTGATCTTATCTGATATCAATATGCCCGGAATGACGGGACTTGAACTTCTCAGGCGGATTAAGGAAAAATATTCAGTACCACCACCGTTGGTATATATGATAACTGCCTATGGAGATGCAGAAAACTATGCTTCCGCTATGTCATTGGGAGCTGATGACTTCCTTTCTAAACCGATAGAATTTAATTCTCTGAAGGAAAAGCTAAATACTCTAGTTTAATGGCCAAGATATTAGTAGTTGATGACGAATCTGACCTGGAAATACTCATCAAACAAAAATTCAGGAAACAAATACGAGACCAGGAATATATTTTTCTTTTTGCTGTAAATGGCAGAGATGCTCTGGAACAACTGGCAGATCATCATAATGTAGACCTTGTACTTAGTGATATCAACATGCCTGAAATGGATGGCCTCACCTTACTTTCCAGGCTCAATGAGCAAAATGGTTTATTAAAATCTGTGATAGTTTCTGCGTATGGAGACATGGAAAATATACGAATAGCTATGAATCGCGGAGCTTTTGATTTCATCACTAAACCCATCAATTTTGAAGATCTGGAAATGACAATTCGGAAAACCCTGAAACATGTCGATCAGATGAAATTGACATTGTCAGCGATTAAAGAAAATAATATCCTTCGGATGTATGTTGACGAAACTGTGCTCAATTTTATGACAAATAAGGAATTTGAATCATCCCTGATGGAAAATGAAACAATAGAAGCAACGGTAATATTTATAGATATTTGCAGTTTCACGTCCATCAGCGAAAATGAATCACCAGACCTGGTAGTAAAACTTCTCAATACGTACTTTGATGTGATGGTACAAGAAATAATTTCTCATGGCGGACAAGTGGACAAATTTATAGGAGATGCAGTCATGGCCATTTTCAGGAATGAATTTCATCTGGACAAAGCTATAGAAACCAGCCTTGCCATCAGAAAAAAAATCAAAGCGTTACCTGAAATATCTGAACATGTCACCTTCAAACCTAAAGTATCTATCGGCATCAATAGTGGCGAAATGATCTCCGGAAACATAGGCTCAGTAAGCCTGAGAAGACTTGACTACACGGTTATAGGAGATACAGTAAATACAGCCCAACGCCTTCAATCTGCAGCAAATCCAGACCAGATCATCATAAATGAAGGATCTTACGAAAAAGTTAAAGAATCATTCCACTGTAGCAAGGTAGGCGAAGTGTTACTCAAAAACAAGCAGAAACCTGTTTTGATTTATGAGGTACTTGAGTAAATTGAGATTAGTGCTTTATCTTCTTAACTACCCCTCCGGTCACCTCTTTAATACTTTGCACATAAAAGAAAGCCGCAGGATCTGCAGCATGTATAGCCTGTTTTATTCTATGTAATTCCAGACGGGTCACTATCGTCATGACAATATCACAGTCAGATTTTATATCAAATGATCCGGGTAGATATCCTCTCTCACCCTTATATACTGAAATAGCCTTATTAAAATCATTCACAATGATTGACTTTACCAGTTCGTGATCTTTCGATATTACAGTCAATGCTGTATACTCTTCAAACCCGTCCACTACATAATCTGATGTCTTCAAGCTAGTAAAATAAGTGAGGATAGAATACATAGCTGACTCCCATCCGTAATAATAAGCGGCTGCCATCATGATAAAAATATTGATGAGAAGTATGACCTCGCTTGCCGAAAATCCGGACTTTTTGTTGGTGTATTCGGCTATCACTTCAAGTCCATCTATGACTCCGCCTCCTCTTATCACAAGTCCTACCCCCAATCCTATCAAAAAACCTCCAAAAAAGGCAATCAGAATCTTATCTTCTGTAAAAATAGGTAGATTATAAACGGTCGTTAAATACCCAAGTAAAAAGATAGCTATTAAACTGCGAACAGCAAAAGTTTTTCCGATTTTTTTATAACCGAAATATACAAAAACAAGATTAATCAGTATAAAAAAAGTGCTAAAACTATAACCAAGTGCCGTATTTAAAATAATAGACATACTCGTCACACCTCCATCCATAAATCGGTTGGGTATCAAAAAACCTTTTAAAGCAACAAAAGAAATTAATACCCCGGATAAGGTATAGACCATAGAAGAAACTGAAAATACTTTATCCCACTCCACCCTAGTATTCGCTGACATAATAAATAAGTTATTTCAGTTTATTTTGCTTCCATTATATGAGGATATTCCTTCTCCCACCCCCATTTCTTAATTATTTCGAAAAGATACTTTCTTTTTACCGGTTCCCTGACCTTTTGACCATATTTTGTAAAATACTTGTGGTTATTCAGAAATTTAACCTGTATTCTATCCCAACTTTCTTCATCTTTTACCACTTTATACACCAAAAATTCTCTAAACAATGTAGCCCCTATTTGATAAAAAGTATCGGTGCCGAGATAATCTACATCCGAATCACAAATAATTTGTTCAAGTAAATTCGTTGGGCTTTGTGGCAATCGGGTAGCTCTTATCATTCCGCAGACTTTTTCTATATCCACATCAGAAAAACCCCATTCAGGTAAGGTATTATGAACAAACTTCATGGCAATCTCCTCATGGTTAAAATAATCCCACATCACACCTATATCATGCATCAGAGCCGCAGTGCGCAGCAGATAGGCATCATTGGGAGGGATTTTCAACCTTTTTATATATGCATTGCAGGCATTGAGTACATCGACGGTGTGATGTGCACCATGGTAAGACAAGGATTCAGGAATTTCAGCTGCTATTTTAGCTAAAACATATTTTTTTAATTTGGTAATTTTCATACTTCAAATCAAATGATTATGCTAAAAATTGTATGTTTTTATAATAACTAAATTTATTCATAAATCTTAAATCATTGTGGGCAAGTCTCAAAATTTAATAATTTAAAACCCTGTACCCATGAATCCTTATCATTTTTCTAAACAATTAATCAAACGATTTGGCAGATTTATTTTCTACACACACTTTCTTAATATATATGTAATCAAATTTAGGACCAATCTACAAAATACATATTTATACTTCCTTTATTTTTAGCTTCGATTTTTCCTCGGGATATGCATGTGAAATTATTTTTGATAAGTTGATACGTACTCTCTGATACATTTATTCTACCTGTTTCCGAGGCAGTTTCCATCCTGGCAGCAGTATTTACGGTATCGCCCCAGATATCATATACATACTTTTTAAAGCCTACAATTCCTGCCACAACAGGTCCGGAATTTAATCCTATACGAATATCAAAAGGACAATTATTTTTTGGATCTCTAACCCATCGCACGATATCAAAAGCCACAAGAATTGCCGGTATAGCATGATCATCTCTCTGAGTTGGCAGACCACTTACTGCCAGGTAGGCATCCCCTATAGTTTTAATCTTTTCAAGTCCGTGTTTGTCCATGATATTATCAAAAGCCTCAAAAATATGATTTAATTTTTTTACTAACTCGTGAGGTGATAAATTTTCGCTGACTTTTGTAAAATTAACAAAATCAGTAAATAACACCGTGACATTTTCAAATAATCTTGCTTCAGATGTACCCTTGGATTTTAACTCTTCGGCTACCTCCAGAGGTAAAATATTAAGCAAAAGATCATCAGATTTTTTTCTTTCTTCATCAGCCAGTTTCCGCTGCTGTATAGCTTCAAAACGCTGTGTCTCGGCAAATTCTTTCTGCGCTTCCAATTGTTTTGTCCTCTCCGCCACTTTTTCTTCCAGATTCTCATACAGCAAAGCATTCTCGATGGAGATGCCTATCTGACCTGACAACAAATTCAACACCTCTACCCTACCTGAGTTAAATACACCCTCTATCAGGTTATTCTCAAGATATAGCAAACCCATTCTTTTCCCCTTATTTGAGAAAGGAAAACAAATAACTGACATGACCTTATTTTTCTCAATATAAGGTAGAGCCTTGTATTTATCATCCTTGAATGCATTAGAAAGAGAAACTTTTTCCTGCATTCGCCAGCAATAATTTATTAAAGACTCAGGAACAATATCGCTGCCGGCAACAGGAACATAGTCCAGTACTCTTGCATTACCAGGTCCTGAATTGCCCTCAGCGGCTATATATAATGTATTATTTTTTTCCAGAATCAAAACCCCTTTTTGGGCTCCCGCATTTTCTATTAAAATGTAGATAAGCCTTTCAAGCAAATCATCCAATCGGATGATACTGGCCAGGCTTTGTGATGCTTTTACGATAGTACCGAAATCAAGTGCTGTGGAACTGGAATTTGAATGTACGGAGGAAGATTCACCCTGATTAAACTCCTGAAACGATGAGTGCTTTTCAAAAATTACATGAGGATTTGAAGATTTTAAATAATCACAAACTCCAAATGCATCCCATTTTTGGTAGAGTGCCCATGCATCTTTTAAGTAATGA
Organism: Saprospiraceae bacterium; assembly: GCA_043748345.1. GTDB lineage: Bacteria > Bacteroidota > Bacteroidia > Chitinophagales > Saprospiraceae > OLB9. The sequence continues at coordinate 8,466 of JAYTNJ010000109.1, forward strand.
ATACTTTGCTTCTCCATTCCTTGCCTTCGTGCAAGCACAGATGCATCGTAGTTTGCTACAGCTTCATATTGTGTAAAGCCGTTTTTAGCGGACAATTGAATAGCTTGCTCATACAGTTTTAATGCTTCACCAGATTTTCCTGATATGGCTTTTTGACCTGCTAGTAAGATATGATACTGCTGTTCAAAATTGACTGCACATCCTTTTAACCAATGCCTGAACCATCCCAAAATCTTTCGATATACGGAACTATACTTTCTCTTCTCACTTATGGTGAATGTATCATGTGACGAAATAATTAATAATCCATAATAAAAATTCCAATCAGTTACAATATAAAATCCAAGAAGATTGTCCATATACTTATCTCCCTCTTCTGCCCACTTAAGACCCTCTTTATACTGACCAAAAAAATAATATAGCGATAATTTTGCATTATAATATCTGGCCAATGCAGTCAGGTTTCCTGTTTCTTTTACTTGTTTGTAGAAATCAGGTTGGTTAAATCCGTCATCATTCCAGTCGCCCGATGCAGGAGTTCTTCCCAGCAGGCACTTATTGACCTGTACTTTGGGGGCTGTAAAATAATATCCTATTTCATTTTTTGTTCGCTTCAGATAGTCCAGGTGCTCCCTGGTCACTTCTTCCACTTCTCTCAATGGAAGACCACAGGCAGATTTATTCCAAAGAAAATCACAGATACTATATGCGATAAAACTCTGATCTCCATTAGCGAGACTCTGTTGCATGTTATGCAAATTATCTTCAAAATTGTCATTGATATGTTTTTGCCAATGAGAATGAAAAGCATTTACAGTATATCCTAATTTTGACTTGATAAGCGGTGAATTCGTTTTTTGATGCAGTCGGATGGTAAGGTCCCATAATCTAAGTCCCCTTTTGGACAATCCAAGGGCAGAATAAACAATGACAGAAAATCCTGAAAGCCCCCAGCCGGAGGCATCAGAAAACCCATGTTTTAAATAAAATTTTATTATTCTTAGCACCACAATTACCATTAATTCCTGATTTAAATGATAAGCACTGGTAGCAATATCTATCAGGTATTTATTGATGGCAATAATCTCAGGATCCTTGCATTCTTTGACATTATTTAGTTTGTCTATATCTCTGTAGATAGTGGAAAATAAAAATAAATTTTTCATGACTTCCCATCCCGCAGTCAATTTTATGGACAAAGGCTTTTCAGGAAACCTTATGCCATATAAACCCATTGCGTTTTTTCCGAGCTCCAGTGCTTTACTTGCGTTCCCGACTTTATGGCAAAGAGATGAATGTGTATAATATGTACGCAGTTTTTCAAAATTTGTGCGGGCGTACTTCAGGATTTGTTCAAACAAATATTCAGCACGGTCATGATTTCCGTTGAGATATTCACATTCACCCAATTCTGAATATACACTAAATGTAACTTCATAATTGGTTTCCCAACTATCCGTATTTAATAGTGAATAAGCATTTGATAAATATTTGACTGCCACATCATAGGAAGTTGAATCTTTAGCTTTTTTTCCGGCAATGAGAAAAAGCCTTGAAAGCAATCTTTTTTCTTCAGTATCGGTGATAAGGTGAACATAATCGCTAAAATGGCTGACTATATCAAATATTGTTTCACCCAACTTATCTTCAGTAGTGTTTTCAAAAAGAATTCGGCCGGTATCCAGGTGGACACCCGTAAGCTGTTCCTTAGGTATTAGTGCATAAGCCGCTTGCTGTACCCTGTCATGAAGAAACCTTAAATTATTATTGACTTTACCGGACTCTTCCATCAACCCATCTTCAATGCCTTTTTGCTGAAGTGATAATGTTCGATAATTATTGTCCGCAGTAAGAATATAGCCTCCTTTTATGGCCGGCATAATTTTTTGAAATACTTCTTTTTGTGTATTTTTTACTATGGTCGACAGAGTGCCTAAATTAAATAAACTACCAAGTACGGCTGCTGATTTTATCATTTCCTGCGTTTCTTCAGGCAAATTAGTCAACTCCTTTGTCATAAGATCAATGACATTATCTGTATATCCCAGACTTTCTAAGTTTTTTTGATCCCATTTCCATTTTCCATCTTTATCTGGATAAATAAATTTATTTTCGTACAATGACAATAGGAAACGATTGATGAAAAAAGGATTTCCTTTTGTTTTTGAATATACATGATTGCCCAGTTCTTTGGCTTCGTCGATAGGAATTCCATAGGAATCTGCAACGATTTGAACGGTCGTCGCTTCATCAAGTGGCTGTAATTGTATGTCTTCTATATATATGCCTTCTTTTTTAATTTGGTCGATGGTAAAGCTTAATGGATGTAACTCGTTGATCTCATTACTTCTGTAAGCCCCCAATAATAAAATCTCTGCATTACCCTGCACGCTCAATATCCTTTCGATCAGATTGAGAGATGGTATATCTGACCATTGCAAGTCGTCCAGAAATATCACTAATGGTGTATCAGGCTCGGTAAAACAAAATACAAAATCAAGAAAAGCCATTCTAAAACGAAATTCCTGTTCAGCCGGTTGAAGTTTAAAAGTAGGAGGATATTTGCCGATTATGAGCTCGAGGTGAGGAATGACTTCTGTTATAAGAGACGAATTAGATCCCAATATCAGAGATATTTTTTCTCTCCAGAATTTTATATTTTCTTCACTGGAAGCAAGAATATTTCCTATTGCCTCATCAAATACCTCAATAAATGCAAAATAAGGAATATTCCTTTTGAACTGATCAAATTTACCGGATAGAAATTTTCCTTTCCTTTCTATGACAGGCTTTTGTAATTGTTTTACAAATACAGATTTTCCGATGCCTGAGTACCCTGATACAAGTGCCAGTATGGATTTACGGGTAGGAAGCGAATCCAGACAGCTTAATAATCTACCTATTTCGACATCTCTCCCATAAAGGCGCTGTGTTTTTTTGAATTTCCCGTAAAAATCTTTCCGTTTTGGAATAAAATCATCGAATATTTTTCCAGAAGCCACCATTTCATTCACTTCTACCAGATCATTTAGTAAACCTAAAGCGCTTTGGTATCTGTCATCAGGGTTTTTCTCCAACAAAACATTAATAATATCATTAATAGGCTGTGGCATCTTATAATCTATATTCTTAAGAGGGGCAGGAATTCGCGATAAGTGGTAATGAATTACTTCTAGCGGGTCAGCAGACATAAAAGGTGGCATACCCGTAAGCATTTCATACATTACAATACCCAAAGAATATAAATCACTGCTATTGGATACTGAGTAGCTTGTCCTTCCTGTTTGCTCAGGTGATATATAAATCAATACCCCTTCGATCATATCGATAGAACTCAACTCATGGTTCTCATTTTGATAATTTACAGCTATACCAAAATCGATAATTTTCACTTGATTTGTATCAGAAATCAGGATATTGTTAGTGTTAATATCTTTATGAATGATACCGTTCTGATGTATATAGGTTATTGCTTCAGTCACTGCAATGGATATATGGAAAAAATCTTCAAGAGAAACTTTACCTCTCGAGAGTCTTGACTTTAAAGATTCGCTGTTTATATATTCTTCGATCAGACAAACAGATTTGTGAGATGAAAGCAATTCATGTACCTTTACAATCCCGGGATGATCAGTTTCCTTTAAAATATTAAATTCGTGACTGAGCTTTGAAATTTGCTTGATATCTTTTAAAGTAGGCCTCGTAATTTTTAATACTACATCTTGTCCAACTTTAGTGCTGAAAGCTTTTAATATCTCATGCCTGTCATTTTTATAAATGCGTTCCTTAACATCATATCCGTCCGGGATAAAAAGTTCTCTATCGATATCCATCAATGTTCCGGTTTACTAGCGCTGAATATACTATAATACCACAATTTTTGTGTCAATGCTTCAAACTGCCGGATGGAAGCCAGATGATTACCATGTTTTACTTTATTGCGTATTCTCACAAAATGTAAAAATTTACCAAAATTCAAAAGTTTTTTTGAAACCCTGTGCAATCTCTCGAGTGATGGCCTCATGTTGACAGTCACATCCTCATGATCCACATGTATAAACCCCTCACTCAATAGGTTTTTTTCATGTTCAGCCCATGTATCAAGATCAGGCATGGACCAACCGCTGCACCACTGGTTCAAAATCTTTTCATTATCAGGTTCAAAACTTCTTGAATTTCTTATATATTCTGCCACAATAAGTCTGCCTCCGGGCTTAAGTAATCTGAAAGCTTCTTTATAAAAATCAGCTTTGTGTAGTGCGTGGCAAATACTTTCACACGCCCAGATCACCGAAAAACTCCCATCAGTAAATTCTGTATGACAGTAATCTTTTGTATGAAATACAGTTTTACTCTCCATGTTTCGTCGTTTGCTCTCCCGTTGGGCTTTACTGACCTGATGGGGTACTAAAGTAATGCCTACTACATCACAGCCAATATTTTCGGCCAGCCATATGGAGCTTCCTCCTTGTCCACATCCGGCATCAAGCACTTTGTCGTCAGAAGTGATATTTACTTTTCTTGATAAAACTATATTCATATTTATCAGTGCCTGATCATGATTTTGAATGCCCTCTTCAAAATATCCGAAATGCAACGCCCTGTTGCGTTTATTGATCCATAACACCCTGTATTCCAGCCAGGTAGCATCATAGTAGGAAATTATTTTTTCGCGTAACCTACCAACTTCAATATGTTTACTATCCTGAACTTTCGTCATAATTTATTATTGGTAAAATCAATCCTTACTTTTTGCTTTATTTTTAAATATAAAGTTTTTTATGAATCCTCTTAAGATATATAATAAGCTCCAGACAAAAGTAATAAACTTAATCAACTTAGGAAAATGAGGACTCCAATCCAAGCCTTTCAAGTATCTTTTTTTGTCGCAATTTTGTACAAGTCCAAATATGGCAGGATTGTGTAACGGCCAGATGGTACAATAATCTGACTTGCCTTCAGCATCCAAAATAGAATTTACTGCTCTTCTCGCTGCTTCATTGGCACCTTCCATAGTGGCCAGATCAGTATTTGTTTTGACATAATCACTTGCCAGAAAAAGATTGGGAATTTTGGTAAAAGCATTCGGCCGCAATGTCCATGTATTTATTTGATTGACTAGCAAAGGCTCCAAATCTTTAACTTTTTGTAAGTAATCATGTTTCGAGGGAGTCAAAATTTTCTTTAAAAGTTCCTTATTTCCTTCACTTTGGATAGGAGATATATCATCATCAAGATGGACAAATTCCTTCATATCATCCCGTAATACTTCTTTCTCTTTAGTATTTAGTTCTAATTTAAGTTGTTCCCAAACCTCCACTTTTATTTCATCTATCGTGCAATCCATAGCTTGTTTATGATTAAAATTGCCAGGAGTGGTCCATGACGATATATCAACAGAAAGTATAGATTTTACTTTACCATTAAATCTCCTGGACAGATCATAATTATCCCAAAACTGTATCTGAGATATCGATGTTAATGCCCAGTTACTATTGGAATAAATAGTGTGCCCATAATTCAAATTTACTTCTTCATTAAGATAAAATTGCATACCATTCATCCACTCAACATTAGGCGAAAGCTCAATAATATTTTTCAAAGATGGGTCAATTGTCAACATGCCTTTATTGATCAGAGATGCTGCTCTCTCCAAAGGTACAGCCATAAGATAGTAATCACCTTTTACAATAGAAACATTTTGGGTACCAATATGCTGAACTAAAGCACCTGAGATCTTACCGTCAGCAGTTTCATATCCTACGGTAACCATCCCCATATTATACTTTACTCCAAGTTTTTGAAGATAATCCTGCCATGGATTTAACCATGCATCATTGGTAGGACCGTTCAGAACCCTATCTGTATCATTAGTATTATAATCCAGCATGATGTATATAAGCTGCAATAAAATTGCACCCACCGTTTTAGTACTTGCTCTTTGGGCTTTTGCAGCAACCAATGAGCGTGTTAATCCTTCCACAAGTAAACGGCGATAATTATCACTAAAATTATCTGTATTACAGTATTCCCACCAACCTATGTTTTCATACTCATTTAAAAATCGCTCAGGACAGCTCGACATAAGTTGCCATATTCTAAGAGCAAAAAAATCCTTTTCTTCGTGTGTCAGTTCACTTCCGGCTTGTTGGAGAGTATCAATCATAACTCTGATATCTTTCAGACTTGAAGGAAAGTTGACCACATCTACCAGTGGTTTTTCTCCGGTTTGGGCTATTTCTACTGAATAGGTAACTTTAAAATTTTCAAAAACAGATTTTCCGTTTTTTGTCGGAATACGTTTCATGGTATCCGTTACATGTCTATAAAATCCTGGGAAAAACCTAAACCCATGCTCACCTGGAAGAAACAAATCTTTATCTATCAAATTGGTACCTTCTACATTGGTACTTCTTGCCTTACCTCCGGCATATTTTTCGTTTCTTTCATGCACTTCGACCTCAAAACCCCTCTCAGCCAATTCATGGGCTGCGCTCATACCAGCTACACCTCCCCCTAAAATAATTACTTTTGCCATAATTCTTTATTTGTGTACTACTTTATTTTTTTATTTTATAAGGATGAAATATATACAATGATGAACAAATATACTAATAACCAGTAAATATGCCAAATTTAAATACATTTTACAGATTATATAAAGAATATAAATTCAAAATAATTCTTTTACTTATTTGATTTTATGATAGAACAATTTCCACGCCAAATTAATGGTTTCTTAATTTCTATTCAAATTATCTTACATGTTATGATTTTACAAAAGGTAAAGTCTTAACTATCATACACCATTTTCATCAAACAACATTATTAAAATCGCTAATCACTCATAAAGTAATTAAAGGAAACACGAGTAAATGCTTATAAAATTTATATATAAAAGCCAAAAGTAAAGAGATTTCTTAATTAAAAGAAAGTTGCCTCATACCCATTCAAAAGTTTGCAAATCGAAACTTTACCAATCTATTTATCAGGTTTACCACCTTTAAACTGTTTGTCAAACGCAACTTTACCTTTTTTGCGCCACATATTGGCTGGCTTTGGTTTAACTTCACCCAAAAGCTGTTCTGCCAGGTCAGGTCTGTTGAGTTTTTTAAGCCGTGCTCTGATCCAGTTTCTAAATTCTGCTTTATACCAGAAAAAGTAATTGTTTTGAGTTTGTTTGTCTTCCTTGGTCTTAGGTGTGGCTACTGGCTGGAGTGTGTATGGATGTACACCAGAGTAATAAATAACAGTGGCTACTGTCATGGGAGTTGGAGTGAAATCCTGAACCTGCTCCAATCGGAATCCCAGATCTTTGGTTTCTGCAGCCAGATTGGCCATATCTTCTTCAGTGGTACCTGGATGTGAGCTGATAAAATAGGGAATCAATGGTTGATTCAATCCATGTTTCTTTTGGATGGCATCGTATTTTTCTTTAAATTTTCTGAAATATTTAAATGATGGCTTACGCATTATTTTTAATGTAGCATCGGCAGTATGTTCAGGAGCTACTTTCAGTCTACCGCAGACATGTTTTGTTACCAATTGCTCCATATACTCCTCATGATTTCCGTCCTGATTATTTTTATTAAAATCATCTACCAGCAAATCATACCTCACCCCTGAGCTGACATAAGCTTTTTTCACTCCCGGATGCGCATCTACTTTTTTATAGATATCGGTAATAGCCTTGTGAGATACATCCAGATTGGAACAAATGACCGGATGAATACAACTTGGCGCTTGACAGCGGGCGCAGATACTTTCGTCTTTTCCCTTCATCTTGTACATATTGGCTGAGGGTCCGCCGATATCAGAAATATACCCTTTAAAATCAGGATGTTTGGTCATGGCATCCACTTCCTTCATGATCGAAGTTTCTGATCTGGAAGCAATAAATTTGCCTTGGTGTGCCGAGATGGTGCAAAAACTACAGCCCCCAAAACAACCTCTATGCATATTGATCGAAAACTTTATCATTTCGTATGAAGGGATAGCTCCGCGTTTATTGTACTTGGGATGCGGCATTCGGGTATACGGCAAATCAAAAGACATATCCATTTCCTGCTCCGTCATTGTAATAAAGGGTGGATTAATAACCAGAGTCCTGCCCATCACTTCTTGTGATATCCTGTTAGCCTGCCATTTATTGGATTCCACTTCCACGATTTTGAAATTGGCAGCATATTTTATCTTATCCTGAAGGCACAATTCGTGACTGGAAAGCGAGACTGTTTCCCATTTTTTGGAAGGTGTAATACTATCTGTCAAATAAGAAATCTGGTTTACATCTTTAATTGAGGTCAGCGGAACTCCTTTTTTTACCAGCTTTAATATCTGTCGGAGAGGTTGTTCCCCCATACCATACACCAGCATATCAGCCTTAGAGTCCACTAGTATTGAAGGCATAAGCTTATCTGACCAATAATCATAATGTGTCACTCTGCGTAGTGATGCTTCAATACCACCGATCAGGATAGGTACTTCAGGATAGATATCTTTTAGTATATTGCAATACACAATAGTGGCATAATCAGGTCTGAACCCCGATTGACCTCCGGGAGTATAACCATCTGTTGATCTCAGTCTTTTATTTGCTGTGTAATGGTTTACCATTGAATCCATACAGCCGGCTGTAACACCAAAAAAGTATTTAGGCTTGCCCAATTTCTTAAAATCTCTCAGGTCATCTTTCCAATTGGGTTGTGCAATGATAGCTATTCTAAATCCTTCGCTCTCAATAATCCTCCCTATGACTGCTGTGCCAAAAGTAGGGTGATCCACATAAGCATCTCCTGAAATAAGTATAATATCCAGTTCATCCCAACCCCGGGCTTCCACCTCTTTTCTAGTGATAGGCAACCAGTCGGTAATTGGCCTTAAATTTTCGTTGATCATAGCACAAAAATACTGTAATAAATTATAGTAACAATAACAATTTCAGAGAAATGGTAAAATCAATATTTTGTTGTGATAATCATTTATAATCTGCATTAATAAATACGATAGTTTATACTTGTTTTAACCAATTCCTTACTTGACTTAATTATTAATATTGCCTTAGTATTGGCTTCATATATAGTTAACATATAATATGTTTCTTTGCAGTAATATATAATTTTTTCATAATATATGGTAAAAAGGAAGGTAGATATTTTGGTCATTAGTGATACACATTTAGGTACTTATGGTTGTCATGCTGATCAGCTCCATGATTACCTAAAAAGTATTGATACTAAAATTCTGATACTAAACGGTGACATCATTGATATCTGGAATTTTTCCAAAAGCTATTTTCCAAAAAGTCATATGCAGGTATTGCGTCAAATACTAAAAATGACTGAAAAAGGAACAAAAACTTACTATATTACTGGTAATCATGATGAAGCCCTCAGAAAGTATTCAGGAACTGTCTTAGGAAATCTAGTACTTGATGACAAGCTTATTCTCGATATTGATGGCAAAAAAATTTGGGTGTTTCATGGAGATATATTCGACGCTACTACCCAAGGATGGGCGAGAATCATAGCGAAACTCGGCGGCAAGGGTTATGACATTCTCATCTGGATCAATAGATTAGTAAATCACATACTTCAGTACTTCGGCAAAGAAAAAATCAGCCTTTCTAAAAGAGTGAAATCGGGTGTGAAAAAAGCAGTGAGTTGGATTTCCAATTTTGAAAGTACTGCTGCTACACTAGCCATTGACCAAAATTTTGATATTGTAATTTGCGGACATATACATCAGCCTCAGAACAAGTGGGTGTATTCTGATCATGGAAGAGTTCTTTATCTGAATAGTGGCGATTGGGTGGAAAATTGTACTGCTTTGGAGTATTCAGATAACAACTGGACACTATATAAACACCCCGTTGGTCCTCCTGACCTGGTTCATAATGAAATCATCAATGCAGATGCAGATGATGAAGAAGAGAAAAATGAAGATTGGTCAGTCTTTAACCTAAAATCATTATATGAAAATCCTGTATTCAGTTCAGGCAACAGGTAACGGGCATATCAGTCGGGCGCACCAGCTATATCCTTATTTATGTGAATTGGGAAATGTGGATATCATGGTAAGCGGATCTAATGCTACACTCAATATGGAGATACCTGTCAAATATACCAGCAAAGGCATGAGCTTATTTTACAGTCAATGTGGTGGGCTAAATTATTTGAAGACCTTGAAAGCTTTTAATTACTTCCGCATTTATCAGGAGGCTAAAGATCTTCCGGTAGAAAAATATGACCTTATCATCAACGATTTTGATCATATAACATCCAAAGCATGCAGGATTAAAAATGTACCATCTGTCCAATTTGGTCATCAGGCAAGTTTTATGTCCGATAAAACACCAAGACCTGAAAGTAGAAGTATTTTAGGCGAATGGGTACTCAATAAATATGCACCTTCAAGCAATTATGTCGGTCTTCATTTTGATAGGTATGATGATTTTATTTTCCCACCTATCATTAAAGATGTCTTCATAAATGCAAACTCTTCTGATCAGGGTCACATTACAGTATATCTTCCCTCTTATGACATGGTATGCCTAAAAGAAATTTTCAAAACGGTTTCACCGAGGGAAATACATTGGTTTATTCCTGAAATTGACAAACCTTACGTTGATGGTAATATTCATTTTTTTCCAATTAACCAAAAGCTTTTTAATGAAAGTCTTATACACTGTCATGGATTACTGACAGGTGGCGGATTTGAGACACCTGCAGAAGCACTCTATCTAGGTAAAAAACTCTTAACCATTCCTATCGACGGGCAGTACGAACAACAATGTAATGCGGCAGCTTTGCAAAATTCAGGAATCACCCGATTAAATCGTCTCAATAACAAAACTAAAGAAATATTCTATCAATGGTTAAGTCTCGCCGAGAGTCCAATAAAAATTAAAGCCAATAATATCAAAGAAACTTTGGATTATCTATTGAAAATTACTCACAAGGCAAGTAATAATTAATAACATATTAATATTTGATATACAATAAGTTAACATTCATTTTGGAGATTTGTGCATAATTTAAATACAATTATAATGCGCGATCTGAAATTAGTTTTCTTAATAGTATTATGTGTGTCATTAGATTTTGTCCAATCTGAAAAACTACCTTTTAAAGTAATTTCAAGATATAAGAAAATCAATGACAACAGCATGGATAAAGAAAAAATATCCAGCGGGAAAATACAGATATTGAGTTATAATACTTGGGGATTACCTATAGAATTATCCGGCCACGACCATGAACGGAGATTTAAATTTATGCCTGAATCTATTTTAGAAACAAAGTCAGATATCATTGCATTACAAGAAACCTTTAACCCTATTTTAAGAAATAAGTTACTTTCCGTTTTACCCAGCCAATATTACACCTATAGTGACTATAGGTGTACAAGGACCATAATACCTTTTGTTTATATGGATTGTTACGGCGGTCTGATGACTCTTTCTTCTTTTCCGATAACTGAAGAAGAATTTTTTCTATTTCCAAGTCATAAATCATGCTCTTTGATTGAAAAAATAGGTAGTAAAGGATTTTTAGTTTCTCAAATACAACATGGTGATGAGAATATTCTTGTCATAAATACCCACTTATATGCAGGCAATGACAAAAAATCTGAAGAAATAAGAATGCAGCAGCTGAAATATCTGTATAACGTCATGTTAAACTTTGAAAAATATACCCGTGATAAAGTGATTCTTTTAGGAGACTTCAATATTCAGCATCCTGATATTGCCTGCTCTGAAGTATATGATTTTATTGTAGGAACCATGGGATTTATTGACAGTAAACCAAACATTGACCAAAGAGATTATACCATTGACTTAACCACTAATAAATATGTACCTTCAAAAGAACCCTGTGCAAAACTGGATTACATTTTCATGAAGTCAAATACACATAAGCCAATTAATGTTGTCAGCCAATCGAGAGCAATGACATCAAATAAAACTTTATCAGATCATTATGGCTGGCAAGCTTGTTTGAAAATTTGAATTTTTGTTAATTTAAAGCATATGACTATCATGCTTTTAAGAATGATTTGAGCTTAGCCCTTCTGTCAAAAAATAATTGAAATTTACTATTATTCTAATGTTTGAAAAACTTTTGAATAACCAGATACCATCTTCGACCAGGAATAGTTCTGAATGGTAAAATCTCTGAATTCTATTGAAGCAGGTTGGGTATTTTCCAATTGTACAATTTTTTTTACCCAGGAAGCAGGCTCTGCTGAAGGTAGTAAATAGCCATTTTTATTATTCTGTATAGCGTCTGTAATGCCTTCTATTTCCGATGCTAAAACTATCTTGCCCATGATAGCACCTTCGAGTGCGACTAATCCAAACCCTTCCATATCGCCAGCTTGTTGGATATTTGGCATCACCAGAAAAGATGCTTTTGATATGCAAAAATCTCTTTGCCGGTCAGAAAGTTTACCCACTAAAAATGTGCGATTGGCAGGAAATAAGCTTTCATTAAGCAAATTTTCAGCGTCATCAGCACGGCCTGTGAACTGATCAAAAAGTCGTTGTATTCGTTTTGACAAAAAGGGATAAAAAAATGGTACCTTGGTATTAATATTTCCAACATGGATAAACTTATATTCATCACTCAATAATGGCATGACTTCTTTGGCAAACCAACTAAATCCCTTTCTTTTGACGGGTCTTCCGATAGCAAGAATTATCTTGTCTTTTTCAAAATTTATTCCGGAAATTTTAAAATCAATATTTTTTGCTTCAGTATCAATAGGCGGCGTCACACCGTTGTGAACTACAAATAGCTTTTCTATTGGAAAATTCCTTTTTAAACACTCTGTCTTAGTTGCCTTGCTGACACATATGAAACTATCTATTTGCCTTACTATTAAAGGAAGTATTTTCTTCTGATAAATCGATAAAGGAAATACTACATCCAATCCATGTAGTGTTGCCACCGTTTTTCTGCCACTCCCATTCACTCGAAGCAGTATAAAAAAAGCAGCCATAAGCCCATCGTTGAGATGAATTATTTTTATTTCGGGATGTAGTTTTAGCATTTTATGAACCCGATATCTCAATTTTATAAAAAATGATACAATACTTTCCCTACCGTCATATATAATGGTATAAGACTCGTTGATAAGGCTATATCCTGAGATGAGTTGAAAGCTTTGATTCTCCATCCCCCCGGTAGAAGGAGGGTATTTGTGGGTAATAAATAGTACAGCCATCCAACGGTTTTGGTTAAAATGAAAGCTCCATTTTTGTTGGGATCACAATATTTTCTTTCGAAGAAAAATAAAGTTGTTCCAAATCATTAAAATAAGTTTCTGTCAGATGGCCCCATTGTAGGGTGGATGCAAAATGAAGTCCTTTATCTCTAAATGCTGAACTTAGTGATTCATTCTCCATCAGTACAGTGATTTTTTCGATGTATTCTGAACTATTTTCAGGTGTGCAAAGGAATCCATTCACGCCCTGCTCAATAAAATGAGCCGACCCACCACCATTTGCTATCACACAGGGTAATCCTGAAGCCATTGCCTCGGCGACCACATTGCCATAAGTCTCCGATATAGATGTGAATAAAAAAACATCACACGATGCATAGATTACCGCCAACTCTTCATGATGTATGTGCCCCAGAAAGTGAGCATCAGGCATCAGTTGCATTAGAGATTCTTTGGCGACACCATCACCTGCAATGATAAAATTATAGTTGTGGTTTTGTTCTTTAGCGTGCTGATAAATCTTTATCAAAGTTTTGAGATTTTTTTCCCAAACAAGACGACTGGCAAAAATGATATTTTTGTTATCATTTCCTATAATACTCTTTACTTTCTGAAGATTTCTTTTTGTGGGGGTAAATCTACCACCGTGAAGCCCTCTATGCCATATTTTGAAATTTGCAGATGAAATACCGGATTTTGCGAGCTCATTTACCATATTTTGGGTAGGTATATAGACGATGTTGCATTTTTCGTAAAATGCCTTTTGATCCCTGGTTATCCATTTTTTGACAGTTGGAATCAAAAAAGGTATTTTCTCCAGATAATAGTCTATGTAAGAAATGAAATGGGTATGATAAATCGATGTCACAGGAAGATTATGATACTTTGCAAAGTTCATTGCAAATTTACCTAATGGAGAAGGTGTCGAAATATGAATGATGTCAGGTTTAAAGTGACGCAGTTTTTGTTTGAGTTGAAAGGACACCGATTGTGGCAATGCCATTTTGTAGTCTTTGTTAAAAGGGATGCTCACTGTCGGTACTACAATATAAGAAAAATCAAAAAATCCTTTGGGAGGTACGCCACAAACAAAAAGGATATCAAATCTGTCTTTTGGAATCCTATTGATGATATTAAATATGGTTCGGGAAGCGCCATCAAAGTCTTCAATCAATATCTCAACGAAAAAAGCAATTTTTATTTTTGAGAGCACTGTTTAATTTTTTGCAATACTAAGCTTTATATGTAAATCGAATATTAAGGTAACCTTATCAGAATATTAAACTATTCATTGTAATTGCGCAAAGGAATTTTAGTAAATAAAACTTATCATTTACTTAACCTTGTCTTCATTTTGGCTTTTTGCTATTTGATTACTTTTACCAAAAATAAAAGATATGCCAATAGTCACAGAAAAAGAAATGGCAAAATCTTTCAGATTGGAAAAATACGGTCAACTAGGTGTTCAACTCAGCAGGCAGTTTATGTCATGGCTTCGTATCAGTGATATTAATACTATTTATGACATTTATAAACATCTGGAAGGGTTGGATTTTGTCAATGCCGTGCTGGATCATTTGAATATAGTAGTTGTATTATCTGAAAGTGATATCAAAAGAATCCCCAAAAAAGGTCCCTTTATTGCCATAGCCAATCATCCATTGGGCGCTATCGATGGACTCATCATGTTGAAAATACTGCTTACTTATCACCCAGACGTAAAATTAATGGCCAATTTCCTTTTAAAAAAAATTGAACCCTTATCAAAATACTTCTGTGCAGTAAATCCTTTTGAGACTAGAAAATTGTTATTCAATAGCTCCACTGGCATCAGACAAGCTTTGAACCACATTGCTGATGGATGCCCGCTGGCTATATTTCCTGCTGGTGAGGTATCTGTCAGAACGCATAAATTGGCAGGCCCGGTGACTGATAAATCATGGGATATGAGCGCAATCAAAATAATTAAAAAAGCAAACTTACCAGTATTGCCTGTATATTTTCATGGCCATAATAGCAATATGTTTTATCTGATGTCGGATATCAATGCCCACTTAAGAACCGTCAGTCTTCCTTCTGAATTTATCAGGACAAAAAATAAAAAGATATATGTGCGTATTGGCAACCCTATTAGTACTGAACAACAGTCTAATACACAAAATATACAGCAATACGCCCACCTATTAAGAACCAGGACTTATTTGCTGATGAATTCATTCATAGAGTCTAAATCAAAACCTATACAAAAATATTTCCCAAAGAGAAAAATATTTGAAGTCCTTCAGTATCAAACTATTTCAGAATTGCCTAAGATCTTTAATACATTAGCCACTACGGATGCTTTACTCTTCACTAATGGAGACTATCAGGTATTCTTTACAAACATTAAGAAGCATCCTTCAATAAAAGTAGAATTAGGCAGACTAAGGGAGTTGACTTTCAGAGCAGTCGGCGAAGGAACTAACAAAGCTTTGGATTTAGATAAATATGACGAATACTACCACCACCTGATTTTATGGGATAAAAAATCACTGGAAATAGCGGGTGCCTATAGAATGGCTCTTGGTTCAGATGTATATAAAAACTATGGTTTAAAAGGCTTTTATCTTTCTGATTTGTTTCATTTGAAGGGTAGCATGCATGATATTTTAAGCCAAAGTATAGAAATGGGCCGGGCATTTATCACCAGACATTACCAACAAAGACCCATGCCTCTTTTCTACCTTTGGAAAGGAATTAACAAGATCATGCAAATGTATCCCCAATACAGATATCTTATAGGGGCAGCAAGTATTAGTAATAGCTATTGTCTTTATTCTAAGTCATTAATGGTAGAATATCTGAAAATCCATCACATGGACACAAAACTTTCGGATGATGTTTATCCCATGTATAGTTTTAAATCTATCCTAAAACTCAATGAAAAGGAAATGGTTGCCATCGGTGATATCAAAGAAATAGAAAGACTTATAGAAGAGATAGAACCACATGGTCTCAAACTTCCGGTACTCATTAAAAAATATCTATTTCATAATGCTAAAATACTTGGTTTTAATGTAGATCCTGCTTTTAATAATGCCGTAGATGCTTTGATGTACATTAAAATAGAAGATATCGATAAAGTTAAATTTTCATAAGGCGAAATATGTGCTATTTTCTGTAAAACAAAAAGCTCTACTGATAACTTAATATCAATAGAGCTACTATTAGGAGGTAATTCCTTTCTATTTAAAAATATATCTTAATCCAACTTGCATTTGCCATCTGCTAGTCAAATTAAAGTCATCAAAAAAAGTTGCTTTTTGAGACTGATCAAAAGTATATACCGGAACCCCATTATTTACGGCAACAGAGATAGGCTGGACCAGTCCTGTATACGTTGCGTACTGTCTGACTCCCCATGATGAACTAATAAGATTACCTACATTAAGTACGTCGATACTTATCTGAAACTTATTACCTGTAGATACTTTTATATCCTGAAGTACTCTTAAATCCCAATGATTGTACCATGGCGATAATGAAGCATATTTTTCCGCATATTGCCCACGTCTTGATGATAAATAATCATCTTGCGATATATAAGCTTTGAAAGCGGCTCTCTGAGCTGTAGCTGTTGTTCCTGTAAAATTCATACCATCAATTTGTGCATCTGAAGGTATGTACATCAAGTCATTTAAGCCGGAGCCGTCATTATTGATATCACCAGCATACGTGAAGCTAAATCTTCCTCCCTGAGCATACTCTGTAAACAAACTAACTGTAGTGGCAAGTCTGTCATCAGCATATGTAAATTTCTTACTGAATGCACCGATTATCCTATGTTTATTGCCATAAAGCGAAGGTGTAAGTTCTGCTACATTTGTATTAACTACATTAGCCGGGTTGCGCTCGTATGCATCAGATGATATTTCTGCATCTATCGAAGCAGCATCTTTGGCATCCAAAAAGTTGTAACCAAACATCACAGACATATTTTCCCAGGTTTTCTGTACTTGAAGTGATGCATTAAAGGAATAACCCAGGTCAGTATTGGTGAATACATAAGCATTTGTAGCCCCACCAAATGGTCCCTGAGCCCGGTCGCCAGGCAAATAGATGGGTCTTTTATCAGCACCTTCCAATTTACCTGTTGGTTTGATAAGACCATAATTGCGCGTCATCTGAGCATTGATATCTTTTGTATAAAGAAGGTCTAATGTCGTACTCCATCCGCTATTCAATTTTTTATCAATACCTAAATTGGTTCTCCATATTTGTGGCAACTTAAAATCAGGGGCTGTCGTGCAATAGAAAAAGAAAGCAGGATTGGCGACCTGATTTCCTACCCATACAAAAGGAAGTCTACCGGAGAATAATCCTGATCCCCCTCTCAACTGCAAAGTTTCATTCATTAAATAATTAAACCCCAATCTTGGGTTAATCAATGGAGTTTGTTTTGGCAAAACTGTGTGGTCCAATTTTAAAGCCTTTCCTGTTTCATCATAGTAAGTAACATCAGGTGCATATGCTCCTGCGGGGACTTTGCCTCCATTTCTGGCAATGTTTTCTTCTATTTTTGTTTTTGTATCAAAATACTGAGGTACATCTATTCTCAAGCCAGCAGTCAACGTTAGTTTGTCACTTACTGTAATTTCGTCCTGAATATACCCTGAAATTTGACCAATATTCATTTCAGCCAGAGCCCAGGAATTTTTATTATTATTATTCTCAAATGTCGATTTAGCATTAGCAACATTGTCTTTGTAGGCTTTTGTACTCGTTATTGAGTCAAGTTGACGTAATTCATACCCACCAAAAACATCAAATCCATACCCGGTGAGGTTAAAAGAGTTTTCAAAACTAAACTTTTCAAATGATGCACCTACAGTTAAAGTATGATTATTCAGATAGATGTTAAAGTTATTTTGAAGTTGGAGTACATTTTGATTTAGCACATTGTTGATAGAAAATGGTTCATGCCCTGCTATGATGTATCTGGATCCATCTTTAAGGACATTTAGTACAGGAAATGGAGATGAAAAAGGATCTCTGGAATCTCTGAATGCCGTATATCCTGCTTGAAACTTATTTGCAAACTTGCTGCCGAATACCGATTTCAATTCTATTATTCCAGAATGAATTTTATTATTGATTCTATATCCGCTGTTTTGAAACTGCAATGTCTGCAGGCTTGGACCTCTTGGCCCTATAGCTGATGGATGCGCCGGTTTGTCCTTAAAAGCATCAAGAAAGTTATATGAAGCTGATAGTTTATGATCTTTATGCAAGTTAAAATCTAGCCTGACAAGACCTTTGCTATTATCAGCATTGTGTTTGAAATTTTTTATAGCTCCTGTTTCATATCCAAATTTGCTTTTCAATATATTTGATACAAAAGTCATATCTGATTCCAATACCCTGGAAACATTACTTCCACTTACTCCAGTGGCAGCAGGCAAAAAATACGAACCTAAATCTGTTCTTTTTTCTATTTCCAGATTAGCAAAAAAGAAAACTTTATCTTTTATAATCGGACCACCGATGGCAAACCCAAATTGTGAATTATTTACATCCCCTCTATTGACCTCAGTATCCCTCACTTTGCCACCGATCATATTGCTATTTCTAAAAAAACCATACGCCGTACCTTCAAACTTATTATTACCTGACTTAGTTACAGCGTTGATAGCTGCTCCTGTAAATCCTGATTGTGTGACGTCATACGGAGCTATGGAAACCTGAATCTGATCTATTGCATCCAGTGAAATTGGTTGAGCATCAGTCTGACCACCAGGCGTTGCGGCATCCAGGCCAAAAGGATTATTAAAAATCGTCCCATTTACACTATAATTGTTAAACTGGTCATTTCTTCCTCCAAAGGAACCCCCTTCCGCAGACATAGGATTAAGACGTGTATAATCAGCAGTTGATCTTGAAATAGTAGGCAGATTTGCTATTTGCTCCCTAGAAATCGCTGTAGAAGCACCAGTCTTGTCTTTGCTGATTACGTCACTGGAATTAGCCAAAATAACTACCTCATCAAGTTTTAAACTTTCATCTTTTAAACTAAAGTCTACTATTTCCTTTTTACCTAAAGCCAGAAAAATATTTTCTGTTTTGGAAGTACTGTAGCCGATATAGGAAACTTCAACAGTATAAGGACCACCTACCCTCAGATTTGGCAATGTATATCGCCCATTTTCTAGGGTAGTCGCACCATAAAAGGTACCGGATGGCGTATGAATTGCCTTCACTGTCGATCCGAAAAGAGGTTGACCTGAGCCATCCGTGACTTTTCCTGAGATAGAAGAAGTGGTAATTTGAGCACTAGCTCTGCTGCTTACAATAATTAATAAGCATAAAAGTAAAAATCTTTGCATAAGTATGTTTTGATTGATTAAAAAAAAATAAACCAAATTTACTTACTTGAAGACCTCACGGCAAATATACTTAACAATTTTTTAATATTAAATTAATGCGGTATTTTTCAATGTTAAGTTTTTTAAACATTGTTTTTTTTACTGGTTATTAACAAGTTATAAAAATATATAAATCCTAAATATTCTGCAGGTAGGTGAAAATTTTACAAGTCTTAATAATTAAACAACTTATATGATATTGTATGGATTTTAAAAATTAAACAAAAAGCAACCTTTCAGGCTCTTGTTTTTTCCTTGCATTTTGGCTTTCAAAATAATCATGGTTTTTGATGATCCTGTTAATAAGGTTTTTAATTGCTATCCCATGATGACTGCATAATAATGGCATTAAAGATTTTTCAGGATCCATATTAGGCATAGCATTAACATCCAATACATAAATGACCCCTTCATCAGTCATTCTGAAGTCTGTTCTTGACATTCCCTTCAAACCTATTACTTTATGCAATATTTTAGCATAATCCATCAACTCATCTTCAATATCATCGCTCAATAGAGGATTTAGTACCCTTACAGTTTTACCAAAACTATTTCCGGCGACATATACTTTATCCTGACATTCAGGTACGATTTCTACCGGAGGCAATGCCATATAATATTTACCGTTCTCGCCCGGGATAATTGCCACTGAAAATTCTCTGCCTTTGATATATGGTTGTATAATAAGGTCTTTTAATATAGGATTCAGATATTTTTTCATCCGACTTCCAGATTTTATGCTGATCCCTCTATGACAACTCCCTTTCCTGGGCTTTGCAATATAAGTCTTTGCATCTTCCAATTCCTGGGTCTCAAAATAAATTTCCGGTGTATGAACACCTATGGCATGACAAATATCCGGAAGTAATGATTTATCCTGGGCTTTTGACATACTCTCAAATGAAGAAGCAGTATGGGGTATTCTATAATGCTCCAACCAACCAGCTATGTCTACTTGACCAGCATCCTTATACCCGTATGAGAGATTAAATATTAAGTCGTAGTTTCTCAGAGTATGTAAAACATCGTCATTAAATCCATCAAAGTGAACAATATCGGCATGAATGGAGGTGGGCGTTTGAGACAGTAAAAATGAAAGCGTTTCTTCGTTAACATTTTCCTTCCATGGAGTAAGTTCTGACCTTGTATAAAGGTATGCAAGTTTCATTATTCTATTTATTTTAATGGTATCAAAGATAAGTCTAATGTATAGGCTTCCATTTTTTTTACTATTAAATGTGTATTAAGGAATTGTATATTAAGAGTTATGCAACACTCATCATACTATTCTATAAAGGTGACTTAATGGACCAACCTATCTGCACAATAAGATGATGCAAATGCTTCAGGTTTTGCCTTAAAAACGTAACCCATTCCCATGATATAACCCATGGCTTCTTTAAGGGCTGTGTTGGATTTGAATGTGGAGTCTGTATTTATATCTGCATGCACCTCTAAGGGTATACTGTATTTTTGAAGTATTGGAAATAATTCATATGTCCATTGAATAGACATTGTAACTTCTGCAATCATTCTTTCCTTAATTGATAACTTTAATGCGCTTTTTTGCCTTGTAAAATATATATACCCACCTTTTTTTTCTCGCAGAAATAATAGAACAGTAGCAAATTGTGTCAAAGTCCCTTTTACCTGAGAATCTGTACCTACACACACTTTAATTTTATTTCCATTTGACATCTCATGAACTATTGCCAAATCTACCATTACCTCAATTGGATACTTTAATTTTTCGCCATTAAATTTATACCATTCCATCAAAACTTATTTTTGATGCAATCTTGCAATATATTTAATAATGTTACATATATAATATATTAATTTAATATTAATTTACTTTTTATCTTTTAATGTGCAAGCAAGTT
>JAYTNJ010000110.1:0-15325 GCA_043748345.1 Saprospiraceae bacterium
CTGAGGCAGGATAATTAAACTTCCAGTCATATACATCTGCATTACTACTATTATTGGTAAATTTTATGTTCAAGCCAGAACACTCTGCATTAGCCACAATAAACGCAGCTGAAGGTGGAGTCAATAATTTTATTTTTTTAGTCAGATCTGTGGTACATAAACCTGCAAAATCTGTTTCAAGTCTGATCTGAGTACTGTCCTGCGTATAAGGAATACTAATTATAGCTGAATCTCCTGTTATAGATATATTACCTACTTTCCATTTGGTTGCAGTAATATTTGCGAAAGGATTTTTAGCAGCAGAAAGATTAATAAGTCTGACTTGCAAAACATTATTTACGGCACAGCCTATATATTCTATTTTAAAATCGAGTTCGGGTAATATGTCATCGGACTTAATTTCTTTGGTCAAAGTAGATTTACAACCGTTATTGGCACTCACATTAAGTATAACCTTAACGTCACTTCCATAGGATAAACTAACTTCCGGATTGATTCCAGAGTACAATTTTGTTTGTCCGTTTTGTGTAACCGTCCACTCTCTTTGATTTATGACAAAGCCAGGTTCGTCAAACTGGGAGATATCAGATAGCCTTAATTTCAAACTATCTTTGGAATCATCACAGCTTGAAAGTAAAAAATTAAAATCAGGCCTTATCTTGTTATTAAAAATCGAAACCTTTTGTATCAAAGTATTAAAACATCCGTCGCTTCCTCTTGTAACCCTTAGCCTAATATTGTATGTCCCTATGGAAGGAAATGTAAATGTCGGGTTTTTGTCTTTAGAACTAAATGCAGGATCTGTCGAAGGGAAGTTGAAATCCCATTGATAGGTAGTAGCGCTAAGACTATTATTAAAAAATTCGATAGAAAGCCCATCACAATTTGATTCATTTGTTGTAAATTGAGCTAATGGAGGCTGGGTGCAAACTCTTACGTTAAATTGGAAATCTCTTCGCACCACGCTAAGAAGGACTCCATTTCTGTATTCTTCAACACAAATGCCAGCTAAAAACTGACCAACCAGATTAGGAGTGGCAGTAATTTGCCCCGTTTTGCTATTTATTTTTAAAGGTACTCCTCCCATCATATCATTCAAACCATAAGGCTGCTCCCAGTTGATATTATTGTATGGAGGGAAGCCAGGAGGCTGAGGTTTAGGATTAATTTTAGTCGCACCATTTGATGGTACACATAACTTATAAACCAATGAATCTCCATCTAAGTCTGAAGCTGAATGGTCAAAAACATAAGGTTGGTTGGCACACACATAAACATCAGGCCATTTTGAGAATTCAGGAGTTGTATTTTTTCGGTCTAGGGCTTCTTCCGTCACATTTACCCACCAGGTACCACCTGTTTCCAACGGATCTTTTATGTTACTAAGTGAAGCATTTCTGCAACATCTCTGATAAGCAAGAATATAACCACCTGGTCTTGAAGGGAGTATAACATTACCCATATATGTGGTTTCATGTACACAAACCTGAGTTCCTTCAAAGCCACAATCACTTTTTATAAATTCATTTAAAGTATCTGACGACATAAATGGCATTCTGATTTGCCCGCTGTTACCGAGCCATACTGCAAGTGATCCTCCTGCAGTAAAAATTCCTACAGAAGCTGGATCGTCAAAATCTGCTTCAGGATCACCAAGAAAACAGTCGCGACGCAAAACTACTTTTACCTGATATAAATCTCCGGATATATGTTTATAAGTGAGATTTCCACCTACTATGTGGGTAGCACCAACTTCCGATGAGCTGCACAACCATAAAAGAGGCAGTAGGAAGATAAGCTTGAATATGTGGATTTTTATTTTTTGTTCCATTATTATGGATTTTTACTTGTTTAAATTGTTTCTTGAAGCCCTGAGTATTTCTACCCGTCTTTCCTTTGCTGCTTTGATATTGTAGATTGAGTTTCGTTCATCCCCCAGGTCTCCTGTCACATCAGCAGGAGCTAACTCCTTGCCAAAAGAAATATCTGTGATAAATAATTGTCCTGAAAGAAAATATTTTTTAAGGTCTTCATTTTCATAAAAAATCATTTCGTTTTTAACAGAATTCACCCTTCTTTGTCCTAATGCGAGATTATATTTTGAATCTGCTCTTGGCGATGCAAATCCTTTTAATACAAGCTCAACTTTATTTCCAGCTTCTAATTCCTGTAATAGATTGGTAATGAACATTTTAAATTTGTCGTAGCCGCCTTTTATATCACCTTCAAAGAATGTCTCATATCTGTTGATGACTTCATCTCTTTGAGATGTAGAAAGAGGTTTGGAAAATCTGTCTTTATATTCAGTTTTGCGACGGATAAACATATTTAAGAGATCACCATATTTTGTTTTGGTGACAGTACTTCTGCTGGCGATATCCGGCATATCATTATCAAAGAAAAGGCTGATAGGTAGTAAATCCTGTAATACGAATTTATCCAGATATAATTCTTTGGTTATCAATCCTGATTTGTCGAAAGGTCGTGTATCAACGATTTCTTCACTTTCTGAATAGCCATCTTTTTTGCCTATGATTTTGTATATTTTACCTCTGTCCAGCATGAAATTAAATTCGTTGGAAAGTGGATTAAGTTCAATTTTATCATCTATCGAGTTATCACTCATATCTATAAGCGTAACTGTCGCACCTGATAGAGGCAGTTTTCCTATTTTTGTAAATGTAAACACATCGAGTAGCATCATATCTGTACCCAGATACAATTTTTTAACAATAGATTCAGATTGGTCTAAGCCAATAGTTGAAAGTCGTATCGTATCAGGAAAATAATTTTCTCTTTCTGCAATGATAAGATAATTTCTGTCTGCCACCAATGGAAATTTATGGTCATTGCCATCATCATTTTTATATCTGACCATTTCCTGTCCAGTGTCTTGATCTATAAGGATGACAGTTGACTTTTTTAGCGGCCTTCCAGTAAGTTTATCAAAGGTAAGGGCATTCAGATCAAGATCGATTTTTATTATTTCCATCTTATAAATGTCATAACAACATGACTCATAATAACTATCAAGATAAAAGGATCCCTCCCTGTTAGAAGAAAGATATGCTGTACTCCCTTCGTCATTTTCTGAATAATATATGTCGTGATAACTTGAATTTACAGGTATTCCATTATTAATTGCACCACCAAAAGACTCATTTATTTTACCTGCTTTATATATATCATATCCACCTAATCCTACTCTCCCGTCAGCACTGAAATAAAGGAAATCTGTTGATTTATTATAAAATGGAGTAATCTCATTGTCCTTGGTGTTTATTTCTTTGACATTTATTGGTTGAGAAAACCCAAATTTATTATCGATCAGACTATACCAAATATCTAATCCCCCGAACCCATCCTTTCTGTCAGAAACAAAATATAACATCTCTTTGCCGGTGACCTTATCTGTAGTAATGTGTGGGTGGGTAGATGTGGTCCCTATCAAATTTATTGGGTCAGGTAACTTAGTTTCATTGCTCAACATGCCTTTTTCATCAAGATTACTCCTGTATATTTCACATTGGATATCGCTTCCATTAATGTAATTGCATACTGTGTAATATATATGTGTTCCATTACTACTTACAGAAGAATTTGAAACCAGTTGATCCCTTTCGTTGATGTATCCGTCCAGGGCTACTACTAGGTTATCCTTATTTTTTTTAAGAATTTTTGAAATATCTCTTGAAGGCATTTCTAAGGGTTTTCCCTCTTTATAGCGCATGGAAGAAAAATAAAACTCTTTATTGAATATATTTCCACCTACTTCAGATGCCGGTGTATTTATATCTTCTCCGAGTTTATCAAATTTAATATTACGTTTAAATTCCTTAGAAAGAGATGTTGCATAATCGACGGAAGCCATTTCTTTTTTCGCTCTTGCAGTAAATATACTATCAGTATCACCATACTCTGAAAGATACATTTCATAATATTTTCGGGCATCGTCGTACTTTCCCATGCGCTGTTTCATGTGGGCAAGCCAGAAAATTGCAACAGGTTGAGAGTTATCGTTGAGAGAATCTATCAGTATATGATACTTTTCTGCTGCTTTGGAATATGCATTGAACAATCGGGCTGATTCGGCTGACTTAAATAATATTTCTTTGTCAGACTCGTCAAATTCAAGAGCTTCATTGTAATACAGCAATGCTCCGTAGTAGTTTTTATCTGCAAATTCTCTTTCGGCCGACTCTATAAACTGTCTTTTAGATGGAGACTGAGCATTGGCTACAGAAAAGCAACAAAGTAGCAATATTAAACAATTGATGTATTTTATATTGTGAAATTTCATTCTATTTAAATTTATACTAATAAACCGGACAAACTTTCATTTCTTTCATGGGTTTGACATTGGCAATGATATATCTTACATGTATTTCCGGACCGCCCTTATTCGAATTTACTATGTCGTTAAACTGATTTGTATCTATATCATAACTTAATGCCACATATACATTATTAAATTGAATAGCCATGCTTGGAATAAATGATTGAGCAGTTCTGTAACCCAATCCTGCGTGGAGCTGAATTTCTTTACCTCGTTTTTCACTCAAGTACATCTTACCTAAACCACCAAAAATTGTTTCATTATACTTACCCTGAATCTGATGTAAAAAATTGAGTTGAATATCAAACACTTTTGCCAACTTGATTTGGCCGGTTCCTGATAATGTTACTCTTCTAGGTAAATCTGCTACATCATTATTGTAAAAGGCAGAATTTGGTTTTAATAAATGGAGAACTGAAGCACCAACATCTGCAAAGGTTCTTGAATTCTTTTGATATCTGTAATTAAGACCAAGACCTGTCTCCATAAAATTTACCCTTTCAAGATTGCTGAACGATTCACCCGTAGGTAGGTTGCTATTAAATACTTCCCCATCCCATTGTTTATCCCATGTTAGGAGTCGGTTATTAAATCCTCTGGACGAAAAGCCTATTACTATACCTGCACTTATAATATTTTGAGCATTGATAATTCTATGATAAGCACCATTAAGGTTTAGTGAAGAAAGGTTAAGTTTAGAATCGCCTTGTCTGTCATGGTTTAGGCTTGCCCCAACGCCTAAAAAATGTTTTTCTCCTTTCAATACATAAAGTTTTCTGTCATATGCACCACTAAGTGTAAACCATGGCACAGGTACAAAACGCCATTGATCTCTCATCGAAACCATGATCCTGTGATCCCCATTAAACATACCAGTCAGAGCTGGATTGATGTTTTGAGGTGAATTATAAAACTGACTGTAATGGAGATCCTGGCCGTTTAGTGTTGTTAAAAAAACTAAAAAAAACGCCCAAATTGAAGATATGAAAATGAATCTGCCCTTCAAGACATGGTATATTTTAATCATAAATTAATAATTATATATATAATCAATTATAAAACAATGTAATATGTTAAAATACTGAATTTTAATTCATTGTATATTAAGTATATCAAAAACCGTACTAATATAATATATTTGCTATTAATAATTCAACAAATATCAAAAGCTATATTACTTACAGAATATGATTTTTCTTTTTCGGCTATCATCGGGAGGACCATTTCATTTGCTAGTTCATTTTTAAAAACATCAAGCATATTCAATATGAGACAAAAAGGAACATTAATGGCCTCTATCAATATCTTAATATCTGCAAAAAATAATTTACTAAACTCTTGCTGCAATCTATTCCTTAATGTTCTCCGATGGTTTACCCTTTCGGAATTAAATTCAAAAGTACCGTAATCTTCTGCATCTGATATCAGGGTAAACCATAGTTTTTTAAACTGTGCATCACTTCCTACTGCAAGAATAAACTTCATTTGGTCTTGGGATATAAAAATATCACCATATGGAGCTATATTAGGGTGTAATGTACCTAAGGGTTCAGGAATGTGCCCTGCATTGAGATAGTTGGATGCCTGATTTACTAAAGCGGAGATACTGCTTTTATACAGAGAAACGTGAACAATACTACCTGAACCTGTTTTTTCTTTTTTCCACATTGCCAGAAGAATTCCTTCTTTCATCTGGTGGGCTGCTATTACATCAATAATGGCCACGGGTAATTTTGCTAAATGATGGATATCAGTACCATTCATGGATATCCAGCCTGTTTCTCCTTGCATCACTAGATCATAACCAGGTCTTGGATCGTCAAAGTGATAGGCGCTTAACTGAGCAAATATAATTGAAGGATATTTTTTGACAATTTCTTCTGGTAAAAACCCCAGTTTTTGTGCGGTTTTCTTTTGAAAATTTGATATTACGATATCACTTTCTGAAAGGATCTTTTCTACATCTTCTCTGTCAGAAAGCTTGGTAAGATCTTTTAAAATAATATCTTTTCCATAGTTGGCACTGTAGTGATACGCTGAATAAGGATTTTCCTTTTTTTCAGAAGGTAGTTTCCATTGACGGGTTGCATCACCTTCTGTGAGTTTATTTTCAATTTTTATCACATGGGCGCCCAATTCAGCAAAAAATGATCCGGTTAAGGGCCCTGCAAGAATACCAGACAGATCCAGAACTTTGAGTCCGGCACATGGTTTTTTATCATCCCATTCTGTCGTTTGATACATTGAAAAAGACTAGTTTAAAAATTTTTTCGAAATTGAAATATCTTTAGAACCTTCTATATATTGATAAAACCCTTCTCCCGATTTTTTTCCCAGTTTACCGGCTACTACCATATTTACCAACAACGGACAAGGAGCATATTTGGGATTTCCGAATCCTTCGTGCATTATGTTAAGTATGGAAAGGCATACATCGAGGCCTATAAAATCAGCTAAGGCAAGTGGACCCATAGGGTGGGCCATACCCAGTTTCATCACGGTATCAATTTCTCCAACACCCGCAATGCCTTCAAATAATGTGTAAATAGATTCATTTATCATAGGCATCAGGATTCTATTTGCAACAAATCCAGGGTAGTCATTTACTGCAACAGGTACTTTTTGAATTGCTTTGGAGAGCTGCATTATTATATGGCAAACTTCATCAGTTGTAGCATAGCCTCTTATGACTTCTATCAGTTTCATCACAGGAACGGGATTCATGAAGTGCATACCAATAACTTTTTCAGGGCGTAAAGTGACTGCAGCTATTTGTGTAATGGATATAGATGATGTATTAGAAGCGAGAATACAATGCAGAGGAGCCTCCTTGTCAATTAGCTTAAAAATATCTTCTTTTACTTTAATATTCTCTGATGCAGCTTCAATAATCAAGTCTGCTGACTTTACTCCTTCCGTTATAGAAGTAGTGGTTTTAATTTTATTAATTGACTTTGATATTTCAGAATCAGCAATCAACCCCTTTTTTGCCATTCTTTCAAGATTCGTTCGCACGTTATTTAAAGCTTTATTCAAAGCGTCCGAAGATATATCACAAAGTGTTACGTTGTAATTGTTCATAGCAAAGACTTGCGCTATTCCGTTGCCCATAGTACCAGCACCAATAACTGTGACATTCATAATTGGCATAAAACCGTTTATATTTTATATTGAAAATAATATAATACAAATATAAACTATAGACATCTATTCTCCAAAAAATAATAACAATATGTCAGTTAAGTCTTCGAAAGTTACCTTAAACAATTACCTTTGTTCGTATCTTATTATAACTTGGTGTCTTAAACACAATAAGGATGTTTATAATTGTCGAAAGCGGATCCACTAAGGCTGATTGGGTTGTGGTCGATGACTCTGAAAATCAGCGTTTTTATAGAACCAGAGGAATTAATCCTTCCACCCAAATTGAATTGCCTGATCTAAATGAATATAAAGACCTTTGTGAAGAATTTGCAGGAAGGAGTGATATTTATTTTTATGGTGCAGGTGCTGATGACCCTGAAAGTAATTCTAGGATTCAATTATGGTTGAATCAGTACGGGTTTAATGGAAATGTTCAGGTTGAAGGAGATACAATAGCAGCTGCAAGAGCATGTTTTGGAATGGGAAAAGGTATTGTGTGCATCCTGGGTACAGGGTCAAATTCTTGTGTTTATGATGGTGACAAAATTATAAAGGCTATTCCGTCTTTAGGTTACGTTTTTTCAGATGAAGGTGGAGGAGTTCATATTGGAAAAGAAATTATAAAAGCGTATTTTTATGGGACAATGCCTTCAAAGGAAAGAATGATTTTTGAAGATAATTACAAGATCACTAAAACTCAGGTAATAGAGAATGTATATCGTTCAACCACTGGAAACCGCTATATTGCTTCCTTTGCGGATTTTTTACCAAAAATCAATGGTCAATGGAAAGATGATCTAATTAAAAGGATTTTCAGGGAATTTATTGAGCTACGGATTCTCAGATATGAAGAATGTAGAATCCTCTCCCTAAGTTTTGTGGGGTCTATAGCCTATTACCATAAAAAATATTTGGATGAAGTACTTTCAGAATATGGCCTTTTTACTTCTGAAGTGATCCATCAGCCTATTTTCCAACTTATAGAGTATCATAAAAAATATAAATAAATGAGTATTGTTAAAAGAATTGCGGTTTTTACATCCGGTGGAGATGCACCTGGAATGAATGCAGCGGTTAGGGCTGTTGTGCGGACAGCTGTGTATCACGATTTACATGTTTACGGTATTTACCGAGGATATGATGGAATGGTGAATGGTGATATCAAACGATTAGAAGTAGGAGATGTAGCAAATATTATTCAACGGGGCGGGACTGTACTAAAGACTGCAAGAAGTGAAATTTTTCGAACACCCGAAGGCCGTCAGCTGGCTTATGAATCTTTGATGGCACATGATATAGACGGCGTAGTGGCTATAGGTGGAAATGGTACTTACACGGGAGCTGATATATTCATGAAGGAATATAAGGTACCATTCGTAGGTTTGCCGGGAACTATTGACAATGATATTTTTGGTACGGATTATACAATTGGATTTGATACGGCGATAAATACTGCTATTGAAGCAGTAGACAAAATACGAGATACTGCCGACTCACATAACAGGCTCTTTTTTGTTGAAGTGATGGGGCGTCATGCGGGATTTATTGCCCTACATACAGGTATTGGCAGTGGTGCAGGTGCCATATTTCTTCCGGAGACAGAAAAAACCATCGAGGACCTGAATGATACTTTACGTAAGTCGGTAAAGAGACAGAAATTATTTAATCTGGTTATTGTGGCTGAAGGAAATCTCAATGGCGATGCCAATGAGTTGGCGAGACAGATTAAAGTCCTGAATCCTCATTTTGATATTAAAGTAACCATCATTGGTCACCTTCAGAGGGGGGGGTCTCCAACAGCCATGGATAGAGTTCTTGCCAGTAGAATGGGCCATTCTGCAGTGCAGGCATTATTGAAGGGAGAAGGAGGTGTTGCTCTAGGTATAATTAATGATAAAATTACATTTACCCCATTTATAGATGCCATAAGTAAAAGTAAAACACTCAATAAAGATCTTGTGAAAATGGCTGAAATTCTTGCACTTTAATGGCATTAGTAATTTTTTATGTACCCTGCCCTGATGCTGATGAAGCTAAAAAATTAATAACGCACTTACTATCAGATCGGTTAATTGCCTGTGGTAATATTGTTGAATCTAAGAGTGTATATAATTGGGCTGACTCCGTAGTACATGAAAATGAATGGATCGCCATAATGAAAAGTTTAACTGAACTGTCTGGTGTATTGGAAAATTCAATCAAAAAGATACATCCATATAAGACTCCTGCTATCCTCAGTTGGTCGGTATCATGTAATGCAGAATACCTTGAGTGGGTCAGACAGCAGGTGTTAGATGTTTAAATAAATTTGGTGGATATTTTATTTTTACTTAAACGCTTGTTGCAACAAATATTTTTATTATCTGTTGTTTTGTAGGAAAACATGAATGATTGTAGATATGGAAATTGATAAACTTATCAAGCAGCAACGTTTCAGAGATGGCTACCAGAAAGCTATCATTAATCTTTTATATACGTCAAATTATTTCAGAGACGCTCATAATACTGTTTTCGGAAATTTTAAGATTCAAAGTCAACACTTTAATGTACTTAGGATATTAAAAGGCAAGTATCCTGAACCTGTTTCACCTGGTTATATCCTGGACGTGATTATAGATAAAGGGGCAGATCTTACCAGATTACTTGATAAGTTGGAAAAATTAGGATGGGTACAACGGAAGATATGTCAGGATAACAAAAGGAAAGTACATGTCTTGTTAACTGAAGCTGGTAATATTAAATTAACTGAAATTTCAACAGCTGTTGAAGCAAATGAAGGTAATTACCGATATATGACCGAAGAAGAATACCAAAAACTAAGTATACTTTTGGATAAAATGAGGGGATAAAAGTCCTTTTATCCTTCAAAGTTAAATGAAATGGTAAAGATTTGAGAAACAACGTTTTCAAGTACCCGTGCTTCATTTTGAGTTCTGTCATACAATAGTATATTTCCAATTCCTCTTGAAAATTTTATTTCAGGAGAAAATATAAAATATGGATAAAACATCTGCATACCCACACCTACTTCGTATTGAAAATCATGCGGTGCTATTTTAATAAGAGATTTTCTGGATTTTGAATTGGACTGAACGTCATAACTGTATTTAAGTCCTGCGACGACAAACATCCGCTTATCTTTATATGGTTCTGATTTAAATCTCAAATGAAACGGGAGCTCAAAAAAAACTGATTCAATCTTTCTTTCATCTATTCTCTCAGGATCACTTACTGAAGC
This sequence comes from Saprospiraceae bacterium, assembly GCA_043748345.1. Classification (GTDB taxonomy): domain Bacteria; phylum Bacteroidota; class Bacteroidia; order Chitinophagales; family Saprospiraceae; genus OLB9. Next base: position 10,719 of record JAYTNJ010000110.1, read on the forward strand.
AAACTCAAATCCTCTTTGTGCAAAAGAAAAACCTGGCAGAAAGCGGAAGTCAAAATATTCACCCAATTTAAGATTAGTGACCATGTGCATATTGACACCTATCTCACTTTTACCTTCAGTGACTCTGATACTATCGTTGTTTATAAAAAAACCTGATTGGTGAAGTTTATACCCTGAATTATTGAATCCTATATTAATTCCAAAATAGTATGATTTCCTATTAAAATCTCTGAAATTGCGATTGTCTTTACCTCCTATCTGGCCTGCCAAATTTATGGTAAGTTGCATTAGAAGAAGTGAAAGAATTATTTTTTTGCAATATATATGCAGCATATGCCGGCGCTTAAGACTTTAAAATTTGCTTTGGAATAACCAATTTTGATCAGAATATTGATAAAATCATTATAATCAGGAAAAACTTGAACTGATTCATATAGATATTTATATGCTTTATCATCTTTTGACCTTAGTTTACCTATAACGGGTAAAATGTTTTTAAAGTATACATTGAAAAATTGTTTTAAAGGAAAATGTTTAGGTTTTGAAAACTCCAATACCATAAGAGTTCCACCGGGCTTTAATACCCGAAACATTTCTTCCAGGCCTTTTTCTAGGTTTTCAAAATTTCTTACACCAAATGCAGCCATCACAGCATCAAAGCTTTCCGTTTCGTATTTCAGATTTTCGCTATCTCCAAGCTCTAAAGTAATAATATCTTTTAGCCCCTTATTTATTATTTTTTCATCACCTATTTTTAACATGTTTGCAGATATATCAAGCCCAATGATTTTATGAGGTTTAATGACATGGGCGGCCTCAATAGCCAGATCAGCAGTTCCGGTAGCAATATCCAGAATGGTCAATGGATGTTCTTTGGCCAAAAGCCTGATGGCTTTTCTGCGCCATAAGACATCTATACCCAATGACAAAATTCTGTTCAGATTGTCATAATAGGGTGCTATTTTATCAAACATAAGGGTGACTTGACTTTTTTTAGAAGTTTCACTGTCTGAGTAAGGAGTTACCAGTTTTTGCTCTGCCATGATTAATTTAGAAAAAAGTATTAAAAAAACATTTGGTATATAAAATTCTGCTTAATTTGCTGAAATATATTAAGTTCGGAGGTAAAAAACTTCACAAAATAAACCATAAATTTTTAAAATAATGAGAATATTGAAAAGTGTTTTAAATGTTAATTTTGGGATAATCTTTTTTTGTTTTTTTTACAAAGGATTATTACCTGGACTTTACTGTCAGCACGACACAATCCTCATCAAATCATGTATTAACCAGATGTTTACAGGCATGTCTTCATTTGATTCGAGTCTTGTACATCAAACATTTGCGAATGGCTTCATTTTAAAATCTATTGTAACTTCAAAAACAGGCGAGACGCATTTAAAAGAAGAATCAGGTGAAAATTTTTTAAAAATCATAGGCACAAAAAAGCCAGGATTAAAATATGATGAGCGTCTCCTAAGTTTTACTATTATGATAGATGGAGATATGGCTATCGTTTGGACTCCCTACCATTTTTATCTTAATGATATTTTCAGCCATTGTGGTGTTAATGCTTTCACCTTAATAAAGCTACATGGTACTTGGAAGATTCTGTCTATTACAGATACCAGAAGGAATTCTGATTGTTAGAAATAGGTAGATTTGGCAAATTAAAAAGGGCAGATAAATATGTCTATCAGCCCTTTTTGCATTTTCATGTTGCTTTTTTTTAATTTATTCCTAATTTTGTTTTGATAACCGGCATAAGATTTTCAGAATCTGCCGCATGTAAAATCATGCCCGGGGCAGAGTCAAAAATAATGGTATAACCACCTTCCTTTCCGAGTTTAGCAATTTCTGCTTTCACTTTATCAATAACAGGCTTGTAAAGTTCTTCTCTTTTTGCGGCAACTTTTTGTTGGATCTCAGTTTCATATTTTTTAATTTCATCCTGTTTTGCTACAAGTACTGCTTCTTTTTGTTGCATTGTAACTTTAGACAAGGTACCACCGTTAGCTTCAGTCATATAGGCTTTGTATTCTGCTTCAAATTTAATCACCATTTGCTCTCCCTTTGAAATAAGTTCATTTTGTAATGCCTGTACTTGATTATCAGCCAGTTTCATTTCTGCCATATTACTGAGTAGCTCCTGCGTGTTCACGTATCCGAATTTCTGTGCATGTAAATGTAAAAATGTAAAAGCTGCTAATAAGATAGTAAAAAAAGTGTGTTTCATTTCTTGTTTTTTTTGTTTTAAAAATTATGATAAATAAACTGATGTATGATTTTAAAAGTTACTGATTCATTCAGATTAACGAAATTTTAATACTATTCCGGTTCAAATCCTAACACTATATTAAATCTGCCAAACTTACCATCTGTGACGACTTTGTCAAATCCCCACCCATAGTCAAATCCAAGTAATCCAAACATAGGTAAAAATACCCTCGCACCAAATCCGGCAGATCGTTTGAGGTCAAACGGATTATAGTCTTTGGCACTCCTGTATGCATTACCACCTTGTACCCAACTAGTGACATATATGGTAGAATTAGGGTTGAGTGATAAGGGGTACCTAAGTTCTACTGTAAATTTATTATATATAGGAGCTCCCTGGAAACCACCTGTGCTAGTCGCTGCACCATTTCCGGTTATATCTCTGGTGTCATAGCCTCTCAGGGCTATGATTTCTTTACCTTGAAGTCCTGCATTCTGATTATTTATACCGTCCCCTCCCAACTCAAATCTTTCAAAAGGAGCTACACCTATATCATTATTAAATGTACCTAAAATCCCTATTTTGACTACTGAAGCAATGACAAATTTATCAAATATGTTATAATACCATTCAGAAGTAATTTTCCATTTGTGATATTCCAGCCATTTAAATTTATTTGCTTCTCTCAATTCATTTTTTTTGGATTCAACTTCTCCTTCTGTAACTGGTCTTGCCGGACCGTTTTCAAATGCTAGTTCTCGCCGAATTTCATTTTCTCTTTCCGGAGAAATTTCAAAAAATTTCTCCTTTCGGAATAAAGAATAAGGAGGCGTAACCTGTAATAATAGTGTCACTCTTGAGCCGCGACGTGGGAAAAGAGGGTCACTAATACTACTTCGTGTAAAAGTCTGACGTAAGCTGAAGTTATTAAAAGCTCCTTTAGTGATGGCAAATCCTCCTGATCTGAAATTGTCAAGGTTTATTTGCTCTATGTTTAAAGTGGTATTAGATGCAAAAAAGTCATCCGGCCATTTCATTTGAGAGCCAATACCTATAAACCCCCTGGTAATTTTAAGTTTGCCCTGTCCTGACAATGAATAATCAAAAGCTGTCTGAACTGCACCAATTGTAAATGAGCGGGGTTTTTTTCCACCCAGCCATGGTTCGGTAAATGAAAAATTATAAGATTTAAAAAAGCGACTGTTGGATTGCAAACGTACGGACAGTTTTTGGCCATCACCTTGTGGTAGTGGGCTCCAAGTAGACCTGTCTCTAATATTTGCGACAGAAAAATTATTAAAGACAACACCTAAAGTACCTATAAGACCGCTGAATCCACCATAACCAGCCGATAACTCAAGCTGATCAGAAGGTTTTTCTTCCAATTGATATTCAATATTTACTGTACCTCTCGATTGATTTACAGGTGTATTGATGCCTAATGCTTCGGGGTTGAAATATCCCAGAGCGATTATTTCTCGTTGTGATCTTATGATATCTGATCTGCTGAATTTCTGACCTGGTCTTGTTCTGATTTCTCTTCTCACTATGTGCTCGTTGGTCCGGTCATTTCCTTTGATTACAATATTTTCAACCGTAAATTGAGGGCCTTCAAAAATTCTCATTTCTATATCAACAGAGTCATTCTCCACAGAAATTTCGGTCGGATTTACATCGAAAGCCAAATATCCGTCATCTAAGTATAAAGAAGATATGTCTCTTCCATCTAAGCTGAATTTGAGCCTGTTTTGTAGCATTTCAGGATTATATATATCTCCTTTGGATATACCCAGTACAGCATACAATTGATCATCAGAATAAAGTGAGTTTCCTTTCCATTTTATATCTCTGAAATAATGCCTGTTGCCCTCTTCGATTTTTATTTTAATCATGATATTTCCATCAATATTTCTATAGGATGTATCACTTAATATTGTCATGTTTTTAAATCCTTCGTTATGATAGAATTTAGTCAGGGATTTCAAATCTTCCTGAAATTCCTTGTCTACAAATTTTGTTTTTCTAAAAATTGTTCCTTTTCGTTTAGTTTTACTCATTTTTTTACGGAGCTTCCTATCAGAAAATGATTTATTTCCTTCAAAAATTATATCTTCGACTTTTACTCTTTCTTTTTGATCAATATCAAATTCAAGACGAATACCAGATGTTTTACCTTCTTCAGGATACTCATTTACCGTAACATTGGCATCTAGTTTTCCTTTCTCGACAAAATATTTTTTAACTTTTGTACGGGCAAGTTCTTTTTGATCATCAGTGACAATCCCTCCTTTAGTAAGAATGGTTTTTATCAAATCATTTAGATCTTCGTGTTTTCCGGATTTGACACCTTTGTAAGACCATCTTGTTAGAGTTGGTCTTTCCACAAGAA
>JAYTNJ010000111.1:0-2168 GCA_043748345.1 Saprospiraceae bacterium
ATAAGGTTTCTCGCTATAGGTGACCAAGTATTAAAACTTGAAAAAAGCAGTCTTGAAACTGCTGTATGGATGACCGCAATGGTTGGTATAGCAAGTAATGATGCAGGAATTGCTTGTTGGAATTCAAAGTATTTTTATAATGTTGAGAGACCCGAGACATACATTAAAAGGTTGATAGACCCATCTTGGGAGCCAGCGCTTCAAAACCCGCTGTCAGGAGACAGGGGTATATCTCCATCTTTCCCGGCATACCCTTCAGGACACTCTACTATGGGAGCTGCAGGAGCTGAGGCACTTGGTTTTATATTTGGGTATAATTACGGGATGACTGACAATTGTCATAAAAACAGAGTAGAATTTGAAGGTACACCACGTACTTTCAGTAGTTTTTATGAAATGAGTCTCGAAAACGCATGGTCACGGGTTCCACTTGGAGTTCACTTCAGGATGGATTGTGAAGAAGGTGTACGATATGGTACTGAAATAGGAAGAGCTGCCCATAGATTACCCTGGAAAAAATAATTTTTTCATGTTTTGATAAAAAAGAGAGCATCAGTCTTGGGATTGATGCTCTCTTTTTTAATATATGATCAAAGTCATTGGTAAAAGGCTAATTTTGGTGTTGTTATCATAAGGAGGAAAACTAAATTTGTTGATATTTGCGCAAACTTATCATTAAAGAATATGCCAACATTTCCCAGCGATATAGAAATCGCACAATCAGCCAAAATCAAACATATCAGAGAGATAGCATCCAAGCTTAATATTAAAGAAGATGATCTGGAATATTATGGTAAGTATAAAGCTAAATTACCCCCTTCACTTCAGAATCCAGATCCTCGTGGAAAGCTTATTCTTGTAACTGCCTTGTCACCTACTCGCTATGGTGAAGGCAAAACAACTATGGCGATCGGATTGTCTGATGGATTAAATTTTATTGGAAAAAAAGCTATTGCAGTCCTTAGAGAACCTTCATTGGGACCTGTATTTGGTGTCAAGGGTGGCGCTGCAGGTGGTGGTTATGCTCAGGTAATCCCAATGGAGGATATCAACCTGCATTTTACAGGTGATTTTTCAGCTATCGAAAAGGCTAATAATCTCTTATCTGCCATGATAGACAATAATATTCAAAACAAACAATATACTTTAAATCTTGACCCACGAACGATCCTCTGGAAAAGAGTCATGGATATGAATGATCGGGCATTGAGACAAATTATCATCGGTATTGGTGGTAAAACAAATGGAATGATGAGAGAGGATGGGTTTAATATCACACCTGCATCTGAAATTATGGCCATTCTTTGTCTGTCTTCTGATCTGGAAGACTTAAAAAAACGTATCGGCAATATTTATATTGGTCAGACATTTGAAGGCAATCCGGTGTTTGCCAGAGACATCAAGGCAGTAGGTGCCATGACAGTACTATTAAAGGATGCCATTAAACCCAATCTCGTTCAGACCCTGGAAGGAAACCCGGCAATCCTTCATGGAGGACCTTTTGCCAGCATTGCGCAGGGCACAAATACAGTCATTGCTACTAGAATGGGATTGTCTTTGTCAGATTATGTTGTTACGGAGGCAGGATTTGGGGCAGACCTTGGGGCAGAAAAATTTTTTCATATCAAATGTGTGAAATCAGGTCTTAGACCGGATGCTGTAGTGGTTGTGGCTACAGTTAGAGCATTAAAACATCATGGAGGTGCTTCGAAAGACTCACTTTTGATTGAAAATTTTGAAGCAATTGAAAAAGGATTCTGCAATCTGGAGAAGCATATAGAAAATATTCAGCAATTTGGTATCAAGCCTATAGTAGTTGTTAACGCTTTCCCCACAGATACAAAGGCTGAATTGGATAAAGTAATAAATATGTGTGCGGAAAAAGGTTCAAAAGCACTTATTAGTACTTCGTTTTCTGACGGAGGTGTAGGATCCGCTGAACTTGCCCATGCTGTTGTAGACAATATACAGCAGGGAATGAATGAGTTTAAACCATTATATAAGCTTGAAGACTCAATAGAACATAAAATAAATACTGTTGCAAGCATAATTTATGGTGCTGATTGGGTAGAGTATTCATCTAAAGCCAAATCTCAATTAGCTCAGATTTATAAGCTTGGATTTAATGAGTTTCCGATATGCATGGCCAAAACGCCCCTCAGTTTTTC
>JAYTNJ010000112.1:0-25885 GCA_043748345.1 Saprospiraceae bacterium
GTTAACCCACCTCTTGATGAAATTCTATCTTTGGTAATTCCAATTTTTGTTATCTTTGCACACATAGGAGATAATTTTGCACTTTTTGGGTGATTTGGGATTCTTTCGTTTTCACCACCAAGATACACATTATCAATTAAATGCATACATTATCTCCTACTTGTTTTTTATTTTCCGCTCAGGTTAGGTTGTAGTAAGATACACACTTTGTTCAGCCCTTTCAGGTTGACCGGCCCCGAGGTTTTGACCTATAAGTGTAGCCGCAGCATTAGATAGTCCCCAAGCCGGAAGTATAAAAAATACTACATTTCTGATAGCAATCTGGTATCCAGCTGCTGCCTCTGTCCCTCCTGACTCAGCCACCATCCTAGTGAGAACAATCCAGCTTCCTGATGCGATGATAAACTGAAATGTTGCCGGCCATGCAAGGATTATCATCGATCTCATCACTGACATATCAGGCATTATGTCTGACCTTCTGATTTTTATTAGGCCACTTCCGCTAAAGAGGTGATAAAGCTGATACATAACACCAGATCCTCTTCCGATACATGTAGCAATGGCTGCACCTTCTATCCCCCATCCGTTCCAGCTACCCACTCCATAAATGAGTAAAGGATCCAAAACAATATTTATTAAGCTGGCTATCCACAGGCTTTTCATAGCCAGAGCAGCATTACCCGCTCCTCTGTATATACCATTTATCAGAAATAATAATACAATGACAATATTAAATCCGAACATGATTTTGGTAAAATTTATGCCTTCGTAAATAACGGCTTCGGAAGCCCCCATAAACCTAAGCATTTCACCTGCATATATCCATCCTGTAATGCCTAAAATTAATGATGCCAAAACTGAAATAATGATTGCTTGTACCGCTGCTTTGGCCGCACCGTGGATGTTTTTTTCGCCCACTCTCCTTGCTATTATTGCGGTAGCAGCTGTACTCAGGCCAATAGAAACTGAATAAATAATAGTAATCATAGATTCAGTAAAGCCTACTACAGCAACAGCATTCTGACCCAACTTTCCTACAAAATATATGTCAACCAGGGCAAAAACACTTTCAAGGCTAAGCTCAAGTATCATCGGAATTGCCAATAAAAAAATGGCAGTCCGAATATTACCCTGAGTGTAGTCCCTATCTTCTCCTTTGATGGCTTCCTTTATAAAAGAAAAAATTCTCTTTACCGATTCTAGCATATTACTTAAAAATGACAAGATTATTTAACATGATATAAAATGTTTTTGTTTTTCCTGATTTTGAGGGAAACCAGGATTCAAAAGATTAGCAGCAAGTATTCAAGGTATAAAAACTTATTAGATACTTATTTAAATGATGGTTTTACTCCCGTGCTTTTAATACTAGCTGAACTACATGGTAATTGTCAATAATCTCCAGTTTGCACTCATCAAATGTAGGTATTTTATCTCCAGCTACTCTTGCATCATTACTGAATGCATACTTTTCAGAAGCAAAATCCGGCTTTCTATTATTATTAATATCCTGTGCAGCGGCTATTGCATAACTCCCTTTTGGTAATCCATAATAAACCCATGAATATTTTGTATTATTCATAAAAACCTGATGTACGGCGTCCCTGAATGGTGTAAAGTTTTTCAAATTAATATCACTTTCTGTAATAACTATGCCAAGCCTCCCTATTTTGGTGCTGTCATCAACGGAAACATTTATCTTTAGGACGGCATAGTTCTTTATATACGAATTTTCCTGTTTAGATATGAAAGTAAATTGATGCTCGGACACTTCGCTAAAATTCAGTTTACCCAGGGCTAATTGGGTAAAACTTTTTGAAATTAGAGTTGTATTATTTGCTATCACAAATTCTTTCAAAAGGTTTGATATATTACCTTTTTCCTTTGTATTGATCAATAACCCTTGAGTATCTTTATCAAAATCCAAGCCGTTAAGATCAATAAATTTTATACTTTTTTCATCACAGGTTTTAAAGTGTACCTGCTTATTTTTCAGATCGTACACTATAGTCCAGTAAGTTTTAAAATCCCCTTTTTGAATAGTGACTTTTTCCAATAAGTCAAAGGCTGTTTTTACAGATAAATCTTTTGCAAAACTATTTTTTTCAATTTCGGATTGCAATTGAGAATATCTGAATAAAGCATTTGTGACATTTCCTCTGGATGCGTTATCTTTATTGGAATACCAGTTTGCAGATGATTTGATATCATAATTGGTGATAGCCTGACATTGATTTATTGATTTTGTTTCATAAGTGACCTTCCCGGTGATATGTTCAATTATTACTGATCTTCCGGTTGTATCAGCCGCTACAAAATGTATTTTACCTTTAAATGGTCTGATGGAGAGTGAATTTACATTGGATATCACCTGATCTACGTCGGTGTAATTGTCAAGCTGGTATTGTATCCATTCCAGCTCATTTAAATAAGGGTTTGATAATGCATTGTAATATTCTGTGTAATCCAACCATAACATCTCCACCGCCAGTCCCGCTTCATTGATACCGCCATAAGGCATTTCTTTGCCGTTTTGATTGAATGTTATGCTACCATATTTTGATTTCCACTTTACCGGATCGCCTTCAGATGTATAAAAAGCTGTTTTATGTATACCCCGGAGATTTTTAATAACATATGCATCTCCATAGGTCCAGTCAAAATTTTTTGCCAGAAAAGTATTGTTTTCATTCTTGAGTACAATGGACGAACAAGCCATCAGTTGTGTAAACACAGCATTCAAAACAATACCGATAATGAAATAAAATCGTCTCATATTTTGTAAGTATTAAATCATGATTTTCACACAGCGTCACGATAAATGTTTAACTCCTCTATACACATCAAAAGTTGTCCATTTTTTCTTTGTACCTTGTAAGTAAAAAAAACTCATTATAAAACTATCCAACCTAACAAATGTAACATCGAAACAGATAGTATCCAAATCAGGTATTATTTTTTTTAAAGAAGGTCAGTTCATTTGTTGTAAGTTATGAAGATAGGTCGCAGATATTCTATTAATTCTCTGTATTTCTAGGTTTGGATAGTCAATAATTTCGAGCAAAATAGTTAAATTTTTCTTAATAGTACGAACTTCTTCGTACTAAGTATTGACAATACGAAAACCTTCGTATATCTTTGTTTTGCTTTAATAAGATTATACTGAATATGGTAAAATTTAAACCTACAGATGCGGAACTCGAAATATTATATATCCTTTGGGATAAGGGTGCTTCGTCTGTAAGAGACATTAATGATCTGCTTAATACCCGAAAGGATGTAGGGTACACCACCACTTTAAAATTTATGCAGATCATGAACGAAAAAGGTCTTGTCGAAAGAGACACAGCGTCCAAAACACATATATATAAAGCCATAGTGCGTGAGAATGAAACAAAAAATCATCTCATGACCGACTTTATCAATGTTGCTTTTCAGGGTTCTGCTATGAATCTGGTCATGCAAGCCTTGGGTAACACAAAATCTTCTCCCCAGGAGCTGCAGGAATTAAAGTCCCTCATCAATAAACTTGAAAATAAATCCTGACATGATACAATCCCTATTTGAATCCGATCATCCGATCATCAGTGCGCTGGTATGGACTTTGATACATTCTATATGGCAGTTTTCAGTTATATCGTTAGCAATGTCTGTCATGCTGAAGTTGTACCAGAAAGAAAAGTCATCAAAAAAATACCAAATAGCTCTGGGAAGTATGATATTTTCATTTATAACTGCAGTAGTTACATTTTGTCTTTTTTATTTTGATAATCATGGACAGGAGGTTACAATTTTTATCAATGACATTGCGGACTTTTCATCTGCTAACGATCAAAAAAATAATATAATACTCTCTATAAAATCATGGATTGATCAATATCAGCTTCCAGTATTTTATACTTGGATGATAGGAGTAGCTCTCTTTGCGATAAGATTTATTATGTCCATCGCTTATGTCGAGTTTCTTTCGGGAACGGCTACCCCCATATATTGTCAAGATACATACAAAGCATTTCGCAGGGTTTGTTTGCATTACAAAGTAAAAGAAAACATTACGATAGGAGAAAGTATATATGTAAAATCACCTATGATTCTAGGTTTTTTAAAGCCAATCATTCTTTTTCCTATAGGCATCATCAATCAATTGGATATTACAGAAACTGAAGCTATACTCGCACATGAGCTGGCACATTTTGTGCGCAAAGACATCTATGTCAATATCATTCAAAACCTGATGGAAGCACTTCTATTTTATCACCCGGCTATATGGTGGATATCAGCAAATATAAGGCTCGAACGCGAAAGCTGTTGTGACAATCTCGCTATCGGTTACATGGGTGACAATATCCATTATGCCCGCACACTTGTCAAGATGCAGGAAATATTCCAAAATAACAACAACCCAATATTGGCGATGAATTTCAGTAAACAAGAGAGTTTTTTTTCTAACCGCATAAAAAGGATTTTAAATATGGCACAAACACGAAATTATCTCAAAGAGAAGATTATTACATCCATTGTACTGGTAGCAATCCTGATGTTTATTACAAAAGACATGACAGGAACTTCTGAAAAATCGGCACAAAAAATTGGGATTTCTGACCAACAGAAAAACGAAATTACCATCGTAGTAAGCGATACCTTACCCAATAAAAAGGAATCATTACGTATTCAGAAAAAAACCAATGACAAAGAGGTAAAACTTTCCATGGAAGATGGCAAAGTTACTGAGCTGGAAATCGATGGTAAAAAAATCGATGAGAAGGATTTTGAGCAGTATACAGAAATAATTACGGAGCTTAAACCACGCTCTTCCAGTAAGGGCATTGGACATATGTTATTTTCGGATAGCGACGAAAATGATCCTTTTGTTTTCAAGTTTAATCATGATTTTCAAATGGATTCTTTGATGGGAGCTTTTGATTTCAAAGGGTTTGAGCATCTCAAAGAATTGAATGGCTTAGGGTTTGATCACAAACTTCTGGATGGGAAGCTGAAAAATCTTCATGGACATCTCGGCCATTTGAGATTGCGCGAAGGTGACGTTTTTGGTTTTTCGGAGGAAAAAATGGAGCAACTCCAAAAGGAATTAGGTAATCTGAAGGAACTACAAGGAGGTGATATGGAGCGTCTCAGAAAAGAGATGGGAAGATTGGACGAGCTTAATGGTAAAGGGTATGGTATATCAAAAGATAAAAAGGAACAGTTGCGTAAAGAATTAGGAAACTTAAGGTTTAATTTTGAAGGTCTGGATAGCATGAATTTTCATTTTGATAAGTTTCCCTTTCCGGAATTCAGGAAAGAGCATCAAGGTCCTGATGTAAAAATATACAAATATGATGGCGAAGGCCAAAATTATAATTTTGATTTTGATGATAATTCCAAACGCTTTGAATTCGGAAAAGCATCAGAAAACTTTTCTGATGCTATCGGAAATTCGCTAAACAGAGACGGGTTACTCATCCCGGGTCAGGAAAATAAAGTTGAACTCACCGGCAAACTGCTGAAGATAAATGGAGAAAAACAACCAAACAATATCTTTCAAAAGTATAAAAGGGTCTTTGAGGAAACATCCGGCACCGTCCTGGAAAAAAACTCAAAATTACAGTTTAAATATAAAGGCAAAGAATCAAAAAGGAAGTTTAAGGTATATTAATTACATAATAATTTAGAGTAAGAATCGTTATAATCAAATAATTTTAAAATTTAAAAAAACATGAATAATCGTATTAAAATAGCATTCAGCTTAATTCTCTCAGCTATGATGGTAAATATCTCCGTAGCACAGGAAACCAAAACACCCCAAAAGAAAGTGGTAATCATAAAGAAAACTGATGAGAACGGTAAAATTACAGAAACCAGAAAGGAAGCAGAAGGTGCAGAAGCAGAGGAGCTACTGAAGTCAATGTCGCCGGAAGAAATAGAAATAATCAATGTAGAAAAAGGAAAAAATGGGCAACAAGTGATAAAGATCACCAAATCTTCGTCTAATTCTAAAATTATTTCTTCAGACAAAAAAGACGGTAAAACTATTGAAAAATACAAAATCGTCAAAAAAGATGGTGATGGTGAAAAAGTGATAGAATGGGATGGAGAAGGTGAGATGCCTGCCGAATTAAAAAAAGAAATGGAAAATATCAGCATCAATAAAAATTTTGATGGTGAAAATATGGAAGTGACGGTAGATGTCAAATCAAATGGTGATGATGATAAAGATAAAAAAATCATCATTGTACGTGGGGATAAAGATAAAAATAGAAAAAAGGCAAAAATGGAATGGATCAATGACGATGATGAAAGATTTTTTCCTGATAGAGAACGTCGAATGTTTAACTTCAAAGCAGATAAACCAAATGACAATAAAGCATCTATGGGTGTAATGATAGAAGATACAGATAATGGGGTAATCATCACAGATCTGGTAGACGGCTCAGCTGCCGCTGCAGCTGGATTGAGGAGAGGAGATGTACTTTTGAAAATAAATGATAAATATATCTTTACTTCCAATGGTCTCATCGATGCTCTGCACCCTTACAATCCCAACGAAAAGGTCAAAGTGAAATACATCCGCGAAGGCAAAGAAAAGTCTGTAGATGCAGTCCTGAAAGCAAGAAAATAATAAAACTGATTGACAGAATGCGATAAAAAAAGGAAGCCTTTTTTACAAGGGCTTCCTTTTTTTAACTGTTATGTTTGATGGTCAAAATCCCAAATTACAAGCCCAGTATTATGGCAAAAACTAAAGGTGCTACGATAGTGGCGTCACTCTCTATGATATATTTGGGAGTACTGATATCCAGTTTGCCCCAGGTAATCTTTTCATTGGGCACTGCTCCTGAGTAAGATCCATAGCTTGTAGTGCTATCACTGATCTGGCAGAAATACGACCAGAACGGAATGTCATGCATCTCCAAATCCTGGTACAACATGGGCACCACACATATAGGAAAATCACCGGCTATTCCACCGCCAATCTGAAAGAATCCCACACCCCTTCCTTCGCTGTTTTTGACATACCAATCAGCTAGCCACATCATATATTCAATGCCACTCTTTGTTGTCGATGCTTTTAGTTGACCTTTGATGCAGTAGGAAGCAAATATATTGCCCATGGTACTATCCTCCCAGCCCGGCACTATGATAGGAATATTTTTTTCTGCAGCTGCTAACATCCAGCTGTCTTTCGGGTCTATTTCATAGTATTGTTTCAGGACTCCGCTATTGAGCATTTTGTACATAAACTCATGTGGGAAATATCTCTCTCCATTCTTTTCGGCGGTACTCCAGATATCCCAAAGATGCTTTTGCAGTCTCCTGAACGCTTCTTCCTCCGGGATACAGGTATCTGTCACCCTGTTGTAATGATTTTCGAGGAGGTCCCATTCATCCTGTGGACTAAGTTCTCTGTAATTCGGCACCCTTTTATAATGTGAATGGGCTACGAGATTCATGATATCTTCTTCAAGATTGGCACCCGTACAGGATATAATCTGAACCTTGTCCTGCCGTATTAGTTCAGCCAGAGATTTGCCAAGTTCGGCGGTGCTCATCGCTCCCGCCAGAGTGATCATCATCTTACCACCTTCATTTAGATGGGCTACATACCCGTCGGCGGCATCAATTAGCGCAGCAGCGTTAAAGTGCTTATAATGGTGCTTTAAAAAATCTGTAATTTGCATTTTTAAAATTATTTTAGTCTAAACCAAATTATAAAAATATTGCTTCATAAGTATAGAACAACATTTGGCTATAGATTATCCATCAACACCTTATCGTTACCGCTTGTTAATTTTAATCCATTTAGTTTTGAAAATCAATAGCCGAGTATATTTAGCATCTGCTCTACTGTCTGTTCATCTCTATACAATCTGTCCACTATATTTCCTTTGTCATCCCTGTCGATGATGACTGATTTTGGTGCCGGTATGAGACAATGTTTGATGCCCCCGTAACCACTTATAGCATCCTGATAAGCTCCTGTATGAAAAAATCCTAGGTACAAAGGTTCTTCTTTTTCTGAATCATATGTAGGCAGATAAATCTCCTGATTCAGGTCTTCAGAGTTATAGTAATCTGAGTGATCGCAACTGATACCTCCTATATTTACTCTGGAGTATTCATTGTCCCATTTATTGACAGGAAGCAGGATAAATTTTTCGAAAATTGACCAAGCATCAGGAATGGTATTCATAAGACTGTTGTCTATCAGGTACCAGAGTTCAGAGTCATTTTGCTGCTTCTGTTCCAATACTGAAAATATTATTGCCCCGCTCTCTCCTACAGTATACTTTCCAAATTCAGTATAAATATCCGGCTCTTCAATACCTTCTTCTGTACACACTTCCTTGATATTGGAGATGAGCTCATTGATCATGTATTTATAATCGTATTCAAATCCAAGATTATTTCTGATGGGCAGTCCGCCGCCTAGATTGATAGAGTCAAGAGAAGGACACAACTTTTTGAGCTCTGCAAATAATTTTAATGCTTTGCGAAATTCTCCCCAGTAATACAGATTGTCTTTAATACCTGAATCCACAAAAAAGTGAAGCATCTTAAGGGTCACTCTTTTCTTTTTGGCAATTTTGGTTTTATAGTAATCCAGGATATCTGCACTTCTGATTCCCAATCTGGATGTATAATAAGATGACTGGGGTTCTTCATCTATCGCCATTCTTAAGCCAATAGTCAGCTCTTTTTTGGTTTTGCTGTAAAATCTGTCCAGCTCACTCTTACTGTCCATGACTGGGATTACATTTTCGTACCCATCTTCTATCAGGTCTATAATCTTGTTCAGGTAGTCTTCTGTTTTGTGGCCATTCTGAATGAGATAAGTTGTTTTATTAATTTTTCCTTTTTCAGTTAGAATCCTGATGATGTCGATATCGAAGGATGAAGACGTTTCCAGATGTACATTGTGTTCCAGAGCCTCTTCTATGACATGAGAAAAATGGCAACATTTAGTGCAATAACAGTAATGGTATTCTCCTTTATAGTTATTTGACTTCATTGCCTTATTAAAAAAATTTTTTGCTTTTTTTATCTGATCACCTATTCTCGGAAGGTAAGTAAGCCTGAATGGTGTCCCATATTTTTCTATCAGATACTTGAGCGAAATGCCATGAAAAGTGAGATTACCTTGATTAAGGTCAAATCCCTCTTGAGGAAAATAATATGTCTGGTTAATAAGTTGAAAATAGGTGTTTTTCATTTAAGGGCATAAAGTTGGTTTTTTGTGAAAGGCTTTTTTTAAAAACGGATACAAAGAAACAATAAAAACAAGTAATTTATGCAGTATAGTATAAATATTTGTTTCATTACTTAAAAGTATTTTTGGCACACACAGTGATGTACTAACTCTATAACCTGATATCAGAACTTTGTTAATTTATTGGAATTTTTTCCCGCCCAATAAACAAAGTTTTATTTTGCAAACAAAATTTGGCTGCAATCGTTTTCGCATTCGATTGTGTAAATAATAATATTTCGTCAAAAGATGTATTTATATTTAATTATTCTATAACTATTTGTTTTCAAATATTTTTGAAGTAAATTTATTAGGAAATCCTAATAATTATAAATCCCAATATCAAGTAATAAGAAATCGTTTGTGGTTTTTCTATACTGGCTACGGATAACCTATCAAACCAGATGAAATCCCCAAGCCAAATAACGCAAAGTCATACCGGACAGGATCATTGGGGTTAAGTTTGCGCAGTTGATTTGTAATCTCTTCTACTGCACACCAGTCTCTTTGATTTCTGGTAAGCAATCCAAATTTTCTGGCATATTTTTCTACATGAACATCCAGTGGAATCATCAATGCGGACATAGGTATGGTTTTCCATATCCCAAAATCAACCATCCTGTCGTCCGACCTTACCATCCAGCGCATGAACATATTAAGCCTTTTGCAAGTGGATTTTCGTTCAGGGGTTGCTATATGTTTCCGTGTTCGCTCCGGTGCATTTTCGCTTTTAAAAAAGTAATTATGAAAATGAATAAAAGCCTGTTCCTGATTGTAGATAACAGAAGTATCCGGATAAAAGGCATTTTCCAGTGTAGAATTGTTGCGGTAATGTTGCTGAAAAAAATCAAGAAAGTACAGAATATCTATGGGTTGAAAAGTTCTGTGCTTAAAATTTATAAAACGCAATCTATCAGATTCCTGATGATGTAGGATAAACTCATGCGGTGTGTCATCCATCAGATGCATCAGTTCCAGAGCCTTATTGATGATGGTCTTTCTGTTACCCCATGACAATATTGCAGTAAAAAATGCCGATATCTCTATATCCTGCTGGAGAGTAAAACGATGAGGTATACAAATAGGGTCGTCTTTAATAAAACTTCGGTTATTTACCACATCGATCACACTCTCAAGATATTCTTTTAGTTCTGTCTGGCCAGCGGTAAGTCCTGAGTTCATTGCAGGCTGAAAATCCTATTTAAGGGTTTGTTTGATCTCAATGATTTCATATCCTTCAATGACATCAGCTTCTTTGATATCATTAAAATTCTTAATTGTGATGCCACATTCAAATCCTCCTTTGACTTCTTTTGCATCTTCTTTAAATCTCTTCAGTGAAGAAAGTTCGCCATGTGCACCTTCTTTCATAGGGAAGATCACTATACCATCTCTGATCACTCGGATGTGCGTATTTCTTGTGATTTTGCCTTCGGTAACATAACATCCGGCAATGGTACCAATCTTAGACATCGTATAAGTCTCGCGTACTTCCACTTGTGCTACTATCTTCTCTTCTTTGGTAGGTTCCAGCATTCCTTCCATCGCTGATTTTATCTCTTCGATAGCCTCGTAGATGATAGAATACAACTTTATCTGAACACCTTCTCTTTCTGCCAGATTTCTCGCATTTGCTGATGGTCTTACCTGGAATCCTATGATGATGGCGTCTGACGCTGATGCTAGCAACACGTCAGATTCTGCAATGGCTCCAACAGCTTTATGGATTACATTTACCTGAATAGTCTCAACTGAAAGTTTGATAAGCGAATCTGCCAATGCTTCTATTGAACCATCCACATCTCCTTTTACGATCAGATTTAGCTCTTTGAAAGTACCTAAAGCAAGTCGTCTTCCTATTTCATCCAGACTGATCCGTTTACTGGCTCTATTTGATTGTTCCCGTTCTATCTGAGCTCTTTTGGCTGCCAGCTGGCGTGCTTCCTGATCTGAATCCATCACTTTAAACTTTTCTCCTGCTTGTGGAGCTCCGCTGAGCCCTAGGATGAGGGTTGGAGTAGATGGTCCCGCTTTTTTTACTTTTTTACCAAGTTCGTTAAACATGGCTTTTATTTTACCAGAATATGGTCCTGCCACGAGAGAATCTCCTATTTCTACTGTACCGTTTTGCACCAAAATTTTTGTAACGTACCCCTTACCTTTATCGAGTGATGCTTCGATAACTGTACCTACCCCTTGTCTGTCGGGATTAGCTTTAAGGTCCAGTACTTCGGCTTCGAGCAATATCTTTTCGAGTAATTTGTCTATATTGACACCTTGCTTGGCTGAGATATCCTGAGACTGATAAGTCCCACCCCAGTCTTCTACAAGGAGGTTCATAGCGGCAAGTTCTTGCTTTATTCTTTCAGGGTCTGCCCCGGCTTTATCTATTTTATTAATCGCAAAGATCATCGGCACACCAGCCGCCTGAGCATGACTGATTGCTTCTTTGGTCTGAGGCATGATGTGATCATCCGCAGCCACGATGATTACAGCAACATCTGTAACTTTTGCACCTCTAGCCCGCATGGCCGTAAATGCTTCGTGACCGGGTGTATCCAGAAAGGTGATTTTTTTCTGCTCAGGTCCTAGCTTAACTTCGTATGCTCCGATATGCTGCGTGATACCTCCTGCCTCTCCGCTAACCACATTGGCTGATCGAATGAAGTCAAGAAGGGATGTTTTACCATGATCCACGTGCCCCATGACAGTGACGATAGGTGCTCTTGATACCAGATCTTCTTCAGCATCTTCAAAAATGATGTCATCATCTATATCTTCTTCAGCGCTGATAAACTCTACCTCATGACCAAACTCCCCAGCAACTAACTCAATGATTTCAGCATCCAGTCGCTGATTGATAGAAACAATGATGCCCAAGCTGAGACAAGTGGTAATAACCTGAGATACAGGTAAATCCAGTAAACTCGCTAGTTCTGATACAGATACAAACTCAGTAAGTTTGAGTGTAGTTTCGACATTTTCAGAATCTTGCAATTCTTGTTTTTCTCTTTTAGTATCCCTGTTGTCTCTTCGGATCTTTTGACGTTTATTTTTACCTCCTACATTGAGGCGAGCCATTGTGGCCTTGATTTTATCGTCAATTTCTTTTTGAGAAACTTCTTTTACTTCGTCTTTTACAGGTCTTCCTCTTCCGGCACCCGATCCTGCCCCGCCGGAACCCGCATTTTGACCTCCAGGTCGTGATGCATCTCCTGTAGGTCTTTGATCATTGGTCTGGCCTGTACCCACTACTTTTTTTCGTTTACGTTTTCTTTTCTGGCTTTCAGAAATTGTAGATGCGGTCTGAGGAGTTGTTTCTCCTTTGACAGGTTGTGCTGGCTGACCTTTAGGTTTTTCTACTACTTTAGGTTTTGTCGAACTATCCAGTTTGCTGGTATCAATTTTACCCATAATCTTCAACCCTTTGAGCTGAGGAGTTGCGGCTCTCATAAATTCTTCTTCTACTACTTCTGGTCCTGCCTTTGCCGCTTCTTGAACTGGTGTCGTAGTTTCAATTGGTGGTGTAATTTTAGCGACAGGGGATTCAGGAGACGGTTCTTGTTTTACAGGTTTTGGCTCCGGCTTTGGCTCAGGTTTTGGTTTATTTAAATCAATTTTTCCCATCACCTTGAGACCTGGCAATTCTGTCGCAGATTTATAAAATCCTTCAGACGAAGTATCTTCAGGTGTCAGCTCTGGCTCATTCTCTGGCTCTGGTTGTGTTTTTTGTTGTTGTTGTGGTTGTGGTGTTTCGGTGGCTGGAGGAGCAACAAAGGCTGGTTTATCTAAATCTCCCATCCTCGGCATAGAAAATAGTGGTTTGACGGCTGGTTTTTCGTCATGATGCTTATGATCACCCCCCGGCCTGGTACCTATGATAATCTGATCCGCTTTTTCTTTTTCGGCCATAGAAGATCTGAACTCCTTGAGAAGAATGTCATGCATCTCTTCGGAAATCATAGATGTCGGCTTGTTTTCGACTACATGACCCTTTGATGCAAGGAAATCAACGATCGTTGCGACACCTACATTCAGTTCTTTTGCTATTTTTACTAATCTTTCTGCCATTGGCGAATTAAAATATTTAAAAAATTGTCACTCCCCTTTTAATAAAATCGTCTGGGGAGTAAATTAGTCTTCAAATTCTGAAGCCAGGATTTTTAATACATCATCTATTGTCTCTTCTTCCAGGTCAGATCTCCTTATCAGTTCTTCTCTGTTGAGAGCAAGTACACTCTTGGCAGTATCACAGCCTATATTTTTGAGTGCCTCTATTACCCAGCTTTCGATTTCATCTGAAAATTCCTCAAGATCCACATCTTCAATTTCCTGTTCTTCTGTATCTCTGAATACATCTATCTCGTAGCCAGTGAGTTTACTTGCCAGTTTTATATTACTTCCACCTTTACCTATGGCCAGAGAAACCTGATCAGGCTTAAGATACACAGAAGCTCTGAGATTAACTTCGTCCAATGATATACTGGTAACCTTGGCTGGAGTAAGTGACCTCTGAATAAAAAGAGTGGTGTTGTTGGTATAATTGACTATATCAATATTTTCATTGCGTAGTTCTCTGACGATACCATGAATCCTGGACCCTTTCATACCCACGCAGGCACCTACGGGGTCTATACGGTCGTCATATGATTCTACAGCAACTTTGGCTCTTTCGCCAGGCATCCTCACGATTTTTTTAACCGTAATCAGTCCGTCCTCTATTTCTGGCACTTCCTGTTCCATGAGCTTCTCCAAAAATAAATTGTCAGTCCTGGAAAGCATTACCATGGGTGTACCATTACGCATTTCCACCCGTTTGATTATCCCGCGCACCATGTCACCTTTCCTGAAAAAGTCACCTTTGATCATTTCCAGTCTTGGCAGTACCAGTTCATTTTGTGTGGCATCGTCCATTACCAATACTTCTTTCTTCAGAACCTGGCTGACCTCTCCTACTATCAGATCACCGACTCTATCCATGTAGCGTTTATAGACTTCGTCTTTCTCGAGATCCATAATTCTGGATATGAGGGTCTGTCTTGCTGCCATAATGGACCTCCTACCGAAATCTTCCAGGGTCAGTTGTTGATAACATTCTTCCCCTACTTCATAAGCTTCATCTATTGCCTTGGCCTCGTGGTAGGAAATCTGTCCGAGTTCGTCAGTGACCTCACCATCCGGCACGATCATACGTACTCTCCACATCTCGAGGTCACCGTTTTGAGTATTGACGATAACATCAAAATTTTCATCAGACCCATACTTTTTCCTGATCAGCGTCCTGAATACATCTTCAAGCACACGGACCATAGTAGGCCTGTCTATATTTTTACCTTCTTTAAACTCCGAAAAGGATTCTACTAAATTCATTAATTAAAACTTATTTTAATTTTTGACTCAATGATATCTTCAAATTTTATCTGCTCTGTAACAGAGATTTTCTTATTCTTCTTTCCTTCTTTAATCTTTGTTTCATACTGTACATGTATGATATTTCCGATTACTTCTGTGAGTGTTCCTTTGACCTGCTGGCCCGTACCGTATTTAATATCAATAATCCTACCAATATTTTTAGGATATTGTCTGAGTAACTTGAGCGGACTGCCTACTCCTGCCGATGATACTTCAAGGATATAATTTACCCCATAGGTCTTCTTTTCATCAAAAATCGCTTCGATCCAACGGCTTAATTTCTGACATTTCAGAAAACCTACCCCTTCATCACTGTCAAAAAATATTTCGACTTTATTATCCTTGATACGACAATCCGTTAAGTACATATCCTGAAAACCGAGCTCTGTGAGCCCCTGATTTACCAATTTTTCTATTTCGGGATATTGCATGGCCGGTAGGGTAATAAAAAAGGGAACTTTCTGTCCCCTTTCGCTCTTCCTTTTAAATTGTGCCGCAAATGTATATATAAATTATCTAAAGAAATAGTAAATGATAAAGTTATTTTAATTCATTGAAATAAAGCTGATCACTATGTGGCTTTCTTATGAAAAAATTGTAAAAAAAATCAAAAACAAGTTATAAAATATTAATACAAAAACTTCCGGAAGTACAAAAGATATCTAAAATTATCAGAATCAAAATACAATCATTGTATTTAAAATGTTGTTTCTAATTAATACTCATCATGCTCCGAGATGGCTGTAAAATGTTCCTGATATTTTCCGGATTTTAGAAGTTCATTGAATGCAAGACCAATCTCCTTGATCAAAACAAGTGTGCTGTCTTCAGTTTTTTCATATAGGTCTGGGGCCAGATGGACTTCTTCTCCATTTCCTACCAGATAAAAGATAGATTTTTCTATTCCTAATTGAAACACCCTTCCGGTATATTCATGATATTTTTCAGTTATTATGGCCTTAGGCGTCCATTTCATATAGTCCAGCACAAACTGTTTAAAAATGTCAACCATGGTACTATCTGCAGGATATAAATAAAAAGAATTTTCTTTAAAATACCCTTGCCACATAGCTGATTTTTCAGGTTTTTGGTATTTGAGTACAGTTTCTGTGCCCGATATGTCCCAAATAAAGTAGGTATTGAACCAATCAAGATTCACGTCTTGTTCTCTGTACAGTCGTGTATCATTTTTGCTGTACGGAAGTGCACTTATCAAATTTTTTCTGAAATCATAAGACATCAGTGCATTATGATATTTTGGTCTTTCCTGAGAATTCCACGTTTGAAAATGACCAGGGAATACGATAACTTTTTCATCCGGAGAAAATGCCAGCGCATCTCCATCTTTATCGTAATTATCTACCATTCCCGTATTGTCAACATTAAAACTAAATAACTCCATGGTAGGTATATAAAGAACGTGTTTTTGACTGATCATGAGAAACTTTCCACCATTTAAAGTATCTGGATGTTCCATGGAGGTCCGTTCATCACCCATAAATAATTCGAAGGCTGGTCCGGGCTGCCCGTTGATAGCATCCAGCCACTGAAATTTTATAAAATCAGTATTTTGGCTGTACAATGTTTTCACTTCATAAGAGTCACCCTTTGCTGTAATCATGAAAAGACTCTGGCTACCGGCTATAATGGTAGGTGTCGGAGCATCTTGGAGTATATAGGCTCGCCAAAGATGTGAAAATCCTGTATTAGATTGCAACTCCGTAGGAAATTCCACCACTTTACCATGGTGCAAAACCGAATATGCTATATTTTTACGTTTATAAAACTTTCCATAATTCATACTAAATTCGGAGGTAGTGAAGCGTTCCATCCTGATAACAAATGGGCCGTGGGTAAATTCTTTGACTTCTTTATCAGATGAAAAAAATTGTTTTTTGACCCATATTCCGATTACGATGATGAGCACAATAAAAATTACCCCTACCATAAGTTTTGATTTTGTCATAAAAATATTGTTTAGAACAACTCCTGCAAATATATGGAATAAAGGATTCACTGAAAATTAAAGATGATTGAAATGTTTCCAAAAAGGATTTAAACGATGCATAATTTAAAGTGTGCTGCAGAAGATGGAATATTTAAATTGCATCTGTTCTTATTAGTCATATAGAAATCACAGTTTATCGAAAAACATTAGTTGAATGGACAAAGTCAAGTAAATTTGCATATTTTAATCTTAAAAAATAAAATGAAAGCAGCCGTCTATTTAAATTATGGTGCTCCTGAAGTGGTGAAGATTTCAGATGTAGGCAAGCCTGATCCTAAAGGAAACGAGGTTCTTGTAAAAGTTTATGCAACATCAGTTAACCGTACAGATTGTGGTTTCAGAACGGGCAAACCTTATATTGTGCGACTTTTCAGCGGTCTATTCAGGCCCCGACAAACGATTCTCGGCAGTGATTTTGCGGGAGAGGTGGAAGTTGTAGGCAAAGACGTCAAAACATTTAAAAAGGGCGATAAAGTGTTTGGGTTTCACCCGGATATCTTTGGAGCGCACGCTCAATATATCTGTCTTCCGGAAGATGCATCTCTGACTTCCATGCCCAAAAACATCAGCTATGAAGAAGCGGCTGCTATCTGCGAAGGTGCACATTATGCGATGAACTATCTCAAAGAATTAGATTTTAAAAAACAAAACAAAATACTCATAAATGGAGCAACCGGCGCTATCGGTAGTGCAGCCGTACAATTGGCAAAATATTATGGGGCAGAAGTGACTGCTGTGTGCAATACTAAAAGTGTAGAACTCGTAAGGTCACTGGGCGCAGACACCGTCATTGATTATGAAAAAGATGACTTTACACATCGCAACCATTTCTTTGATGTCGTTTTAGATTCAGTAGGCAAGAGTACATTTTTTAAGTGCCGGAAGATACTGAATAAAGGAGGACTCTACTTTTCTACGGAATTTGGTCCTTATTATCAAAACATCATACTTCCCTTGGTCACATCTTTGATTGGTGATAAAAAAATGATGTTTCCCTTGCCAAAGCACAGCAAAAAAGAAGTCATCTTTTTCAAAGAAATCATAGAAAGCGGCCATTATAAAGCGGTGATAGACAAAATATACCCATTGGATGAAATCTGCGAAGCTTACCGATATGTGGAGACTGGTCAGAAAACTGGCAGTGTGGTGATCGAAGTGTCTCATTGAATGTGCTGAATCTATGATAGAAGATCGGTTTACTATCAGGCCGACTTTTAAAACTTGGTTCTACTGATAATTCAGTAGGCAAAATATATATTTATCAACCTTGTAATGGTTGTGGTTCAGGATTAAATCCCACAGGGTTAAATCCTATAGTGGTATGTTTCTGTTCTTCGTCATCAAAATCTTCCCAATCGGTAATATCTTTGAGAAATGCTTCCATGTGCCTAAGAATAAAAGGTGCCTTAACTTCATCAGGACGCAGGATTTCCAGTGAAACCGGTGGTTTTGGTTGACCATACCCTTCGATATACGGACTGACCAACATTACCATAATTTTACCATTGAATAGTTGTTGATATATAAGAGATCCATTCGATTTGATCATGGTACGTTTTACACCGGAATCATCTACATTTTCTGAAATACCGCTGCTGGATCTGCCCAGCTCAAGCACTACTGCTTCCAGATTTTCGATATTATCTCTGACAATGACTTCTGCTTTGGGAAGGTCGGCTTGCTTAAGAATATCTTCTAAAGTAAGGGTAAGCATTGGCTTGATCTCATCATGCCATGATTTACGATATTTTTGAGTGTTATCGAGTACTTGTTTATATTTATTTACTTTGGCGATGAGTGTTCCTGTATCCATGGCTGGTAATCAGTTTTTGTGATTTTTATTTTAAAGACATTAAAGTTTACTAGTCATAAGTAGCTCCAGGCTTGTATATTTAGTACCGAATCGACGGCTAAGATACTCATTGGTAATACATCCTTTGTAAGCATAACACCCATGTCTGATACCTGAATTTTCATATAATATGTTGTCAAAATGAGTACCTGTCCCCATTTTGAGTAATAAAGGCGTAATAATATTGCTGACAGCCAGAGAGGCCGTTCGACTTACTTTGGAGGCTATATTAGGTACACAATAATGTATTACCCCATGTTTGATAAAACTGGGGCTATCCAAGGTGGTCATTCTTGACGTTTCAAAACATCCTCCCTGATCGATACTCACGTCAATTATCACAGCCCCGTCCTTCATTTTTGACACCATTTCTTCTGTGACGATGATAGGTGTTCTACCGCTTTTTGAATGCATAGCACCTATGACTACATCCGCACTGGTAAGTTGATAAGCCAGATAAACAGGATTTATAGACGATGTATGCAAGTGTCTCCCGACAGTATTTTGCAGCCTCATCAACTTTGTAATATTATTATCAAAAACCCGAATAGAAGCACCCAAGCCAATAGCAACTTTTATAGCAGACTCCGCTACTACTCCTGCTCCCAGGATCACAATCTTGGTGGGTGGTACACCGGAAACCCCTCCAAGTAATAAGCCACGGCCACCATCTCTGGTATTATTTAGGTATTCTGCCGCCGTAAGTACAGCACTCATACCTGCTATTTCGCTCATAATCCTTACTATAGGATAGCTGCCGTCATCAGATTGCAGATATTCCATGGCGAGGGCAGTAATTCTTTTTTTCTTTAGATGCTCCAGATAGTCGTCCTTCAATACTGGTAACTGAAGGGGGGAGATCAGTATCTGGTCTGGCTGCATCATTTCTATCTCTTCAGTAATAGGAGGCGCAATTTTTACCAAAACCTGAGAATTAAATACTTCTTCTTTGCTCAAAGATATCTCAGCTCCTGCTTCTGAATAATGATGATCAGAAAAATTCGATTTCATACCCGCTCCCGACTCTATGATCACTTTGTGTCCATACCCTATGAGAGTCCTGATAGAATGAGGCACCAGAGAAATGCGATGCTCACTTAGTATAACTTCTTTTGGGATTCCAATGGTAAGGCTTTTTTTTCTTTCACCTATTACAAGTTTCTCCACCTCAGTTTCATACTGACCTTCTGTAAAAAAGTCAGAAAAAATGATGGGTTTTTTCTGGTGGCTCATCTGATTTTATTAAATAGGATGACAAATCTATTAAAAAAATGTCGGTTATGACAATTTCTTTACTTCTATTTTTCTCTTACTTTCCTCAGTAGCATTAATTGAGATAGAATTTATTTCCATGTCAAGGATATCCGCAATTACTTCAGGCCATTCTATAAAGCAGTAGTTTCCGCTAAAGATATATTCTTCAATACCAAAATCTAATGCTTCTTCTATATTTTTAACCCTATACAGATCCATATGAAATACGAGACCCTGACTTATTTGATATTCGTTTATCAATGTAAAAGTAGGGCTGGTTACTTCATCTTTATAACCCAACTCGCGACACAAATACCTGATTAAAGTAGTCTTTCCGGCACCCAAATTTCCGGTAAATGTAAAAATTTTACTTTCATTACATTCAACCAGCAATTGTTTTGCAATGCCTGCCATTTCTTCAGGCTCTTCGATTGTAAAAGATAACATATAGGCATGTTTAGAAATTACCCTATGAGATTTCCTTTTTCATCCCACTCGGCTATTTTTTGTTGATCTTCTATTTTCAGGCTTTCTTTTAGTGTTTTTTCATCATAACTTACACCATATTTTTTTAGCACTTCAGGTGGTACGCCATCCCATTGATTGGGGCGATTACCGACATACCCTATATCTTTTACACCTATTTGGCTGGTAAAAAAACCTGTACAAGTTAGATTACGCATCAGATTAAAAAACTTTACGCCGAATTTCATTTCTTCATCCGCTGTATCAGGCCAGGCTATCTTATCTACTAGTATCATTCTTTGTTCCGGAGTTATATCATTAAAGGATTTATCAAATGATGACAGACTAAGATTTTCCAACCACATCATCCCACCTCTCATTGGCAGCTGAAATTTGGGATTGTCCTTCATCATAAATTCTATAAAATCAGGCACTCCTGCTTCTGTAGCGCTTCCCGACACATCATCCTTTGGTAGGATAATGTCTGATAATAAAGATACCATTTTTTTCTCCTTTTCGGTAAGAAAGGTTTCTGCCATCAATTTTTTATCAACTTCGATTTCTTCAGGCGTCCGCCCGTACAAACCCGCAGCTAAAATACTTTCCGATTTTTTGACATCAGCAGGGCTGCATCCAGTACTAAGAAGAAAACCTGTGGCAACTGTTCCGGTAAGTAAAACTTTGATATTTTCTCTTCTG
This sequence comes from Saprospiraceae bacterium, assembly GCA_043748345.1. Classification (GTDB taxonomy): domain Bacteria; phylum Bacteroidota; class Bacteroidia; order Chitinophagales; family Saprospiraceae; genus OLB9. The sequence goes on from JAYTNJ010000112.1 coordinate 20,938, forward strand.
TCCATGATCAGATATTTTGTTTTTTGAGTTGTTCGATAATGAATTCGGAGGTACGCCATGAAAGCGCGAGAATGGTCCAGGTAGGATTTTTATCAGCTTGTGAAACAAAAGATCCTGCATCGGTAACAAAAAGATTTTTGCATTCGTGTGCTTGTGCGTATTTATTGAGCACTGATGTTTTTGGGTTGTCTCCCATTCGTGAAGTGCCAACCTCGTGTATGATACGTCCCGGAGTAGCCAGACCATTTTCAGTGGTATTGTCAGGTTTTTTACCAAGTAAAACTGCACCCATCCCTGTGAGTATTTCTTCAAAAGTATCATGCATGTGTTTTGCCTGCTTTACTTCATGTTCTGTCCACTTATAATGAAATCTAAGAACTGGTATACCATACTTATCTACCGTATCGGGATCGATCTCGCAGTAATTATTATATTGTGGGACACTCTCTCCACGACCGGACATACCCACCATGCTGCCGTACATTCTTCTGATATCCTGCTTAAGTCCAGCACCATATCCGCCATTAGGTGATGGTTTTCCTACCGCGTCTGTAATATATTTACGCATGGTATCCATACCGAAACCAAAACCATATGACGGCATACCCATACCTCCCCAGTACTCTATATGATATCCTCTGGGGAAATCCAGTTTTTTATTGTCAAGCCACCATGGAGAATATACATGAAGTCCACCTACTCCATCTTCATTGTACCTCGGCCTATCGATAAACTCGGGCATAAAGCCCATACGATCAGTACCTGTACTGTCGTGAAGATATCTGCCAAGTACGCCAGAACTATTTGACAGACCGTTAGGATGTTGTTTGGATCTGGAATTGAGCATGATCCTGGCCGTTTCACATGCAGATGCTGCAAGCACCACTACTTTAGCTCCAACCCTGTATTCACTGAGATCTTTTTTGTCAACATATAGTACTCCGGTAGCCGTACCATTTTCATCAGTGAGTACTTCACGCACCATAGCATGTGTGTATAGCTCTACTTTTCCTTTTTGCATAGCTGGTTTTATGAGGCATGTTCCTGATGAAAAATCTGCATATACCTGGCACGCTCTGTTACACTGGCTACAGAAAAAGCATACCCCCCGCTCGTTATTTATCTTACGGGTAAGTATCGATAATCTGGAAGGAATCACAGGAACACTGGCTTTGGCTGCTCCTTTTTTTACGAAGAGTTCATGCAATCTTGGTTTGGGAGGAGGCAGGAAAAATCCATCAGGATCATTAGGCAATCCTTCATTGGTACCAAAAACTCCCAATAGCTTATCTACTTTATCATAATATGGTTTGACATCATCATAGCTGATAGGCCAGTTGTCACTTAGCCCATCCTGATCCTTACGTTTAAAGTCTTTGGGTCCAAATCGAAGAGAGATTCTTCCCCAGTGATTTGTCCTGCCACCCAGCATGCGCGATCTGAACCAATCAAATTTAGTACCTTCCACCCGGGTATAAGGCTCGCCATCTATATCCCATCCACCCCATGCAGCATCAAAATCACCGAAATCTCTTTGGGTATTTGCGCCGCGTCGAGGAGATTCCCAAGGCCATTTGAGCTGGGTACGGTATTCATCTTTAGCAGGGTCAAAATCACCACCTGCCTCGAGGACGGCAACAGATAATCCTGCATCTGCCAGGATCTTGGCAGCCATTCCACCACCTGCTCCCGATCCTACGATCACCACATCATACTTTTTATCCTTCTCTTTGATCTGAAAATTCATTTCAATTATTATTTAGTGGTAAAAATAGCAGAATTTGATAAAGGCAACTATATATAATGGAAAATTTCAGGATACTTTTACTTTTGTAACCTTATTGACCATAAAATAAATATATGACAATCTCTTGTATAGTGGCAACTGCCAGAAATAGAGTGATAGGTAGAGATAATAATATCCCGTGGTATTTGCCTGCCGATCTACAGTATTTCAAAAAAACTACGATAAGCCATACTATAATTATGGGCAGAAATTGTTACGCATCTATTGGCAGACCTTTGCCCAAAAGGACAAATATCATCGTTACCAGAGATCCTTTTTTTATATCGTCCAATTGCGAAGTAGCAAGAAATATTCCTGAAGCCCTTCACATGGCGCATCAAAACGGTGAAACAGAAGTTTTTATCATTGGTGGTGGACAGATATATGAGCAAACTATCGGGCTGTGGGATAAATTATATCTCACCGATGTCGATCTGGATGTAGACGGTGATGTTTTTTTTCCTGAAATCGAGTATAATGAATGGAAACTTTTGTCTGAGGAATTTCATATGAAAGATGAGAAAAACGAATTCAACTATACATTCAAAATCTTTCAAAAATCATGAATGATGACCCTATCACCCATCAAAGAAGACTTTTTGCATTTTCTGTGGAGAACTAAAAAAATATCACAACCACATTTTATAACGACTGATGATAAGATATTAGAAGTACTAGACTACGGTATTTATAATCTGGATTCAGGTCCCGATTTTTTTAATGCTAAAATCAAAATTGATGATACAGTCTGGGCAGGAAATATCGAAATGCATGTATTTAGTTCAGACTGGAAAAAACATAAACACCAGCATGATAAAGCGTACGACAATGTCATTTTGCATGTCGTATATGAACATGACACAGAAATAATACTTGAAAACAACTCTGATCCGATTCCCACACTTGAACTAAAAGGTAAAATACCAAAACCATATCTGGAACACTACCTTACATTGATGCAATCTACCGCTGCTATTCCATGCCAGGGTTTGATTTCATCAGTCAACGCAGATAAAATAGGTCTTTGGAAATATAGCCTATCAATAGAAAGATTACATCAAAAATCCTTGATGGTAGATGATATTTTGAGATCAACTTCCTTAGACTGGGAGGAAACACTGTATATAATGCTGGCAAGATATTTTGGCGCAAAGGTCAATTCAGAGCCATTCGAACGACTCGCAAGAAGCCTTCCATTATCTGTTATTCAAAAAAACAAAGATAAACTTCCAGTCATTGAGGCCTTGTACTTTGGGCAGGCCGGCATGCTGGCAGCTAACTATAAAGACCAATACTTCACTACGCTCAAAAAAGAATATTTATACCAACAGAAAAAACTCGGATTGAGATCGATTGATGCCGTTTCGTGGAAATTCAGTAAGTTGAGACCGGTAAATTTTCCTACCATCAGAATAGCTCAGTTTGCGGCTTTGATGTATAATGTTTCTTTTCTTTTCAGCCAGATCAAAGAAGCAGAAAAACCTGAAGAAATCACAAAAATATTGAAATCAGTTGCGGGGGATTACTGGACAGACCATTATACATTTGATACCGAATCAAAGCCACTTAAAAAAGTTACAGGAAACGATTTTATAAATATTCTTCTCATCAATGCCGTATCTCCTGTATTGTATCACTATGGTAAGGTCAATAATCAGGATGAATATATTGAAAAAGCTATTTTTATACTTGAGCATATTCCTTCCGAATCTAATAATATCACCGGATTATGGAAATCACTCGGTATAGAATGTAAATCTGCATTTGACTCACAAGCCCTGATACATCTTAAAAACAACTATTGCCACGATTTTCGTTGTATGCAATGTAAAATAGGAAATGAACTAATGACCGGAAATTTTAGTTGAGTTAGATCATAATTATAGTGGCATTTTAAAGACATTATTAAACTAAAAACATCATGCTCAGAAATATTATTTTCCTTCTATTATGCACCATAAACCTGAGTGCACAAATCGATAGTGTAGATATCATTGTGAAAAATCAGATGGAAAAACAAAAAATTTCAGGATTATCTCTTGCTATCATTAAAGATGGATCGCCATTGGTTATCAAAGGATACGGTATAGCCAATCTCGAACACAATATCGATGTTCATGCCAATACAGTATTCAGACTGGCTTCTATCAGCAAGCAGTTTTTTGCCACCGCAATCATGAAACTGGTACAGGATGGTAAAATATCGCTGGATGACGATATGCATAAATTCTTCAAAAAAGCGCCTGAATCCTGGAAGCCTATTCAAATAAAACACCTTTTGTCACATACATCAGGATTGGTGAGAGAAGCTCCTGGTTACAATAATTTCAAAATACAGAGTGATTTAGAGATCATAAAATCGGCTTATGAATTGCCCTTGGACTATCCGGTTGGTCAAAAATATCAATACTGCAATCTGGGTTATTATATGATTGCCGAAATCATCAGCCAGATAAGCGGTAAGTCCTGGCAGGATTTTATTGCGAATGAATTATTTGTTCCTGCTGGTATGAAAGAAACATATATGACAGATTTTTACCCCGTCATTCCTCATCGAGCAAGCGGATATGTGTACAATAATGGCAAATTTCAAAACGCTGAAGCTATGATTGCCGTGCGGCCAAGTGGTGGATTCTTGTCAACTTCTTCGGATATGACCAAATGGGATAAAGTCTTACAAGAAAAAAGCATCATACTCAGTAAAGAAAACTGGGAGCGATTGTGGCAGCCCTTTATTGATACATCACCTGATCCCAACTCCAAATCCTTTTATGGTTTTGGTTGGGCCATAGAAGATATCAAAGGGCATAAATCCATAGGTCATGGAGGCAGTAATATGGGGTTCAAAACTCAATATTCCCGATTTGTAGAAGACGGATTATCTATCGTAGTATTGACAAACACAAATGGAAGCAATCCGATGGATATAATAAGGGAGCTGGCTGACTTTTTATTTAAAAAATAAGATGTGACGAATTGTGGTTTTCTTTTATTTTGCCATGCATTGATTAAAATATGAATGGAAACTTGTTATAATAATATTTCTTCTTAATTTTGCAGCCGCAAACGCTGAAGGGCATTTGTGTCGGGCCTATAGCTCAGTTGGTTAGAGCACCTGACTCATAATCAGGTGGTCCAAGGTTCAAGTCCTTGTGGGCCCAC
>JAYTNJ010000113.1:0-8921 GCA_043748345.1 Saprospiraceae bacterium
TATTCCATTCATTATTCCTACGCTTACGGCAACACTTGCATTTTCGACATTATGGATACCGGGCATATTCACCATGACATCTTTCAAAAAATGTCCTAATCCTTCATAATCGAATATGTATTTTCCATCTTCTACATGAATATTACTGATAATAATCTGCCCTGAATCTATTCCGTACTCATACACACTTATCCCTCTGTTGTAAAGAGCAAATAACTCTTTCACGGTAAACTCATCAATCAGACCCTCCTTAATAATCAAAAATCCATTATCCCTTATTTTTCCGGCAAAGGCTTTATATCCCCCTTCTATCATATTGTTTTTATCCCCATAAATATCCAGATGATCAGGATCCATAGAAGAGATGGATGCAATAAAAGGGCTAAGCCTTAGAAATGATCTGTCGTATTCATCAGCCTCAAGTACAACAACATCACTTTTTCCTATCAGAAAATTACTGCTATAGTCAACAGAAATGCCTCCTAAAAATGCAGACACATCGATTCCTCCTACCTTAAGAACATGGGTGACCATGCAACTGGTTGTTGTTTTACCATGTGTCCCTGCTACACAAATAGATTTCTTATCATTACTAATCAATCCCAACACTTCTGATCTTTTCATCATAGGGATCTCAGCATTCAATAAATGATTAAACCCTTTGTGATCACTTGGTATAGCTGGAGTAAATATGACAAGATCAATCCCACCCGGAATGAAAGATAATTCATCTTCATAATGGATGTTCATGCCTTCAGCAGTCAAATGATCAGTGAGTACTGTCTGAGTTTTATCATAACCTGATACTTTTTTGCCTTGTGCCCTAAAATATCTGGCTAAAGCACTCATTCCGATGCCTCCGATCCCGATGAAATAAACATGGTGTACATTGCTTAATTTCACGGTAGATTTGATTTACATATCCTCAAAATTTCAGCAGCTATCTTTATGGCTGCATCAGGTCTGCCGAAATACTTAATATTTTTCTGCAAACTATTCCTTTTGGCTTCATCATTAAGAATGGATGTTAACTCAGGAAGAAGTTTCTTCTTTGCTTCATTGTCCTTTATTAATATTGCCGCTTCTTTATTTACCAGAGACATTGCATTGACAGTTTGGTGGTCCTCAGCCACATTGGGAGATGGTATAAGTATTGATGCCTTACCCAAAACTGCCAACTCCGAGATAGTCAGAGCCCCGGCTCTGCAAACCACAACATCTGCCGCACTATAAGCGATGTCCATACTTTCAATAAAAGGTAAAATCTTTACATCTGGCCGATCGGCAAGGTCACAGTTCTTGTATTCATCAAAATATAACTTTCCGACCTGCCAGATGATATTCAACTCCTTCATTGCCTTCAAAGCTTCAGCATTCGAAAGAACAGCTTCGTTAATTGTTCTTGCTCCAAGACTGCCACCAAAAATTAAAACAGTCTTCTTATTTTGATTTAACCCCAGTGACTTCTTTGCTTCTTCTTTACTTTTTATATTATCCAGTATGTCTTTACGCACCGGATTTCCAGTAAATATTATTTTATCTTTTGGAAAAAAACGCTCAAGACCATCATATGCCACACAGACTGCCGAAGCTTTTGATGCCAATATCCGATTGGTGATACCTGCATAAGAATTCTGTTCCTGCAATACTGTTGCGATGCCGAATATATTGGCAATCTTCAGTATAGGTCCACTGGCATAACCTCCTACTCCAACAGCCACGTCAGGTTTGAATCCACGTACTATTGTAACAGCCTTCCACATACTTATGACCAGTTTTAGAGGAAATATCAGATTCCTAATCGTTACTTTTCTTTGAAATCCTGAAATATTTAACCCTTCAATTTTGTATCCCGCTTGAGGGACTTTTTCCATTTCAATTTTGCCTAGTGCCCCTACAAAAAGAATATCTGTCATAGGCTCCAAAGATTTAATGGCATCTGCTATAGCTATCGCAGGAAAAACGTGGCCCCCGGTGCCACCACCGCTAATTATTACTCTGGCCATCAGCTTCCATTTTTTCAAGTAATTTCTTCTCTTCAAATGCCTGCTCAACATACCTGCTGACACTCAAAATAATCCCAAAAGAAACACAAGTGAATAAAAATGATGTTCCTCCCATACTAATCATAGGCAGAGTCAATCCGGTAGCAGGCACTAATTGTACAGAAACCGCAATATTGGCAAAGGCGGTAATTACGATATTTAAGGTTAATCCTACTGCCAACATCGCCCCAAAAGTTTTTGGACATCTTGTAACCAGACTGACTGTTCTTATTAATAGCCACAGATATATTAACAAAGTGAACATGCCACCAATAAATCCATACTCTTCGCAAATGATTGCATAAATAAAGTCTGCATATGCATAAGGTAAAAGGTTCCTTTGAATGCTGTTACCCGGGCCAAGGCCAAACATACCGCCTTCTGCAATGGCTATTTTAGACTGCTGCACCTGAAACTGACCATCAGAATATAAAAAATCATTAATACGGTTCATCCATGTCTCTACTCTGAAGTGCTCAGGAAAATATTGGCCCACAATAAAAATACCGGCAAATACAACTCCTCCGAGAAGGACGAGTAAAAAAACATATTTAAGTGAAATCCTACCAATAAACATCATAAGAAAACATGTGGTAAATAATAGCACCGACGTTGACAGATTGGAGGGGGCAATCAAAGCACAAAAAAATATTACAGGGGCAATGATAGGCACAAATGCACCACGAAAGTCCTTGATGTAATCTTGCCTTATTGCCAAAGAACGTGCTACGAACATGATCAAAGCAATTTTTGCAAAATCCGAAGTCTGAAATGATAACTCCAGAATAGGGATCATTATCCATCTCGAAGCATCATTTATCTCAGAACCAAATAATGCTGTATATACCAATAGTGGGATAGCTATTACCATAAGGATCGGAGCAAGTTTGGCGTACACCATATAATGCAGCCTGTAAGCAGTATAAGTAAGCAATAATCCAACACCAATAAATACTAATTGTCTTATCAAATAATATTCAGTACCATGATTAGTGTTGTATTTATATACCTGACTTCCTGATGTACTATATACTATCAGCAAAGAAAATAAACTCAATAAAGCCACTATCAGCCAAACCGCCCTGTCTCCTTTAAGATTGTAATATGTATTTACTAAATTCAATTATTTACTTTGTTAAACTGTGACTGCCATTTATTAAATTCATTATCAATAAGTTATATGCTCATTTGCAATTGTACACTATTTCTAAATTGGTCTCCCCTATCCATGTAATTTTTAAAAAGATCAAAACTTGCACATGCAGGCGACAGAAGGACTACATCGCCGGATGTTGCCAACTTCAGCCCTGTCTCCACCGCCACTGATACCTTAGTCGTCTCAAAAATATCCTTAAGATATGGTCCAAAAGTATTTTTTAATTTTTCATTGTCAAGACCCAGACATATCAAAGCCTTAACTCTATCTTTAATTAATGGAACCAACACACTGTAATCATTACCTTTGTCAGTGCCTCCTGCAATCCAAACCACTGGCTTTGTCATGGCATCCAAAGCATAAAATACCGAATCTACATTGGTAGCTTTACTATCATTAATAAATTCGACACCATTGATCATGCCACAACTCTCCAATCTATGCGGAAGATTTTTAAATGATTTTAATCCTTCTGCAATCTGTGCTTCTGAAAGACCCAAAATCCTGCATGCTTCCACGATACATGCGGCATTAAACAGATTATGTTTCCCTTTTATACTTAATTCAAAAATTGAAGCACCATCCTTTGATGGTATGCCATCTTTATACTTGTCTGAAGTTACCGTGATTTCTTTTGCAACTCCTTTATATGTTTCCATCTTGCTCAATATCTCTGAATCATCACCATTGAAGATAAAAAAATCAGAAGATGACTGATTCATGGTTATCCGAAATTTTGAATCTACATAATTCGCCATTTTGTAATCATACCGGTCAAGATGATCTGGTGTGATATTGAGCAAAATTGAAATATAGGGTTTGAAAGTGTCAATATCATCCAGCTGAAAACTTGATATCTCCAGTACCATGATATCAGGGCTATCCTCTGCAAGTATGCGAGCATAACTTTTACCATAATTGCCGCCTAAAGCGACATTCAATCCTGATGTTTTTAAAATGTGGTATAAAAGTCCCGATGCTGTAGTCTTCCCATTTGAGCCTGTTATAGCAATGGTAAGTCCAGAAAAAAATAAGTGACCAAACTCAATCTCGGAAATTACTTTCCGTCCTTTGTCTTTTAACATGCGAAGGACAGGCGCATGTTCCGGAACACCGGGACTTTTAATAACCACCTCAGTTACCAAAACCTTTTCAAAATCATGACCCCCTTCCTCATAGGGGATATTAAAATCAGTTAACTCTTTTTTAAAATTTTCAGCAATTTTGCCATTGTCACTTACAAAAACTTTCAAACCCATCTTGTGTGCAAGCAAGGCTGCCCCTACTCCACTTTCTCCCGCACCGATTATAGTTACACTCTTCATTCTTATCTGATTTTAAGTGTAAGGACAGAAACGATAGCCAGGATGATGCCAATGATCCAAAATCTTGTCACAATCTTTGACTCGTGCATGCCGAGCTTCTGATAATGATGGTGTAGTGGTGACATTTTAAATATTCTGCGGCCTTCGCCGAATTTATTTTTAGTATATTTGAAGTAAGAGACCTGTAACATTACAGATAGATTTTCAGCAACAAAAATACCGCACAGGATAGGTATTAATAACTCTTTACGAAGCAGCAGTGCCAATACCGCAATAATACCGCCTATTGTCAAGCTACCAGTATCTCCCATAAAAACTTTAGCCGGAAAAGAATTATGCCATAAAAAGCCAATGCATGCTCCAATAAAACAAGCTGAAAATATTACCAACTCGGCTGAGTTAGGAATGTAAAATATATTTAAATAGCCCGCTATTATTGTATTTCCTGAAACATAGGCAAATATCCCTAAAGTCACTCCTATTATGGCTGAAGTACCTGCTGCCAGTCCGTCTATACCATCGGTAAGATTGGCCGCATTTGATACTGCTGTGACAATAAATATCACTATGAGCGTAAATAAGATTGATAAGATCAAAGAAGCATTGTCCCCAGCGAAATTCGCAAATACTTGATAATCAAAGTTATTATTTTTGAGAAAAGGAACATTGGTCATTGTACTTTTTACATATGCCATTTCTGTCATTCTCGAAATATCATTTACCTTAGCAAGAGGAATTGAATACTCTTTTATAATTTCATAACCCCCTGCTTTTGCGTCATCTAGTGACATTCGTATCACTATATCATCTGAAATCAACATCGTAATTCCTACAATCAACCCTAAAATTACCTGGCCAAATATTTTGGTCTTTCCACTAAGTCCAGCTTTATTTTTTAGAAAAACCTTGATATAGTCATCTGTTCCACCTATCAACCCTAGCCATATCGTAGTAAAAATCATCAATAAGATATAAATATTGTCCAATCTTGCCAGTAACAGACAAGGTATCAAAATTGCCATGATGATAATAATCCCACCCATAGTAGGAGTACCTTCTTTGGCTTTCTGTCCGTCGAGACCCAACTCACGTACCGTCTCTCCGACCTGCATCCTTTTCAAAGAACTGATAATCTTGCCTCCATATACCATTGATATGGTTAAGGAAAGAATGATAGCGAACGCTGCACGAAATGTGATATATTGAAACAATCCTGCACCTGGCACATTGTAATATTTATCAATATATTCAAAAAAGTGGTACAACATTTGTATTATATAATTTAACTGTTTGTTTTACTTAGTAAATCATTGCTTGAATATCGCTATATTAGCAATGTTGATTAACTCAGGATAAAAAATTAACAGTGCAGTGAGCAGTTCGAAACTTTTTTCAAAAAAATCTCACTGCAACTGTTAAACCAACCTGAGAATGATAATAGAACCTAATTCTTCGATAATGAAAGATTGACTTTTTTTATGGAAAGCCAATAAATCTGCAATTCCAATGTTTCAATCTATCAAGTCTTTCAATATCTTTTTATCGTCAAAAGGAAACTTTTTTCCTTTTATTTCTTGGTAATTTTCGTGGCCCTTTCCTGCCACAAGTACTATATCTGCATCACCTGACATCATAACAGCTGTCTTTATAGCCTGCAATCGATCTGTGATGCGAATTGTTTTTTTTCTTGCTACTTCATCCAAACCAACTTCCATCGCATCGAGTATCGCTTCAGGATCCTCAGATCTTGGATTGTCACTGGTTAATATCACTATATCTGAATAAACTGAGGCAACTTTTGCCATCAAGGGTCGTTTTGTTACATCTCTGTCACCTCCACAACCTATCACAGTAATAATGGCACTTTGATGGCTTTTCACTTTCCTGATGGTTTCAAGAACATTTTCCAAGGCATCAGGTGTGTGTGCGTAATCTACTATCCCACACCTACCGGATTTCTCAGATATAATCCGATCAAACCTTCCATCAGCCCCTCTCAACCCACTCAATATAGCCAATACATCATCGCTCTCCATTCCCATTTCTACTGCAGCCCCATACACCAAGGCAAGATTATAGGCATTAAACTCTCCGATCAATCTGAAATAAACCTCTCTATTATTGATCCTGAGATTAAGGCCCTGAACAGAACTTTCAATAATCTTAACCTTATAATCGGCCATAGATCTCAGCCCATAGGTGATCTTTCTTGCCTTAGTATTTTGCAACATCACCATTCCATTCTTATCATCAGCATTTGTGATAGCAAAAGCATCATCTGACAAATGGTCGAAAAACTTTTTTTTCGCGCCTATATAATTTTTCATGGTCTTGTGATAATCAAGATGATCATGAGTAATATTTGTAAACAATGCTCCTTCAAACTTCAATCCGGCAATCCTTTGCTGATCTACAGCGTGAGAGCTTACTTCCATAAAAACATATTCGCACTTCTCTTCCCACATTTTTGAAATAAGTCGATGGAGACTTATGACATCAGGTGTGGTGTGTGTAGCCGAAATGACATCGTCACCTATTCTATTTTCAACAGTTGATATCAGGCCGCATTTATATCCAAACGCTGAAAACAACTGGTATAAAAGTGTACTCACTGTCGTTTTCCCATTTGTGCCGGTAACTCCTATCAAATGAAGTTTTTCAGACGATTCATCATAAAAAGAATGAACCATATCACCAATCAGACTGCGCACATCGCTGGTTACGATATATGTCACCCCTGATTGCTTCTCTATTATTCTTTCACAAAGGATACAAATGGCGCCGTTTTCAATCGCCTTTTCAATAAAATCATGCCCATCCACGATACCCCCTAATAAAGCAGCATAAACAAAACCTGACTCCACCTTTCTTGAATCAATACTTATGCCCTTGACAATTTTGTCTGTCTCGCCATAGATCTTCATTGAAGGTCCATCAGGTAAAATATCAGATAACTTCTTTGCTTTCAAAGTGTTACATTAAATTTAATTTAAATATATAGCAATATTTTGCCCATTAATTCTTGCTCCAGGTGGTACAGATTGTCTGATCACCTTTCCTAGACCTTCCACTTTCACCTTTAGTCCTGCGTTTTCGAGAAGATATACAGCATCTCTCGCTCCCATTCCTACTACTTCCGGTACTAGTGTACTTTTTATCTTTAAATCTACATATTTCATTATGGAGTTAACATTTCGAATATCTACCCAATTTCTAGTTGATTTACTTTTATATTTCATTTCAAGATAATCAAAAATCATATTAAAATCTGCTGCATAACCATTACCATTTCCTGGCAAACCAGAGCTAACCAAGACGGTTTCATTTAATGACTTTGCTTGTCTTGTTTTCAAAGCAAAAATTTTCTCTGCAACATTTTTAAAGATAGGACCTGCTACCGCACCTCCATAATAAGCGCCTGCTGTAGGCTCATACACTAAAATAATCAAAGAGTACATCGGGTTTTCTGCAGGAAAATATCCACAAAAACTGGCATTATATTTTGCGTATTCGGCTTTGTTGGCATAATTTGTCTTTGCTGTCCCGGTTTTACCTGCAATAGTAACAAATTCCGATTTGAAGGCCTTACCAGTTCCTTTAAGCATCACACCTTCCAGCATTTTTTTAGCTTTCGTAATACTTTCAGGTTTTGCAATACTTTCCCGAAGAACAGTTGGTTCGAATCTTTTTCTAATTTCATCTCCTTGTCTGATCTCACTTACCAGATAAGGTTTCATCATCTTACCTTCATTTGCCACAGCATTATAAAAATTAAGAATCTGAAGAGGCGTAAACATTAACTCGTAACCATGTGCCATCCAAGGTATTGTTGTGCCATACCATGCGGCTTTGTCTTTAACCGGATCCTTTATTTCTGGGATAGCCTCACCCGAAATATCAATTCCCGTAGGTTCATGCAAACCAAATTGCTTCAATCTTTTTAGCCATTGAAGACGACCATCCCGGGAGTTATACAACTCATTGGCAATGGTAGCTACTCCTACATTGGATGATAACTCAAAAGTCTCAGCCATGGTCATAAATTTTTTGCCGTGTTTTTCTGAATCATACATGGTGCGGTCAGAAAAATTTTTTACCCCAAAATTTACATTAAAAATTGTATCAATATTTGTTATCCCATCTTCTAGTGCCGCTAACATGGTGGCAAGTTTGATTGTGGATCCCGGTTCACTTAGCCTCCCAGCAGCCTGATTGTACATCTCATAGTAGGTGCTATCTTCGGCTCGGGTAAGATTGGTAATTGCTTTTATTGCACCTGTACCGACCTCCATCAAAATTGCAACACCGCTTTCGGCTTTGTTTTTTTGTAACCCTTTCAGTAATTCCTGATGAACTACATCCTGCATATCAATATTGATAGTCGTATAAATGTCG
>JAYTNJ010000114.1:0-4860 GCA_043748345.1 Saprospiraceae bacterium
GCGTTTAACCAGAGAGGTAAAAATCATCCTATGGGCTTAGAAGAATTATTGCTGCCATAAAATTAAAAAAATGCCAAAAAACTTTATAGAAAGTTACCCCATCAAAGCCACAATGACCATATCTCCAGACAATTGTGATGAGTTTTTAGGATGGGAATGATAAAGTTTTTTACAATGATCAAAGTATAAATTTGGTTATGCACAGATTCTGCTATTTGATGAGGCGACATCAGCCCTTGATCCTGAAAAAAAAAGAGCCATATTCACTACGATCAATCATCTGGCAAAAATGGAAAAAACCATAGTCATAGTTGCTCATAGGGTGACGACTTTGGAGATGTGTGACAGGATTTATTCTTTAGAAAAAGGCAGGATTCAGGGAGTTTACCAGTATGAGGATGTGTTGAAGATGGTTATGGGGTAAGCATTTATTACAATAAATTCATTTTAAGTTAAAACTTGTTGCTAAATTTCCCTTTGTGAATAAATATGATTAATTCGGGTAGCTACTTATTTGTATCAGGGTTGTCTTTACCATATTAAAAGGGCAAGATTTTTTTCCTTTAATTTATCGACTAGTTATTTAGACGATTAACTTCAAAATAAATTTCAAACTTCTCACCGTAATAAAAAATAATTAGTTTCATGAAAGTTGTCATATTTGCAGGCGGTCTTGGTACGCGTCTTATGGAAGAAACAGAAGCCCGACCCAAACCTATGGTAGAGATAGGTGGAAAACCGATTTTATGGCACATAATGAAAATGTACTCTTCTTATGGTTTTAACGATTTTGTACTTTGTTTGGGATATAAACAAAACATGATCAGGGATTTTTTTATCAATTATTATTATCATAATACTGATATAACCATAGATCTGGAAAACAATATTACAGAAATTCATAAATCCAATTCAGAAAATTTTAAAGTAACATTAGTAAACACTGGCTTGCTCACCAATACTGCAGGGAGACTAAAGAAGGTTCAGAAGTATGTAGGAAATGAATCATTTATGCTCACATATGGGGATGGGGTTTCAGATATTGATATTAGTAAACTGGTTGAGTTTCACGAGAGTCATAAACGTTTAGTAACCATAACATCTGTTCGTGTTCCGGGTAGATTTGGTAATTTGCATTTTGATGAAACAGGTAAAGTACAAAACTTTATTGAAAAGCCGATAGGAGATGGTGTTTGGATCAATGGTGGCTTTATGGTCATTCGACCAGAGGTTTTTAATTATTTAGAAGGAGATATGGATGCTATTCAATGGGAAAAAGGCCCGATGGCCGCTATTGCTCAGGATAATGAAATGATGACCTACCAGCATTTTGGTTTTTGGAAATGTATGGATGCTTTACGGGATAAAATTGAACTGGAAGATTTGTGGAATAGCGGGCACGCACCTTGGAAAACCTGGAGTTGATGAAACATCTGGAATCCTACAAAGGTAAAAAAGTTTTTTTGACTGGTCATACAGGTTTTAAAGGCTCGTGGCTTTTAGTTTGGTTGCATAGTTTAGGTGCTGAAATAAAGGGGTATGCTCTTGCACCAGAACAACCTGAAGATTTATATTACCATATCAATGGCGATACACTTTGTGAAAGCGTCATTGCCGATATTCGTGATAAAGAAAGGCTGAAAAATGAAATTATTGATTTCCAACCGGATTTTATTTTTCATCTGGCAGCGCAACCTCTTGTAAGGCTGTCTTATGATCTACCTTCTTATACTTATGAAGTCAATATTTTAGGTACAGCCTACCTTTTAGATGCGATTCGACTCTTAGATAAAGCTTGCAATGTTGTGATGATAACAACAGACAAGGTTTATGAAAATAAAGAGTGGCATTACCCTTATCGTGAAAATGACAGACTCGGTGGATTTGACCCATATAGTTCAAGTAAAGCTGCGGCAGAATTAATTATA
Source organism: Saprospiraceae bacterium (assembly GCA_043748345.1). GTDB lineage: Bacteria > Bacteroidota > Bacteroidia > Chitinophagales > Saprospiraceae > OLB9. Next base: position 1,929 of record JAYTNJ010000114.1, read on the forward strand.
TGTTCATATCAAAATAGTTTTTTTAACAAAAATAGCTTTGAAAAACACGGAAAAGCTATTGCTATTGCAAGGGCAGGAAACGTAATAGGTGGTGGTGATTGGGCCAAAGACAGAATCATACCTGATATAGTCAGAGCATTACAAAAAGACAAAACGATCGATGTACGCAATCCAGGTGCAGTTCGGCCTTGGCAACATGTTATTGAGCCGATAAACGGTTATTTGCTGCTCGGACAGAAATTATTGCAAAACCCTATTAAATTTTCAGGTGCATGGAACTTTGGTCCGCTGCAAGATGATAATTTAATCGTGGAAGACCTAGTCAAAGAAGCTATAAATATCTGGGGGAAAGGATCTTATCAAAATCTTAAGTTGGAAAACCAACCTCACGAAGCAGGGTTATTAAAATTAGACATCAATAAAGCTATCAATGAATTAGGGTGGAAACCAAAATGGAATGCCAAAAGGGCAATTCATGAAACAATTGCTTATTACAAGCAAGCAGATGTCCATTCATTTAACTACTTATTAAATCAAATCAACAGTTATACCAATGACCTTTAAGAACTTTGATTCAGAATTAGAATCACAATTACGTGAAATTGCTGCTTTAAAGACGCAACAGACGATCATCCCGGGTCAAGACTATATTCCTGTGACAGGCAAAGTATTAGACGCTGATGATTTACTCTACGGTGTTGACGCTGTGTTAGATGGTTGGTTGACTACAGGTAGATTTGGACCTAGGTTTGAAAGGGATTTTGCCAGATATTTTGGTTCTAAGAATTCACTTTTGGTCAATTCAGGTTCTTCAGCCAATCTTGTTGCATTCTATACGCTTACGTCTCCAAAATTGGGTGAGCGACAAATTAAACCCGGCGATGAAATAATTACAGTAGCTGCGGGATTTCCAACTACTGTCAACCCAATGATTCAGTATGGTTGCATACCAGTATTCATTGATGTAGACATTCCAACATATAATATTAAAGTTGAGCTTTTAGAAGAAGCAATATCCTCTAAAACAAAAGCAATAATGGTTGCTCACGCATTAGGAAATCCATTCAACTTAACAGAGGTTATGCGTGTGGCAGAAAAGTATAACCTTTGGGTCATCGAAGATGATTGTGATTCACTAGGTGCTACCTATAATGATAAAAAAACGGGTACCTTTGGTGATTTAGCAACTGTATCATTTTATCCTGCACATCATATCACCATGGGTGAAGGCGGTGCAGTACTCGTTAATAATTGGAAACTCACAGAAATTGCAAAAAGTTTTAGGGACTGGGGTAGAGATTGTTATTGTGAACCAGGGAAAGACAATACTTGTGGTAAACGTTTTGACTGGTGTCTGGGAGAATTGCCCTGTGGTTATGACCATAAATATACCTATTCCCATATTGGATTTAACCTTAAGGTAACCGATATGCAGGCAGCCATTGGACTAAATCAATTGAAAAAGGCTGATTTTTTTGTACAAAGAAGGCGAGAAAATCATAAAGCTTTGCACGACCGATTAAAACAATTTGAAGAGCATTTTATTTTACATGAAGCTACACCCAATAGTAATCCTAGCTGGTTTGGATATATGGTGACGATGCGAGAAGATAGTAGTATTGATAGAAACGAATTGGTTCAATATCTGGAAGAACATAAAATAGGCACTCGTTTATTTTTTGCTGGTAACTTGATCAAACAACCTGCTTACATAGATATTAAAAAGCGGATAGTTGGGGACCTAAGCAATACAGATATTATCATGAATAGAAGTTTTTGGTTGGGTGTTTGGCCTGGACTGAATGAATATCATTATGATTATATGGTGGATGTGATAAAGGAATTTAAGATCTAAGATAGTATGAGAAATTGTCCAATTTGTAGTTCGTCCGATAAGAAAATAATAAAACCAATTAAGTTTAAATTATTTGATAATCACCCGATTCAGAAAGGCTATAGCCTGGTTCAATGTCAAAATTGTGATTTTGTCTATGCTGATTTAGAAATTAGTCAGTCAAAACTAGACTGGTATTATTCGGAAGAATCTAAATATGAAGATACCGTAATTTCAACAGGAGGTGGAATAAACGAATATGATAAAAATAGATTGATCGATACAGCAGCATATATTAGTGATAATATTGATGAAAAAAGTGTTAGGATATTGGATATAGGGTGTGCAAATGGTGGCCTGTTACAGGAATTCAAAAATATTGGGTTTTTTAATATTGAAGGCCTCGATCCATCAGCATCTTGTGTCAATTACACAAAACAAAATATTCAGTGCCCTTGTACTCAGGATTCCATTTTTGCAGACCACAAAAACTTAGGAAAATTTGATGTCATAACACTGACTCATGTTCTCGAGCATGTAATAGATGTAGCTGGTCTTATAGATATAGTAAAAAACTTGCTGAATCCCAATGGATACGTTTATATCGAATGTCCTGATGCTGATAGTTACCATAAATTTGTGCATTCTCCCTTTCAGGAGTTTAATTCAGAGCATATTAATCATTTTACACAAATTTCTTTACGTAACTTGATGGAGTTAAATGGGTTTGATTCATTATATAGTGATGTCAAATCTTTTAAGATTAGTACAAGTAATCCTTATTATGCTGCATATGGGCTATTCAAATATTCGAATCGGCCATCTTCTGAAATTCAAAAAGATGAACATCTGCTTTCAAATATACTGAAATATATAGACTTATCAGAAAAGACTATGCTTGAGGTTGAAAAGAATATTGTTAAACTTGATAAAAATGTCTTATTGGCTTTATTTGGAACAGGGCAATTTTGTTATAAAATTCTTGGTCTTGATGTGATTAAAAACTTTAAAAAAATAATACTTTTTGATAATAGTATGAGGAATATAGGTAATACTATCGATGGCATTTTAGTAGTTGCAGGTAGTGAAATTTCTGAT
>JAYTNJ010000115.1:0-5335 GCA_043748345.1 Saprospiraceae bacterium
GTTCGTCGTTCGTCGTTCGTCGTTCAGATTGTTCGTCGTTCAGATTGTTCGTCTTTCAATGTTCGTCGTTCAAGTGTTCATCGTTCAAGTATTCGTCGTTCATTGTTCGTCGTTCAAGTGTTCGTCGTTCAAGTATTCGTCGCTCATTGTTCGCCGCTCATTGTTCGTCGTTCAACTCATTGTTTCAGCTCGGCATAATGTTTGTAGAAGTAAGGAATAGTCTCGATGCCCTTATAAAAATTGAAAAGTCCGTAATGTTCGTTGGGAGAGTGGATATCATCTGAATCCAAACCAAAGCCCATCAACACTGTTTTTACGGCCAGTACCTTTTCAAATAATGCTACTATTGGAATACTTCCTCCTCCTCGTACAGGAATTGGTTCTTTGCCATAGGAATCCTTCATTGCCATAGCGGCAGCCTTATATTCAGGAGTATCAGAAGGTGTCACAGCTGCTTCACCTCCGTGATGCGGCCTTACTATGACCTTAACTCCGGGAGGAGCGATACTTTCAAAATGATTTTTAAACAGTTCTGTAATCTCATCACTTTTCTGATTTGGTACCAGTCTCATACTGATCTTGGCAAATGCCTTGGCTGGGAGTACAGTTTTTGCCCCTTCGCCGATGTAGCCTCCCCAGATACCGTTTACCTCAAGTGTAGGGCGAATGGAGGTCTGCTCCAACACGGTGTAACCTTTTTCGCCCATGGTGTCACTTACGCCCAACTCTTTTAAATATATAGCTTTGTCAAAAGGGGCTCCATTCATTGCCGTTCTTTCTTCATCTGATATGATGGTAACATCGTCATAAAACCCCGGTATTGTGATATGTTTGTCTGCATCTTTTAGAGAGGCTATCATGTCACAAAGTACCTGAGCGGGATTAGCAACAGCACCTCCGTACACTCCTGAATGCAGATCCTTGTTTGGCCCTGTGACTTCGACTTCCACATAACTCAGACCTCTTAATCCCACAGTGATGGATGGTATATCATTACCCAAAACTGATGTATCTGATATCAATACAACGTCACAAGAAAGCATTTCTTTATTTTCCTGGCAGAAAGTTCCCAGATTGGATGAGCCCACTTCCTCTTCACCTTCGATCATAAATTTTACATTGCAAGTAAGAGCATCATTTTTCACCATCGCTTCAAAAGCTTTTATGTGCATAAACATCTGGCCCTTGTCATCACAGGATCCCCTGGCAAAGATTGCGCCATCAGGATGTTTTTCCGTCTTGCGGATGACAGGCTCAAAAGGTGGGCTGTGCCATAAGTCAAGAGGATCGGGTGGTTGTACGTCATAATGACCATAGACCAATACTGTCGGCAGAGCGGGATTGATCATATGTTCACCATACACAATCGGGTGACCCTTTGTCGGGTATATCTTCACATGTTTGCAACCTGTATTACTCACACTTTCAGCAACTATATCTGCCATTCGGGCAACATCACTTTTGTAAGCAGGATCTGCACTTATGGAAGGTATCTTCAGCATCTCCAGCAATTCGTTAAGGAATCTCTGTTTGTTTTCAGAAATATAATTATGTACCTGTATCATTTATGGGATATTATAATTAGTTTTTGATATTTTTGGAAAACGATTTACCCATATTATACAAAGTAAAACTGAATTTATCTGCCGCTTCCTCTATGATTTTTGAAGTGGGTTTTCCAGCTCCGTGACCTGCACTTTTCTCGATACGAATTAATACGGGACTGTTGCCTTTATGGTTTTCCTGTAAGGCGGCAATAAACTTAAATGAGTGTGCAGGTACTACCCTGTCATCATGATCTGCCGTGGTCACAAGTGTAGCCGGATAAGATGCTTCTTTCACGTTATGTACCGGGGAGTATCCCAAGAGATATCTGAACATTTCTTTACTCTGTTCTGATGTACCATAATCATAAGCCCATCCCGCACCTGCTGTAAATGTATGGTACCTTAGCATATCCATCACACCTACGGCAGGCAGGGCCACTTTAAACAGGTCGGGTCTCTGCGTCATGCTGGCACCAACCAACAACCCACCATTTGAGCCCCCACTTATGGCCAGAAAATCTTTTGATGTGTACTTATTTGCAATCAGATACTCGGCGGCTGATATAAAATCATCAAATACATTTTGTTTTTTCAATTGTGTACCTGCATCATGCCACTTTTTCCCATATTCGCCTCCCCCTCTCAAGTTGGGCACGGCATAGACTCCGCCCTGCTCCATCCAGACTGCATTGGATATACTGAAGGAAGGAGTAAGGCTGACATTAAAGCCACCATATCCATACAGCATTGTCGGATTTTTACCATCAAGTTTTATTCCCTTTTTATAAGTAATCATCATAGGAATCTTCGTACCATCTTTTGACGAGTAGAAAATCTGCTTAGATTCAAAATTATCAGGATTAAAGCCTATTTTAGGTTTTAAATACAATTCAGTTTTGCCTGATGACGGATCAAATTTGTAGATATTACCTGGAGTGATATAATTGGTAAATGTATAATAAATATGTTTTTCGTCCTTTTTTGCACTTCCCATAGAGGCAGTCCCTAGACCCGGGAGTTCAATTTCCCTGATAAGTTTGCCGGAAAAGTCATACTGTTTGACTAATGAAATGGCATCTTTCATATAATGTGTAAAAATAGACCCGCAACCGGTAGAAACGTCCAAAACATTTTCTGTTTCCGGAATTAAATCTTTCCATGTGGAGACAGAAGGATTTGACGCGTCAGTAGACACCACTTTTTTATTGGGTGCACCAAGATTAGTCACAATAAACAATTTGCTGCCATCATTATCCACTATATAACTATCGCTATCAAAATTATTGACCATTGAAACCAATTTTGAAGATTTGTCATTCAAATCCATAAGGTACATCTCATTACCAGAAGTGGAAACAGCTGCAGAAATTATAAGATATCTGTCATCTTCAGTAACCCCACCACCCACATATCGCCTCTTTACTTTTTCTCCAAATATTACTTTATCACTTTTTTGTGATGTACCTAACTTATGATAATACAATTTGTGCTGATCGGTTTTTGCTGATAACTCTGATCCTTTCGGCTTGTCATAACTGGAATAAAAAAATCCTTCATTACCTTTCCAGGAGAGCTCTGTAAATTTTACGTCTATCAGTGTGTCTTCCAAAACTGCCTTACTGAGAGCGTCCATAACGATAACCTTACGCCAGTCTGACCCTCCTTCAGATATCTGATATGCAACTTTTGATCCGTCTTTCGAAAAATTTATTCCCGCCAGAGATGTTGTACCGTCTTTTGAAAAAGCATTAGGGTCAAGGAAAACTTCAGAATCCTGGGCACCTTTACTGCGCCATAACACATATTGATTCTGCAATCCATCATTTTTATAAAAATATGTGTACTCACCTTCTGTAAACGGTGCGCTGTATTTTTCATAATTCCAGAGCTCCTCGAGTCTGTTTTTAAAATCTTTTCTGAATGGAATTTTGTCAAGGTAGTTAAAAGTTACTTTATTTTGAGTATCCACCCAGGCGCCTGTTTCTGCTGATAAATCATCTTCCAACCACTTATACGGATCGACAAGGGTGGTATCAAAGTAGGTTAGCTGTGTAGTATCCTTCCTTGTTTCAGGATAACTCAAAGATGTCTGGGATATCTGATTCATTTCTTTCTCTTTGCAGGCAAATATATTTAACACAATAACTATTATAAGAATATTTTTCATTTACAATTTATTAATTTTCAGCAAATAATTTCGTTAAGGCGGCAAAAATAATGTATTAGGAGAACACGTAAGATTTTCTCTATTTAAATTTTTAAATAAAATGAAAGGATATTTTAATATGCAATAGATAAGTACGAGATGTACGTCCTGCTAAGAGAGAAAAAGATCAGTGTTTATCATTCACCAAGGAATTGAAATGATTGTCCCTGCAATAATTATTTTCATAACGTTTCCATAGGGTGTTTTTATGATGGTCGCCCGCATAATAAGAAAGAATCATTTCAAATTTTTGAATATCCATGTAAGATTCAAAATTTGCTAGTTTGTTGAATTTTTCATTTAAAAATACTACTGAAGGAAATGACATATTTCCTGACAACAACTCAACAGCCAGTTCGTGAAAGTCATATTTACCTATTCTAACATTAGTATAGGTTTTGTCAGCCACCATAAGTTTTCCTGTTGAAAGAGCATTCAGACGGAATGGATAAAAATTTTGGTTAACAAATTTTGCGATTTCATCAGAAGAAAATGTGGATTCTTCCATGACCCGACACCATTTACACCCATCATAATAAAAATAAACAAAAAATTTGTGTTCACCTTTATTTATCTTATCTGATAAAAGATCCCAAGAATTCCACTTAATTTTATTTTGGGAAAATATGGGTGCTACTAATAATATTGGAAATAATAAGAGTAAAAATCTTAGGATCATACTGTAAATTTGTAAATGCTCAATAGACGCTCGTTACAAAAGTATGGATTGAAATTATATTTTACACGTTAGACTTGTAGTTTTTAACGTTTTTAATATTTTTTTAACAGTTTAATGGAAAATTTAAGACCGCATCATTTAAGAATCAAATAATTTGAGTTCAAATGAGATAAACAATGATATGTTATGATCTGACTACATTAAAAATAGATTTCAATACTTCCTTTACTATTTTTACATCAGGCAAAAAAGATGAATCACTTATATATGCTTCAGCAAAGTCTGATTCGCTTGTAAGTTGATTTGTTCGTTCGTCCTGCATTTCCAAAAAGACTGTACTAAATACACTGAGTAAAATAATGATGGTTAGTAAAAATTTTGATTTCTGATTGTCTTTCATATGTATGTGACTGTTTGTAAACTGTATTAACGAAAAATTTGAATTTGAAATCATACGCATAACGTTAAAGTTTTATTAAAAGTTACAAACTAGTGTGACTTTAATTTTTTTAATTCAATTCATATTTGATGTAACCAGATTATAGCATTAATTTAAGAGATATCCACACTAAGATCACTGTACATTTCATTAATAAATTTTAAAATTAAATGCATTTAAATATATATATAAATATTATAATATATTTGTCTTAGTTTACAAACTTATTTTCCTATGATTAAGCCACCAATAAGAAATGACAGATAAAGCTTTTATAAATGCCTGTTTAGCAAAGTATGGCATTAAAGGTAAAAGTGAATCTTTACCGGGTGAGTTGGATTTTAATTTTTTAATCGTTTCTGATGAAGGGATTAAATATGTCCTCAAAGTTTCCAGGCCAGATTACAATCAAGAAGTATTTGATTTTCAAGAGAAATTGCTCTCGCATTTGGCTCAATTTGGCA
>JAYTNJ010000116.1:0-4503 GCA_043748345.1 Saprospiraceae bacterium
AAATATATCTTCAACAGCAAGTCCGAGTGATTTAAAAACTGTGATATCATCATTACTTGTCCGCCCTTCTTTTTTCCCTAATAATAGTTCACCAATCTCTCCTTTTGCGTGTGTGTCATCGATGGCTCCTTCGTTTTTTGGAATGATAAAATCTCCGGCTTCTTTAAAAAGCGATTCGTAACAATCGGTATATAATTTGCTTTTAAGAATGATAGACGTATCTAATTCACGGGCAACGGGCGTACTGGAACCCACCGCATTTATATGTGTGCCTTTTGAAACCCATTCTCCTTTTACAATGGGATCAGCGGAACTTGTTGCCGTACAAATGATATCCATGTCTTTAACGGCTTCTTCCGGATTTTTTGCAATATTGATATCTATTTTATAGTTGGCTGAAACTTCCTCCGCAAGAACTTTTGCATTTGTTTCATTCCTGCTCCAAATCGTTATCTTTTTTATTTTCCTGATCAGCAACATAGCTTCAATATGACGGGCTGCCTGCAAGCCTGATCCAATAATTGAAAGCGTCTCCGCGTTTTTTCTGGCCAATAAGTTGGTGGCTACCGCACTGGCTGCTGGTGTACGGATAGCCGTTATTTCATCTGCATCCGCCATGCAAAGCAATTTCCCATTCTTTGTTTCAAATAAAAGCACCATTCCCTGGTGAGAGGAGAATCCAAACTCTTTATTTTTTGGAAATACACTGATTGCTTTGATGCCCATCACATCTATATCTCCTGCATAAGCGGGCATTATCGCCAATAAGCCCGTTTTATCGGGGAGTGACATATTAGGACGCAATGGTTGAATGCAATTGCCACTTGCCAGCGAACGGAATGTTTGTTCCATCACGGAGATACATTCATGCATAGGCAAAAGAGAAGCAATCGTTTCTTTATTGATAAATAAGGGATCCATTATTGAGACTAAGATAAAATAAAAAAAGGTGAAGTGTTTTTATTAGTTCGGCACTGTCCGGGACCGGATAATATTTCTTTGTTCTTTTTTGGTTTTTGTGACATAGCATAAAAAACAGCAAAATGAATTGAAGACACCAAACTACTTCGATAGAAGGGAAAAAGTATTTCGATAACGGTTGCTTATAGTTAGTTTGCTGGTGGTATAGAGCATGTCGAACTATGCCCGGCTGCTATGCCCACACTCAACAAGTAGCAATGGCGTGATGCTTTCTTTGGGAAGAACAAGAGCGGCGAAAAAATATGGTATGTCAGAATTTCAGACATACCACTCAGCACTATACCTGCACTAGCGTCATTGAGTAGGTGATACCTTCCTTTATAATCTCATTTATCCCGGTCTATAGTTTATTAGTAAGTGAACTCAGCTCTTACGGCCCGACCTTCTCGCTCGCCTCAATTATGTAATTTACAAAGTCCTGAAAAAACACTTCCGGTAAATGTCATCACATACAATTTCCATTGCATAATTTTTCTATTGAGTAATAAGATGTAATTTTTGTATTAGAGTTGAGGTTTATATTTTTAATATTCCATTTACACATTAACTGTAAGTCAATACCATGAGAATAATCATACTGGAATATGAGCACTCTCATGCTTAAAGAAATTTTCGATGATATATTCTAAAATAATTTTGCACTGGTAATGGTAAAATAAGATAAGTTTCTCCAACCTAAAAATTGCCATTATCAGGGGGAATAATATGTTCAATAAATACATTTCCTATCTGATCTTTCTGCTTTCGATAGTCTCAACTTCGGTTGCCCAGGTTGATACGAAAATCAATATGGAACGAAAGCCTGCCTTAGTTCGTATGATGGTAATGGAAAAGGATCCCATAAAGAGAATGCCATTCAAAAGTTTAAAGCCTGGTAGCGATGAGTGGAATACAGAAAAAAATAGGATGATTCAAAATATTGTCATTCTCGTTCATGGTCACAACGAAGCTGAAAAGGCAGGGTGGAACTTAGCATCTCCGGAATTAAACACAGTTGGGTTTCCCTGGTTCATAGATTACAAACGGGATGTCTGGACTAACTTATATACTGAATACTTTAGCGACTACAGATACCAACTAAATGATGAGTGGACTGCGTTTTATGAGTTCATCTATCCAACATATTTACCGATCTATGAAGGATTTGGGAATCTTAGTGATGCCTTTGCTTCCCAACTTACGAGTGAAATGGACCGATTTTTAAACGTAGGAATGAGACCCAACATCTTCATCGTTGCCCATTCCATGGGCGGACTGGTTGCAAGGGCGGCCATTCAAAAATTTACTCCAGAGATGCATGAGGCCTTCCAGAAGCTGGTTACATGGGGCACGCCACACCACGGGTCTGCTCTCGTATCTACACGCTTTGCAGCCGAAGGCCCTTACAAACGCATCCCGATCAGTCCCACGTCTAATGTGATAAATTTTCCATTAGTAAGCTGGTATCTCACTGGGCTTCAACTCAACACACCAGGCACAAGAGATCTTCTTTGGGACAATATTCATCCTCTCGAGCTGGATGCAATATTTGAGATTCCCACGGGCAAAAAAATCGATCTAACAAAATATAGTTTATCAAAAGGAAACTGGTTGTACAATAAGAGTACTCAACGACTAAATGAGTCGGATGTTTACCGGGGCCCAACTGCTAAGAAAAATAAGCTTTTTCAAAAAAAATACGCATTTCTCTACGGATTAACAACTAAGCGGGCACCTGTATGTGTTGCAGATATTTGTTGGGGAGCCACTGCTACCGCACTCGTAATAGATGGATATTTCAATGATAAGATGCTCAAATCAGCTAACGATGGTGCTGTTCCGATAGCCAGTATGACTGGCTCAGGAATCAATGCCGAATTATTACCTGTTGGCGATATCGATCACGAAGAATACTTCGGAGCTCCATTAGCGGGCAATCCCGGAAAGTTTAGAACACCTGAAAAGGCAAAAATAGTTGCCAAAACAACTTTAGAAGCCCTTCATTTATCAGATTTTGTTTATAAATGGATTGAAAAAGTGCCGGGTTCATATATTATTAAATTTAGTTTCTCTGTTGAGCGTGCAAATCCTGATCCATTCCCAAAGTCGTTTACTTGGATGGAACCAGGCTTTCATACACCAGAGGACGGTATTCGAATAACCCCGGGAAAAGATAGTTCCTTTTCTTTCCAATTTGAAGAAGTGCAGCAAGGTTATCCGGGTGAGCCAAGACCCTATATTAATAGACAAATTAAAGTTGAAGCTACTGGCAAAATTGGCAAAATTAACTCGGTAAAGGGTACCATTTCCATTGAGGGAAAATGGACATCCAACAGAAAAGCTACAACCTCTGACTATGATCTACTGGATCAACCAGAGTCAGGTAATTTCAAAATAAGTGGAACTTTTGATAAGGTTTTAATCCCTGATGAACAAGTTGAAAGATTAGAACTTTCAATGGAAGGAGGTTGGACAGGCAGCCTTTTACTCGTGCCTGGGAAAAATACCCCTAAAGATTGGTCTTTAAATGCAACAGGGAGTGGGAAGTGTCCTTCAAAAATCACTTTATGGCTGACAATTAGGCCATAATATTTTTTTAATATCACAAAAAATTATGGGTTTTTTCTCAACCTGAGTCTTCAGTCACCTACTTATTAAATTTGTAAATCAATTGGAACAAAAATTTAATCTGAAACAGCAAGGGAGCCAATAGCTATTGTCTCCGGGCGGGAAAGATAAAAAAGCTGAAGTGTTTTTATTAGTTTGCCCGAACGGGGGACTTGAGTACCCAAAGCTACTGATGTAATCTTCGTATGACAAAAATCATATAGTGAATTAAAATACTTGTTATAGGTTTGAATTACACTTTTCAAATAAGTTTATCCTGCTTAAGAATTATGGTAGTCTCAAAAAAAATAATTCGTATAGCCATATTCATGATTATTGTTATGGTATGGGCATGGTTTTTTTTTGAAATATTCGATAAAACCAACGGTCTCCTGCTGCCTTTAAAGCATTCCAATTTTATTCTTTATTTTATAGTTAAATTATTTTATATCGGTATAGGTGCACTATTAGGGTTATATGAAATAAAAAATATTAATAGGCCCAGGATTTGACACGACACTAAAAGGCCTCATAACTTTTGAGTTACAAGGCCTGCTGAGTGCCCAGAACTGGATTCGAACCAGCACATCCTTTCGAACGCTGCCACCTGAAGGCAGTGCGTCTACCAATTTCGCCATCTGGGCTTTCTAAATTCGGAGGACAAATATAACAAATCAATATTTACCTTATGCAGAAACATTAAAATCTCTCAACGCATCATTCAAACTTGTCTTTAAATCGGTACTAGGTTTCCGTTGCCCGATTATCAAAGCACAGCCTACACCAAATTCACCGGCTGGGAATTTTTTTGTATACGAACCGGGTATTACCACACTCCTGGCCGGCACCCTGCCTTTCATTTCTATCGGTACACTACCGGTAACATCAATTATTTTGGTTGATTGAGTGAGTACAACATTTGCTCCAAGCACGGCT
>JAYTNJ010000117.1:0-6206 GCA_043748345.1 Saprospiraceae bacterium
AATGATTAAATTGATAAGTTTTTCAAGGAAATTTGGAAGCTTAACCAAATTCGCAAATCAAACAAATTCAACAACTTAGCAAAATTTAAACAGATGAAATAAAACTACTTTTGGACTTTGTATACAATTTCGTTTAGTTTAGACAGAATTTTTCGTTTTCACTCACCCTAAATTCTTCTCTTAAAATAGAAGAGCTTACTCATGGGGTATTAACTTAACGATTTAATATTACAAGTTCTAATAGAAATATCTTCAATCTAAACTGATACATGGCAAACCTTTTAAAGTCTGGTACATAGTGAAGCAAATAAAACTAAAATACAGCAATTTCCCAAGCCAAATAAGGGTAATTGCTTTGGATTCTTTTTGTATGCGAATGGACGTAAAATTGCGACTAACCAAGGCAAGTTAGCATCCTTAAAGTTGACAATGTTTCAAAAAAAAACCGAACTATTTACCTTACTGACTTTGATAAATTGAACCGCTGCATATCTTGTGCATTGTTTTTTATACTTTTGATATCAATTGTAGTTTTTGATCGGATTTCAATTGAAATAACATCATTCTTTGCCTTTTTGACATTTAAAAATCAAACATGAAACCGTATATGTGGAGGAGTTCCATCATTATGATTGTATTACTACATTCCAGTATTACAACTTATTCCCAAAACAAGCCCAATGTAATATTGATTTTTCCCGATAATATTGGGATAGGGGAAGTGGCTTCTTATGGAGGAATTCGCGGTGTACCCACACCCAATATCGACAAGATAGGCAATGAAGGTATTCGTCTGACAAACTTTAATGTAGAGTATTCTTGTACTCCATCACGTATAGCCATACTTACTGGCAGATATGCCACCCGTGCAGGGGATGATTATTATTCCGGCACTACATTATGGGAAAATACCATAGCTGAACACCTTAAATCTGTTGGATATGCCACAGCTCTTTATGGCAAATGGGACCTTGGATCAGATAACTGGTTGGGTAAAAGAGAGCCTACACAGCAGGGGTTTGACGAATGGTATGGCATACCCGGTACCAGCCATTTTTCTCAATTTACATCTATGAAAGGTTATCCGAAGGAGCTGGAAATTCCGTATGTGTGGGAAGGAGTAACAGGACAAGTTTCTAAAAAAGTGAAACCTTTTGATCTGGTTGCCAGGAGTACCATCGATCGTGAGGCGGCTGAAAAAAGCGTTAACTTTATAAAAAAGAATGCAGAAAAAAAACAACCTTTTTTTCTCTATTTCCCTATGACCCAACTCCATTTTCCGGCCTTACCTCACCCCGACAAAGCCGGAACTACCGGGGCTGGAGATATGGGTGATGCTATGGCAGATGTTGACTTTAATGTGGGTTTGATACTAAAAGAGTTGAAAAGATTGGGCATAGAAAACAATACTCTGGTGATCTGGTGTACAGATAATGGTGCTGAAATGAGACGCCCTTGGCGCGGCACTTCGGGACCCTGGAGAGGATATTACAATTCTGCTATGGAAGGTGGTGTGCGTACTCCATGTGTCATAAGATGGCCCGGTCATATCAAAGCTGGTCAGGTATCAAATGACATTATACATGAAATTGATTTATTACCTACAATAGCTGCTGCTGTCGGAATCCATAACATAAATACCAAAGACCGGATCATAGATGGGGTAAATCAGTTACCATTCTTTACCGGAATTCAAAAAAGTTCCAATAGGGAAAGTGCAATTTTCATGAATCGTCAGGGAAGCGTGATGGCAGTAAAATGGCGTGACTGGAAACTCTGGTATAACTTTAAGACCGAAATACCCGATCCGGAACCGGATAATCCGGTGCGACTATTTGACCTTAGGGTAGATCCACAGGAAGAAATCGATGTAAAAGATCATTATCCCTGGGTGATCGGTATCATGGACTCCATCGTAAGGGATTATGAAGTATCACTGGTTAAACATCCCAGAGTTACCGCCCAGGCCAATGCTGCTGACCCATATCTGCCACCACCACCGGTAGCAGGAAAACTTATTCCCACATATATGCGCGCAGACAGAGCTTCTCTTGAAAGCCGCTCCAAAGCATTGCCTTACCCTGATTTTTCGGGCAGTTGGTCCACCACAGAGCTGAGTACGGTTTCTGCTATCAATCGATCGGATAAGCCAAAAACAGCATCTTTGGGAAGTGGTTGGGGAGAAAAAATTTCAATTTTGCACAGACCTGATTACATAGATATAGAAAGAGTGGTATTTACTCCCAGAGAAGGCCAACCATTGATAGTTTATCGGTATGCCAGCGACGGGTCCAATACTGAAAATAATATCAATGTGGGTCGTAGTCTCAAGCCCCGTGTTTCCAGTACAAAGATGGAGGACAACAGATATGTAATTACCACCCTATTTCCTTATCAGGAATCTCATAGCGGGCCGTGGCGTGAATACAAAATGATTCAAACTATGTGGCTCGAAACACCCGTAAATCCTCCTTGGGAGGCTGCATTAATAGTAGAAACATACAGAGACGGCGTGTTGGGTGGTTTACCATCCACAAATCGTACACTATACTCTAAAGGATATCGATAAACCAATGTATATATTCATCATTTTATTTTCAATTATACCGTTAACCAGCATAGGTCTGTGTTTTCTGAAGGATGTAAATTCAGTCAGAAAAATAATCATGAACATCCTTTTACTGGGCAATGCATTCTTTTTTCTATCTCCTATCATTTATGCTTATTTTGCAACTTTACCGGATGGTAATATGTGGAGCGAAGACGGCCCCGGGGCTGTAATGTGGTTCTATGTAGTGATCATGCCGGCATCGTTTATCATCCTAATAGTTCTATTGATTTTTAAGCTAAAATTTTCAAGACAGAAGCTAAATGACTGAAAGTGTGGTTAAGAATCCTGAATATCTTTTTTTAATTCAATCAATGTAATCTCAGGCCACATACCTACACGGCCCGGAAAGCCGAGAAAACCAAAACCCCTGTTGACATACAAATATTTGTCGCCCTCCTGATAGAGCCCCAACCATTTTTTATATCTGTACTGAGCAGGTGACCACTTGAAGCCAGGCAATTGAAACCCGAACTGAAAACCATGTGTGTGACCGCTAAGGGTGATATGTATATGGCTAGGATGGTTCAGAACCTTTTCGTCCCAGTGTGTCGGATCATGAGACATGAGTATATTAAAACCGTTGCTATCGATGCCGGAGACAGCCTTATCAAGATCTCCTCTTTTGGGAAACCACCTTCCTGCACCCCAGTTTTCAACTCCGATAAGATGTATATTCTCATTATCGACAGATATTTGCCTATTTTCATTATTTAGGAGATCAAAACCCATGAGTTTGAATTTTTCAAAAAAATCTTCAAAGTACGTTTGTTCAGCCTTTTTATCATTTCTATCCCATGAGCCATAATAATCATGATTACCCAGAATGGCATATTTACCGAATTTCGCTCGGATAGCAGCAAAAACATCGATATATGGGTCAATTTCTTCTTTTTCAGCATTGACCAGGTCACCTGTGAAACATACGATATCAGGATTCAATTCATTTATTTTGTCAATACCCGATCTGACCTTTTCTTTATTATCAAAACTGCCGGAATGTATATCTGATATCTGAACAATCTTAAATCCGTCAAACGCCGACGGCAGATCTTTAAAACTTAATGTGATTTTTTCTACGGTGTACTTGTATTTACCCTTAGTAATACCGTACAGCATACCGAAAAAAGGGATGCCGGCTGCAAAAGTAGCTACTGAAGTAAAAAAATGCCTTCTTCCGGGGACAAATACAGTTCTTGTGTCATCAATTTCACTAAAGATACTGGTGATATAACGAAAAGCACCTACTACTAGCCGGCCTCCGTCCTGCAAAAAAAGTATGGCACAAAACAGCATTTTTGAAACAAGCATAGTAAAAATAAAACCGCTGGCAATATTGAAATACTCAGTTCTGTTACCCGACGTTCCGGTAGAAAATTGTGAAAAAACATAAATGATTGAAAAGTAAGTGAACACACTGAGTGCCAAATACATCACTCTGTAGATTTTACCATACTTACCCTGACCCCATATACTTGCCATCCCGTGATAAGTATACAAATCAAGTCCGATAAAAAAAATGGCTATGACAATAAGAAATAATAATCTACCCATTGAATATAAAATATATTAATCAAACAATCAAAATAGGTCCAAATTGTTTGTAAAATTGTTTGGTTTTTCTACAAACCCTTGTATTTTAGCGATGTAGATGTGTTAAAAGTTAAATTTACTTTTTATATCATCAAGTAGTAGTTTAAATCTGACCTTACTCAAATCAGGTATATTTATATCACCGGTGTACTTTTCACCGAGCCGCAAAAAATATTTTGAAAATATAGAATTGGAGATTTTCCACTTAAGCAGAAACTGCCTTCGGCCATCATTTTTTTTGATTCTCGAGGTTGATTTTGACATGAAGTGATACACTCTGCTCTTTTCCAGACCTTTGTAATGTCTTACCCCGGCCTGCCAAAGCTTCATCATAAAATCAGGGTCGCTATACATACCTGGCGAAAACTCAGTACTCAACCCCCCTATCAGTGTCCATATCTTCCTGTCCAAGACCAGTGGATACCAAAGTGACCCGGACCAGTCTGTATGATGATATGAGGTAAATTCTTCCAGAAAAAGTTTTTCATCAAACTCTCCAGGATGTGTTCCGTAATTTTTGCAAAGAATCACACTTTTATTATCTCTTCCGGCTCGCTCCATCATACTGCCGCTGATGCTCCAGTAGTGATTTTTCTGAAATTTTATATCTTCATACAGCCATTTGTCCCACTCGGGAGCCACATACATATCATCATCTATCAATACTACATAATCACATTGTGCCAAACTAGATGCAGCATTAAATCCAAAACAAACCCCGGTATTTTCCGAACTGATGGAATGTGATATTTTTAAGTCATTCAATAAGGCCTTGCTTTGAGCATCTCCTTCATTGAGATGAACACAAATCTGGTGTGAATAGGTACTGTTTTTCTGTATACTATCAATGACCAGACTCAGATGTGCAAAGTTCTTCCAGGATGGAATCAATATACTGAATATTGCATTTTTGGGCTTTTTATAGGCATAAAACTCAATCGGAGAGTTTAATTGAAATTCTTGCATTGATTTTTTCGCAAAGTTAGCTGAAATCTGATACTTTTGCGTTCACAAACACAGCAAAAGTGAGTAAACAACAAGGAATGGACGAGGCAAAACTGATGGAGCCCAATGAAGGTGTAGTGCTGTTTCATCCGCATATCCCGGCCACAGCCATTGAAAGAGTATCCAAAGTATTATCCGGAAGATGGATCGGACAAGGCCCATTAGTGGACGAATTTGAGGAAAAATTCAATGGCAGATTTGGCAAAAACACCAAAGCACTTGCCGTGGGGTCAGGCACCGACGCGCTTCATCTGGCATATCTGCTAGCTGATATCAAGGAAGGCGATGAGGTTATTGTTCCGTTATTTACCTGTACGGCGACTAACATACCCCTTTTGTATTTTGGTGCAAAAATAGTCTTTGCTGATGTTGATCCTGGTACGATGAATATTGAAGTAGATCATGTAAGAAGTCTGATAAATGAAAAAACAAAAGCAATAGTAGTTGTTCACTATGGTGGACTTCCTTGTGAGATGGACGAACTGCAGCAACTGGCGTCACAATATAATATTCCCGTCATCGAAGATGCAGCGCATGCTTTGGGAGCGACATACAAAGGAAAAAAAATAGGAAGTATCTCACCGTACACCATGTATTCATTTCAGGCTATTAAGCATATTACTACCGGTGACGGAGGTATGTTGTTACTACCCGAAGAAGTCCATGAAAAGGCAAAACGACTTAGATGGTTCGGAATAGACCGTTCTGCAAAACAGATGGGTATCTGGGAAAACGACATCACAGAAATAGGGTACAAATATCAAATGACCGACATCGGTGCTGCCATGGGTCTCTCAGCACTTGAAGAATTTGACGATACCCTGGCTTTCAGGAGAATGCTTTTTTCAGTATATGAGCGCGAATTATCCGGTTTTAAGGATGTACTATTTATTGGCGGAGGATATAAAGACAGGGAACACGCGGCGTGGATGTGTACTATACTTGCAGATAATAGAAAACAACTATGGCAAAAGCTGCGGGATGAGCATATAGAATCGGC
>JAYTNJ010000118.1:0-7178 GCA_043748345.1 Saprospiraceae bacterium
GACAGAGCCCAGGAACTCATACCTCGTATTTCTGCTACCCTTATCGAACAAATTGATAACCTATCTCAGATTGCCAATGAGTTTTCAAATTTTGCTGCTATGCCGCAGGCCAGTAATGAAAAAGTTATTCTAAATGAGATCGTTGAGACCATTCATGATTTGTTTCGTAAAAGAGATGATATGGAGATCAACCTGATCGAACCCATAGATGATTTATATGTATTTGCAGATAAAAATCACCTTGTTCGTATCCTTAACAATCTGCTGAAAAATGCCATCCAAGCAATACCCGAAAATAGAAGGGGAAAAATAGAAATAGAACTTAAACGCATTGATAATGATGCAAACATACGTATATCTGATAATGGTACGGGTATTCCTGATTACATGAAGGATAAAGTATTTACTCCTAATTTTACGACAAAAAGCTCCGGAACAGGCCTAGGGCTGGCCATTTCTGCCAACATGATAGAATCTTTTAATGGTCGGATTTACTTTGAAACTAAAGTAGGAATTGGCACAGATTTTTTTGTTTCTATTCCTCTAATGAGGCTGGATGACTATTTTGGAGATGAGACTAGGGTGAGTCTGGAGTGATAATAACATAAGTCTTTACATTCTTTCAATTTTTACATCGAGACAGAGCTCTTTTAGCTGGTCATTGTGGATAGGGGATGGGGCGTCTATCATCATATCCCGACCCTGATTATTTTTAGGAAAAGCAATAAAATCCCTTATGGAAGACTGCCCATTCATGACGGCACAAAGTCTGTCAAACCCAAAGGCTAAGCCACCATGTGGCGGAGCACCGTACTCGAATGCTCCGAGTAAGAACCCAAACTGCGCTTCAGCTTCTTCTTTACTGAAACCCAACAGGTCGAAGTTTTTAGATTGTAAAGCACGGTCATGTATTCTAATACTGCCGCCACCTATTTCTGCTCCATTGATCACCAAATCATAAGCATCAGCTTTAAGGCTTTTCATGGTCTCGTGGTCACCATGTAGCATACGGGATATATCTTCTTTTTTTGGGGAAGTAAATGGATGGTGCATGGCATGAAATCTTTCAGCTTTTTCATCCCATTCCAGTAATGGAAAGTCAAGTACCCATAATGGTTTGAAATCACCGGCCTTTACCAGTTCTAATCTTTTGCCGAGTTCCAATCGCAGTTCACTGAGTTGCTTACGGGTTTTTTCTGTCTCTCCGCTGAGTACAAAAATGACATCACCTTTTTCAGCTCCGAATTTTTCAGCCCATTCAGTTAGCTCATTATCGTTGTAAAATTTACCAACGGTTGACTTTATGCTCCCATCTTCCTGATATTTGATATATACTAGACCTTTGGCTCCGATTTGTGGTCTTTGCAACCATTCTGTCAGGTCTTTCATATCTTTATTGGAGTATTTTTCAGCGATACCTTTGGCACAAATTCCAACTACAATCTCGGCATCATCAAAAATACTGAAACCTTTACCTTTTGCGAAATCGTTCATTTCTACAAACTGCATTCCAAATCGGAGATCAGGTTTGTCCGAACCATACAACTGAAGTGCATCGTCGTATGACATACGAGGGAAATCACCAAGTTTAATACCTAATGTTTGGCTGAATAAATGGCGGGCAAGCCCTTCAAATGTGTTGAGAATATCTTCTATGTGTACAAATGACATCTCACAGTCTATTTGTGTAAACTCCGGCTGACGATCTGCCCTAAGGTCTTCATCCCGGAAACATTTGACAATCTGAAAATACTTATCGATACCTGCCACCATTAAAATCTGCTTAAAAGTCTGAGGGGATTGAGGTAAGGCATAAAACTGCCCCTGATTGAGTCGGCTCGGTACCACAAAATCTCTGGCTCCTTCCGGGGTACTTTTGATCAGAAACGGTGTCTCAACCTCAATAAATCCTTGTGAATCGAGATATTTTCTGGTTTCAAGGGCCAATTTTGATCTGAAAAAGATATTGGTTTGTACGGGTGACCTTCTGATGTCAAGATATCTGTATTTCATTCTGATATCATCTCCTCCATCTGTATCATCTTCGATAGTAAAAGGGGGTACCTTAGATTCATTCAGTATGTTAAGTCCGGTCACTTCAATCTCAATATCTCCTGTTGCTCTGTTTGCATTTTTACTGGATCTTTCACGGACTATTCCCTGAGATTGTATGACATACTCACGCCCAAGTTTGCGAGCCTGAATACACAGTTCTGCATTTTCGTCCATATTAAACACAAGCTGGGTCACCCCGTAACGATCGCGGACATCTACAAAAGTAAGACCTCCGAGATCACGCCCTTTTTGTACCCATCCTGAGATTATCACATTTTTACCTGTATCTGACATCCTTAATTCTCCGCAGTTGTGGCTCCTGTACATATTGAATTTATTTTTTATTTAAATCGGGTGCAAAGGTACAAAATGCGGATGGATAATATGGCAAATAAGGAACTGGATAAACCATATAAAACCAAATGTGCAAAGCTGTTTGCTGGTCAGTCAAAGCCTTTGTGCATTCGCGCTGTGTTGGAAACAGGCCGAACGCCCATTATTATATGTAAAGAGCTACAATCGGGAACATGAGCAAGCGTTAAACGATAAATAAATCTCCAATTGGTCGCTCTATCGTTCATTATGTTAATACAAAAAATCTACCTGCCAATTGATGGCAAAACAGTTAAACCAAGCATTTGATGCACTTTGCACACCAGTAAATAATTGCGAGTCCCTCAACATCGTACCATAAGACATTCAAAAGAATAAATAAGAACTGATGCTCGTACTATCCGGACCGGAAACATCTCTACACTACAATGATTCCGAAAGAGATATACGTGAATTATCAAAACGATGAAAATTAAGTTCGGGAACCCGAAGCGAAAATGTCAAAATGGCAAAAGACACCTTTTTGTCCAAAAAAAAACTTGCCGAAAGTTGAATTTATCCTTTTGGAAGTATCTCAACGATAGATTCTCTCTGAAAAATGCTATCGAACAATTAAATATTATTATGATGCGCCTAAGCTGCCCTTCAGGTTAATATACCTTTTATTGAGTACTTACTCTTTTATTTCATCACTCAAAATTTTTATTAGTCTGTCCGACCACTCTCCTTTCTTTGAAAGAATGTTAATAAATGGGGAAATTTCAACTTGCTTACATTCAGTAGCAAAGTAAAAATTTGCCTGAATGCTTCTTTCCCAAAACTGATTAAAAAAAATATCAAATCCTTTGAATAAAAATTCATACCTGTCGCAAGCGTGAACTAACAAAGCAACATTATATCTTGATTTTTCTTTTTCCATTGTATATTGCAATAGGTTATAAAAAGTTTACATTTACCCGCCTACACTAATAAAAGTTCATTAATTCCCATCTTTTGGATAAATGAATATCACATACCATAATTGGCTTCATCAACTTTACAAGTTTCATGAGGTTGGTAATTTTATCACCAGGATAAACAGAACGTATGATTTTGTTTTAGAAGAGTTACCCACCTAGACCCCTGGCTAATACATAATAATAAAAATAATTGTAATGATATTAATTTATAAGAAACGTAAATCTAAATGAACGCTAAGTTATTGCTTGACATTCCTATTGATTAGCTCCCATTTTGATTTTAAAATTTCGTTAAATATTTTCAGATCTGTTCCTTTTAGCAATAAATAAATAGAAGCTGGATACAAATGATGAAATAATCTTTTCATTGATGTACCCATATGCCAGATCAAATCTCTAGGAGTGACGAGATATATAAGTAGATATGCAACCAATGTAAAAAGTATAATTTTGTATTCTTTTGGGATTTTGAGAATATATTTATAACATAAAAGCAATAAAATAAAAAGAGAATAATATTTTGCAATCAATGTCTCCAAACCAAAACGTATAATGTGAAAATACCTGTAGGGAGAAAGAAATTTATCCAAAGTTGAAATAGACTGTCCGGATAATATATCATTATCTGGTGCATAAGTAATTTTAAAATAAAATGCTGTCAAGAATAAAGGTAAAGCACTTAATAAAAACCAGCTTGTTTTGGTAAAACAATGTCGATGTGAAATGGTAATGTATAAAAATACCACCATAAAAAAAATATAACCTTCATTTTTAATAGAAAGTGCAATGGAGCAAAGGATACCTGCTAATATAATATATCCTTTGGGCCGTTCTGTAAGTAGTAATATAACCAGGAGATACATCAAAGCCACATGGCTGTCTGCATACTGAGAAGCACATATGTCCATAAAATTAAAATCAGCCATCAATAATAAAGAAACTATCACTCCTGTTAAAAAATACTGCCTGACACCTGAAAACAAGATAAACAGTATCATAAAAAAATTTGCCAAAGCTATGGTAGCCGGCACAAAAGCGTAAATGCCATGTAAACTTCGCCAAAACATCGCAGTCACAGCAGGAAGCAGCAACGGGTAGTCAGTATGTGACCAGTTCATTTCTTTGGCAAACATATTAGTCCACATGTCGGGGTAGTAAAGAAATTTGGCATGAAGAGTCCAAATAGCCCAGGCATCCCATTCTCCCCATCTCTTAGAAAATATCATAAATAAAACCAAACCTAACCAAAGTAAACAAATTATCCGATAATCAATGCTGCAGGGCAAATTTTTAAAGTATAATAAATTTTTTGTAAAAACAAATGAAATTCCCAGTTGAAAAATCAATATCAGAGTGTAGTCCAAATTAAAAAATAAGCTATAGGTATAAAGCGTACCCATATAAGCAGTACTTATAACTATTGCTAATACAACAGCCAGATATGTATCATACTTTTCCCTATGCAGACATATAAAAATATATAGTGTGGCAAGTATGATGTCCAGATATGTGAGTAAGGTAGTCCAGATGTTCATGTCTTAATTTGTTTTGATTTTCAAGTTAAACATTTCTCTGTTTTCCAAGGAAATAATCCTTATTAGAGATGTTGAATCTACCGGCAATTCAAACCTAATAATTTCGGGTGCCAAAACAAACTGGGTCAGAAAACATATTTTAATCCGATCAGTATCTAATTGAAATACAGTTTTATCATTCTGTATAATTTTATACAGGTTGTCAGCTTCACTTTTGGGGATTTCCAGACTGTAAGCCCAAACCATATAAGAAATGACTAGAAGGCTAATCCAAAAGCTAACACGATACTTTGCCTGGGGTATTTTCATTATAAGCATTTTTTAGTAAGACATACGCACCACTACTAACTGACCCAATTTTTCGATCTGATTCGTATCCTGATATAAATGTCACTATTATAATCATATGATAACCTTCCACATCCTCGATAGTAAAAGGGGGTACCTTAGATTCATTTAGTATGGTAAGTCCGGTCACTTCAATCTCAATCTCTCCGGTTGCTCTGTTTGCATTTTTACTGATTTTTCACGAACTATTCCTTCAGATTGAATCACATATTAACGACATAGTTTACGAGCTTGAGTACACAATTCTGCATTTTCGTCCATATTAAACACAAGCTGTGTCACTCCGTAACGATCGCGGACATCTACAAAAGTAAGACCTCCGAGATCACGCCCTTTTTGTACCCATCCTGAGATTTTCACATATTTACCTGTATCTGACAGCCTTAATTCTCCGCAGTTGTGGCTCCTGTACATATTGAATTT
The DNA here is from genome assembly GCA_043748345.1 of Saprospiraceae bacterium. GTDB lineage: Bacteria > Bacteroidota > Bacteroidia > Chitinophagales > Saprospiraceae > OLB9. The sequence continues at coordinate 5,654 of JAYTNJ010000118.1, forward strand.
ATTTTTTATTTAAATCGGGTGCAAAGGTACAAAATGCCGATGGATAATATGGCAAATGGTTTCTAACTTTAAGTGCTAAAATCAGCAAATATTTATCATAGACATATACAATATCATCTTATTAGTCATTTCTTCTTCAACAAAAAAAATGATTATTTATCTACTTTTCTTAGTAGCACATATCCAGAAATATAAAGATTATTTATTGTAGTCCCTAGCCTTTGTCCTGAAGCTGAAATTACTATTATCCGGAGCTGATATCCACTCATTTCTTTTTCTATAATATTGATGTTATGTGCATTATCTGACAATTTTATGATTTCTTTGTCGATGTCTAACTTGCCTTCCTTTACTCCATTCAAATAAAGATTAAAGTGGTTATCTTCTAACATAAGATAATCTTTTTCAAATATACTGTCATTAATAGAAATGATAGGAATTATCTTTTCAAAACCATTGATGTCATAACTATTGGCCTTGTTGTGGGTATATTCAAAAAATATCCCCGGATTATCATTTGAACTGTTGAGTCGAAGCAAAGAAAGGATACCATCAAGATTTATATTATCCCTATTATATGTGATAAAGCCACTCTTATCATAGTCTTTTATGAAGCCTAAGGCATCACGGGATTCGAGGTAATATAATTTTTGTGTCATCATACCGGCACTGTCCTGATAAGATCTTAATGTGTCAATAGTTAGGATTCCATTTTGTATCAATCCAGCTTTTTGCATATCTGAGATGAGTCGATTTTGTTGATTTTTAACGGGAACTTCGCATACGGATAATGGACCTGACCAGAAACTCACTACACAAAAGATAATGGCAAATAGAGGTATAATACGAAGATCTTTAGACGCTGCGATAAGGTAATAGACTAAAATACAAGCTATAAAAAATGAGGCAACAGCACTTAGATAAAATTCTTCCTTTAAACCAAATAAATTTATATTTTTGTACAGTGATACAAATAGGAAGAAAGAAGGAAAAATTGATGAAGGAAAAAACCATCTCCTGAAACGGGAAATAAGAAAATTGCTTTCAGGATTTTCAAAATAAGCAGCAAGAAGCCATGCTAAAATGCCCACAGCAAAATACCATAAAATCATGACAAACGTCCAATCTACCATCTCATGAGATGTCAATAATACTCTGAATAAGTAAGCATAAATGATAAGACCGTACAGAACGGTAACAGGAATAAACAAATAAAATACTATGACCTTTAGCACGGATTTTGGAGCAGGTACTGAGGTATCTGCAAAGTCATCCGGAATGTCTGACAAAAATAGAGTTGATTGAAACAATCCTGTAATCAAAATAAAAAGTTTAAAGTATAAAATACTTCTTATTTGTAAATCAAAAAGATTGTCAAGAGCCAGGATTGCGAGACTCAGAGCCAAAAATAAAAGTATAGCATACAACGCGGATTGCATCCATCCTGTAAAAAGACTAATATTATAATTTACAAAAGTTATTTTATTATAATTGCGCAGATAGGGAATAAATGAGATTATCAAAT
>JAYTNJ010000119.1:0-2713 GCA_043748345.1 Saprospiraceae bacterium
TATCAGGAGATGCCCGTCGAAAAAAATATGTCTGGACTTTTGCCTTAGGCGGATTTGCCGCACTCTCACTTAGTGCTTTCGATTATTTTATCATACAACAGATAAAATCGTTTACAGGCACTGCGGACATAATCATCCGCAGCACTCCGTTTTATGAATCACTATTGCCTTTTACAGGTGCTATTGGAATTTCATCTTTCGCCCCATCAAGCGTACACGTCAATTATTCTGAAAACTGGTTCTTGTCGTGGGATTATCTAAATTGTTCCAAGCCGCTCATGATTTTTGGCGTAATTTCCGTTATCGGAATAGCGGTAATCAACGTCATTCAAACGTTATTGTCGTTAAGAAAAAGCGACAGCATATATTTAAATGCTGTTTCAATATTTGCCTTGTCGCTATTTTTTCTGGCGTTTGGAGTATGCATATTCCGTATTTACACAAGAACTGCTGATTATATGTTTAGCGCTCCATACTACTTTTCATTTTTATCATTATCAATGGCGTTAATGATAACGGTAATAATTGCCAGATTAAACTGTAAATATCTGACAGTTAGCGTGTCATCAATACTGTGCCTACTGTCGCTTTGGCACGTAAATGTGCTCTATTCAGAGCTCAAAGCAGTCAACACTGCAAAAAAATTCACATATAATCTCATGCAAACAACCAGAGAAAAAATTTTAAACGATAAATCTATTTGTTTTGGCGGAATGGATCTTGATTTGATGGAAATTAAATATAGAAAGTGGACCCCATTATTTCAGGATATTTCCTGCTCTGTAAGATCTGGTACGCGCCCTGTATATCTTTCAAAATATATGGGGAAGTCTGCGCTTTCATATCTAAGATATGGCGATAAGCATTCTCCTTATGCTGAAGTAATATTTTTTACAAGCACGGACTCACAGAAAAAATCAAGCGGAGTTGTTGCCGATCTGCAATTTGGTCATGCTTTTGAGGTCACCCTTGATAAAATAAATTCGCCGTCGTTTATAATGAAAACCAATAATGGGGAGAAATTCGGGTTCTCAATAGACTACAACCTAATTAGAACGGTTCACAATATACAAGAAACTATTGCAAACACAATCCTCTGGAATCCAGGAAAGTTCAAAACTACATACAGAGTCGCATTTGCCGATGACCAGGTTATATTATTTGCAAATGGTTTTTTAATAGGCATGTTGGATGGGATACGCAGGGAGAATGATTCGCCAATCAGGTTAGAAATATATTCTGGCACAAATGATAATGTAAAAGTTTCAAAAGCTGTTGTTGCAACAATGCCAGGCAAATCAACTATTACATTTGAGCCAAAATATATTTATTGAGGATTTGGAAGGACAATTTAATGAAAGTGGCACTTGTTTGGCCATATGGAAACGATTACACTTATTCAATTCCTTTGGGACTTGGCTATCTTGTATCAAACTGCTCATCTCCCGGAGTTGAGTTCAAAGTATTTGACGGCACGTTGTATGATGCGCCATATAGTTCTGCAATGTTTAAGGATTTTCTGCTAACGTATCGACCTGACATATTAGGTGTATCGTGCTGGTCTAAAACTTTTCCGGAAACAATTGAGATTCTTAAGCTGACCAAGACGCTTTTGCCTAAGGTAATAACTGTTTTGGGAGGCATACACCCGACCGTTTACGCAGAAAAAACCCTTGAAATAAGTCTGGCTGATTATCTTCTGGTGGGCGAAAGCGAATTTACTTTCAAGTCATTTATTGAGAACATTTCAAATAATGAAGAATTATTAAAAATACCTGGCCTTGTTACTAAAAATTCTACAGGAGTTACTAAAAACCCGCTATGCCTGCCGATGAACCTGGACGATATTGCTTTCCCGGATTATAGTGCTATCGAGCTTACAAAATATTTTGACAAGGGATACCGCTATTTTTCACGAACATCGCGAAACGCTCCGATATGGATGACCCGTGGATGTCCTTACCAATGTAAATTCTGTTCTGCGCCGTTGATAAACGGCAAAAAAATCCGTATGCATTCAGTTGAATACGGCATTGAATGGATTGATATGCTTTACAAGGATTTCGGAGTAAGGCATATCAATATCATTGATGATAATTTTACATTTTATGCTGACTATACAAAAAACTTCTGTGAAGCTCTTATAAAGAAAAACTATCAAAACTTCACTATTTATGCGGCCAACGGTATTAGAGCGCAGCGGACAGACTTTGAAACCTTGAGGCTCATGAAAAGAGCCGGCTGGAAAACTATTACAGTAGCGCCGGAAAGCGGCTCGAGGCGTGTGTTGAAACTGATGAAAAAAGAGCTTGATCCTGATATATGGGTGTCTAAAGTACGCGAAATAAGAGAGGCGGGTCTCAGGTCGCATGGGCTTTTTCTTATAGGTTATCCGGGTGAAACCATTCAAGACATACAAGAAACGGAAAAACTGATCCAAAAAAGCAAGTTCGACTCTATTGGAATACAGTATTTTCAGCCACTGCCAGGCACGCCTGTTTACGATGATCTCGTTGAGCGGGGTGAGATTGAAGACTCACTCCTTCCTAACAGCACAACAGGTAGCAGGGTCTATGTGACTACGAACCTTACAAACTTCAATTTTTCAAGATTCGCACTAAAAATGTACCTGCTGAATTTTTCAGTCCGTCCTACGGGTGTAATCAGAGAAATGCTTTCATATAACCCAGGGCTTATGTTTAGAAGGCTGACC
>JAYTNJ010000120.1:0-2713 GCA_043748345.1 Saprospiraceae bacterium
TATCAGGAGATGCCCGTCGAAAAAAATATGTCTGGACTTTTGCCTTAGGCGGATTTGCCGCACTCTCACTTAGTGCTTTCGATTATTTTATCATACAACGAATAAAATCGTTTACAGGCACTGCGGACATAATCATCCGCAGTACTCCGTTTTATGAATCACTATTGCCTTTTACAGGTGCTATTGGAATTTCATCTTTCGCCCCATCAAGCGTACACGTCAATTATTCGGAAAACTGGTTCTTGTCGTGGGATTATCTAAATTGTTCCAAGCCGCTCATGATTTTTGGCGTAATTTCCGTTATCGGAATAGTAGTAATCAACATCATCCAAACGTTATTGTCGTTAAGAAAAAGCGACAACATATATTTAAATGCTGTTTCAATATTTGCCTTGTCGCTATTTATTCTGGCGTTTGGAGTATGCATATTCCGTATTTACACAAGAACTGCTGATTATATGTTTAGCGCTCCGTACTATTTTTCATTTTTATCGTTATCAATAGTCATAATGATAACGGTAATAATTGTGCGATTAAACATTAAATATCTGACCGTTACTGTGTCATCAATACTCTGCCTGCTATCGCTTTGGCATATAAATGTACTTTATTCTGAGCTAAAAACAGTCAGCAATGAAAAAAAGTCCACATATAATCTGATACAAACCTCCAGAGAAAAAATACTAAACGATAAATCAATCTGTTTTGGCGGAATGGATCTTGATTCAATGGAAATAAAATACAGAAAATGGACTCCATTATTTCAGGATATTTCCTGTTCTGAAAGATCGGGTACCATTCCTGTATATCTTTTAGATTTTATGGGAAAGTCTGCGCTTTCATATCTAAGATATAGCGATATGCCTTCTCCTTATGCTGAAGTAAAATTTTTTACAAGCACGAACTCACAGAAAAAATCAAGCGGCGTAGTTGCCGATCTGCTCTTTGGTCATACTTTTGAGATTACTCTTGATAAAACAAATTCGCCGTCGTTTATAATGAAAACCAATAATGGGCATAAATTTGGCTTCTCAATAGACTACAACCTTATTAGGACAGTTCACAATACGCAGGAAACTATAGCAAACACCATTCTCTGGAATCCAGGAAAGTTTAAAACCGCATACAGAATAACATTTGCAGATGACCATGTTATATTATTTGCAAATGGGTTTTTGATAGGTATGTTGGAAGGGATAAACAAGGAAAATGATTTGCCGATCAGGTTGGAAATATTTTCAGGCACAAATGATGAAGTAAAAGTTTCAAGAGCCGTTGTTGCAACAATGCCGAGCAAGTCAAATATTACATTTGAACCAAAATATATTTTTTGAGTTTTTAGACGGATATTACAATGAAAGTTGCACTTGTTTGGCCAAATGGAAATGATTACACCTATTCAATCCCTTTGGGGCTCGGCTATCTTATATCAAACTGCGCATCTCCCGGAGTTGAGTTCAGAGTATTTGACGGCACGTTGTATGATGCTCCATATCACTCTGCAATGTTTAAAGATTTTCTGCTAACGTATCGCCCTGACATATTAGGTGTTTCGTGTTGGTCTAAAACTTTTCCGGAAACAATTGAACTTATTAAGCAGGCAAAGACACTTTTACCAGATGTAATAACTGTTTTGGGAGGCATACACCCGACTGTCTACGCAGAAAAAACCCTTGAAATAAGTCTGGCTGATTACGTTTTGGTGGGCGAAAGCGAATTTAGTTTCAAATCATTTATTGAGAACATTTCTAATAAAGAAGAGTTATTAAAAATCCCCGGGCTTGTAACTAAAAATGTTACAGGAGTTACTAAAAACCCGCCATGCCTGCCGATGAATCTGGACGATATCGCTTTCCCGGATTATAGAGCTATTGAGCTTACAAAATATTTTGACAAAGGGTACCGATATTTTTCAAGAACATCACGAAACGCTCCGATATGGATGACCCGTGGATGTCCGTATCAATGTAAATTCTGTTCTGCGCCATTGATAAACGGCAAAAAAATCCGTATGCATTCGGTTGAGTATGGCATTGAATGGATTGATATGCTTTACAAGGATTTCGGAGTAAGACATATCAATATCATTGATGATAATTTTACATTTTATGCTGACTATACAAAAAACTTCTGTGAAGCGCTTATAAAGAAAAATTATCAAAACTTCACTATTTATGCTGCCAACGGTATTAGAGCGCAGCGGACAGACTTTGAAACCTTGAGGCTCATGAAAAGAGCTGGCTGGAAGACTATTACAGTAGCGCCGGAAAGCGGCTCTAGGCGTGTGCTGAAGTTGATGAAAAAAGAGCTTGATCCTGATATATGGGTGTCTAAAGTACGCGAAATAAAAGAGGCGGGTCTCAGGTCACATGGGCTTTTTCTTATAGGTTATCCGGGTGAGACCATTCAAGACATACAAGAAACGGAGAAACTGATCCAAAAAAGCAAGTTCGACTCTATTGGAATACAGTATTTTCAGCCACTGCCAGGCACGCCTGTTTATGATGATCTCGTTGAACGGGGTGAGATTGAAGACTCACTCCTTCCTAACAGCACAACAGGTAGCAGGGTCTATGTGACTACGAACCTTACAAACTTCAATTTTTCAAGATTTGCACTAAAAATGTACCTGCTGAATTTTTCAGTCCGTCCTACGGGTGTAATCAGAGAAATGCTTTCATATAACCCAGGGCTTATGTTTAGAAGGCTGACC
>JAYTNJ010000121.1:0-1814 GCA_043748345.1 Saprospiraceae bacterium
AATGATAGCAATATACCCAAAACAATAAAAAATACCTTTTTCCCTAGTTTTTGATATACAAATTTTTCCAATAAAAAAGCCACAAATATTGCAAATCCCAACGATGGCATAAACATAAATCTTTCTGACATATTAGTACCGATAGGGAAAACTATATTGGAGACTATGGATAAAGTAATCAAAAAATAAGCGGCAGTAAAAACAGGTAAACTTTTAGTCTTTAATCCAATTATGGCAAAAAAAGCTATAAAACCATAAAGAACGAGACTCAGCAGTACATAAATATCTGAAAAACTTTTGATATCAATATGTCTTGGGTAATAATCATGAGTGAGGGGATGTGGAAAAATAAGTAACTGGACATACTTGCCGAGGGTATAAATAATAGTTGCCATTTTTTCACCGCTATCAAACGGAACATAAGCTCCGTTTATGAATTTTAGATAGGGATTATTCATCAGCTCCAAAGGTGCTCCTCCAAAATCATTGCCTAAAACTGCTGCTCTTATCAATAGAAAAAAAATGGTAGGTACCAGAAGAATTATGCTTTTGCCTATGGCCGATGTTGCGCTCAGGTCTCTAAAAAAATATAATGCAACGGGTACAACAGCTAAAAAAGTAATGGTATTCTCTTTTGATAAAAAAGCAACAAAAAAACTGATGACTGCAATCAATACATATTTAGTTTGCTTTAGATCGATGTATTTTAGTACAGAATATAACGCTATGATACTGCCAAGCATACTCATAATCTCGTCCCGGCCTTTAATGTTTGCAACTACTTCAGTATGAATGGGGTGCGCTGCATAAATAAGTGCCGCAGCAAGTACAAGATATCGTTTGCTTTCACTATCGTCCTTGTAACAAATAAGAGAAATGAGAAGCTTATAAACCATCAGACATAAAAAGCCGTAAAGTAATATATTTAAAAAGTGGCCCAACCAAGGGTTTTTGCCGACTAATTGATATTCGAATGCAAACATAGCCGGAGTAAAGGGACGGTACCTACCCCCGGATACCAATTTAGCTTTGCCTTCTTCTTTAAAAAAACCAAAAAAAGTATCTTTGGTAAATATGCCTTTTAACCCTGATAGACCTTGGGTGGTGTACATGTTATCATAAATAACTATGGCGTCGTCCTGTGTAAAATCGTGTGTAATTGTATTCAGATATAAAAATGCTCCGAATATGAACACCATCCATCCGTGCCATTTAAATTCAGTCAGCAAATTGGAAGTATTGGCATTATTTTTTTGGACTTCTGCAAGTGGTTGCTTTCTGTTCTTCATGGGAACAAAGATATAAATATTATAAAATTATAATATGAATTAGTGATTTATTTTGATGCCATCTAGTTTTTTAAGGCATCAATAAAGCTTACAACTTCAATTCAATTTAATGCAAAGATAAATCACTAATTATAATGATTTAAATCATATTTCAGGATTAAATGCCTTTTTACATTGCACTCAAATTCAATTAAAATGAATATAATACTCTATTTAATCATCATAAGTCTGGTTGTAGCCGGTGGTTTTCTTGCTGCCTTCTTTTGGGCAGTAAGTGATGGTCAGTATGATGATGAATATACTCCCAGTGTAAGAATCTTACTGGAGGATGATATGATAGACAATAACGATAAAACCAATTTATAAATTTTTTAATATCTGACTTATGGCAAATTTAGAAACATTTAGTTACGACAACAAGATCGTGCGCAACTTTGCCTATGCTTCCGTTCTTTTCGGAGTTATAGGTATGTTGGTGGGTATTCTTGCTGCTCTTCAACTGGTCTTTCCGGCGATGAATCTTGG
>JAYTNJ010000122.1:0-21378 GCA_043748345.1 Saprospiraceae bacterium
ATAGCTATACCTTGTCTGATACCTTTGTAATCTCCAGGAAATTGTTTTGAAGGCTCAAAAAAAGCTCCTAATCTAGGATCTTTATACCCTTTCAATATAGATTCCATCGGTGCACCCATTCTGGTATCGTTCCATGCACCACTCATTACGTTGAGAGGGTGATCCAAACCAGTTTTAACTATAAAATTATCTCCATTTTCAGTAATCACACCATATGAATTTGACAGTGCTTTTTCGCCTTCTGCTTTAGCTCGTGCTGGATCCACTCTCGAAATTCTGATAGCCAACCTCAATCTCATGGAATTGGCTAATTTAATCCATTTCTTGATATCACCTGCATACACTTCATCAAACGCAGTAAATGGTTTGGCTGTAGGATTGGCTGTTATATAAGCAGTTAAGCCTGCAATCCCAGAATCCAAATCCTTAAAAAACTGATCGTAAACTTTATCCTGACAATCGTATTTAATAGTTCCATCTGCCGACACATTACCAAAATCTGAATATATGATTGGTCCAAAAATATCTGAAAGTCGGTGCATCGCAGCAACTTTAACTATATCCATCCATGCAATAAATTCAGGATAATCTTTTCCACCTTTTTCCTTTACAAATTTTGCATTTGACATGACAATATAAGCTGGATTCCAAGCCCAGGTATTCCAACCATCTACAAAATTGTAGTTCATATTATTGCTGTTTCCAGCAAATGGTGTTGGAGGCATCATATAGCCCGAATAGACATCAGCCAAAAGGTTTTGTTGCAATTGGGTGATCCAAGCAGGGCCTTGTACATAAATATTTCTTATAGTATTAATAAAAGGCTCACCTATCAGTCTATAATCAGATTTTAACTCTGCTTCTGTAATAGCATATGGATCCTTATTATACTCATCAAAATCTTTATCACAAGCAGTAAATGTCAAAACTATAGCTAATAATCCTGAAAATGCAATTAAACTAAATATCTTATATTTCATTTTAAATAATTTTTATTGTTATACAATTAAAGATCTACAGATAAACTCACTCCATAACTTCTTGTAGTCGGGAGACTAAATACATCCACACCCTGCAATCCAACTCCAGTTGAGAAAGTAAGATCAGGGTCAAATGGAGCCTTTTTTGTAATGAAAAAGAGGTTTCTTCCAATCAAGGAAATTTTAGCTCCTTTTAGGACACCATTACCACTAATTATTGATTTAGGCAATCTGAATCCTATAGATACTTCTCTCAATCTGATATTAGTGGCGTCATACATGTAAGCTTCAGTTATGCCGTTTCGACCACCAACTGCAGAATAATAAGTTTTAGGATCAATTTTTACAACTGGCTTACCGTCTTTAGCAACAGCATTTATTACAACACCTCCTGCATCCCGTGCATCAGCTGTAGCTTTTGAAACACCAAATAAATCCAAAGATGACTGTGTAATGGACATTACTTTGCCACCAAATCTGCCATCTATCAAGAATCTGAGATTCACACCTTTAATTGTAAATTCATTGCTAAATCCAGCCATAAATTTAGGATTGGCGTTTCCCAGGTTAAAATATCCATCTTTTTTTGTAGGTTTGCCATCAATGTCTAGAAGTATTCTGCCTTGTGCATCCCGATCAAAAGCAACACCCCAAATATCTCCAAACTGACCTCCCTTTTGAATCACCATTCTATAACTATTTACACCTTCGTTGGTTATAAAAAGTGGTGCATCAGTATTGTCCAATGTTGGATGTACAGCAATGACTTTATTTGTATTTTTTGTAAAATTAAGTGAAGCGTTCCATTTAAAATCGTCATTATCAATAATTTGATAGCCCACTAGTCCTTCAATACCTGAGTTTTGGATGTTACCTGCATTAACTAAATAGTTTGTAAATCCTGAACCTGCAGGTGCAGCAATCTGTATGAACTGATCAATAGTATTATTTTTATAATATGTTAAATCCACACTTAATTTATTGCTTAAAGCTCTGATATCTAAACCAATCTCAAATGATTTTGATCTCTCTGGTTTCAATTCTGTCCCAGGAATTACTCCCACTTGTGTAAGAACCAAATTTCCATTTGTAATCTGGTGACGATCCTGAATTGGGTTGTTCAAAAATGCAGGAACTCCGCTTCCTACTACAGCGTAAGATGCCCTTACTTTAGCAAAGTTGATTTCTCCCAAATCCATTTTCTCTGTTAGAATGGAGCTTAAGCCAAACGATGGATAGAAAAAAGATTTTCCTGGAAGGGAACTGGTCCAGTCATTTCTTCCAGTAACATCAAAATAAAGAAAGTTGTCGTAACCTAACTGACCGCTTGCAAAAACAGAATTTGTTTTCACTCTAGACAAAGATTCAGTCAATGTTCCCTGAGTGGGATTCTTAATATTTTGAATGCTAAACTCATTTGCAAAATTTAAACCACCTGCTGTACCTGAATCGACAATCAAATTGTAAGCATTATTTTGATTATGAGCGGCTCCCAAAGTAGCGTTAAAAGACAATTTATCGGCAAGTTGCTTCTTGATATTAAGTAAAATATCTCCATATAATAAAGTTCCATTACCTTTATTTACACTATATCTACCATTTGGATGGGATAATGTTCCTTGTGTACTTGCATAAATCTTCTGATCAAAATTATCATAAGATTTATCAATATTGCCTCTCAATTGGATATTGAAAATTTCATTGAATACATAAGAAGTTGTTAATCCTGAAATAACTCTGTTTCGTATGTTCTGATTTAAATTCCGATTGACTATCCAATAAGGATTCTGCTGTATATCTGAGTCAGAATGCCAGTTTTGCAGATCAAAGTTCCTTGTTTTATCATAAACTTCATAATCAGATTCAAACTTTTCAAAATCAAGCCCTCGGGGTAAAAAATATAACCCAGTCAAAGGATTAAAATACAGACCAGAGGCAGGCCTGTTATTGACATCCTGATTAATGAAATTGACGGTCGCTTTTACAGTCAATTTTTTATCAAAAAATGAAGCTGTTTGATTAAAGTTAAAATTATGTCTTGACAAGGTATTATTAGGAATTATACCATCTGCCTTGGTATTGCTGTATGAGAAATAACTTTGCATGTTTTCGGAACCACCGCTTACCGATACTCCATTTACAAAATTTGATCCTTTTTGAAAGAAACCTCCGACATGGTCTTTAAAAGAACCTTTGGGTCCCCAACTGGTTACATCACCCTTGGCAGTCTGTCCATAGGAATATTGCATCTCAGGAATGCTGAAGGCAGATTCACTCACAAAACTAGATGAAAGACTAATCTTTGGCTTACCTGATTTACCTCTTTTGGTGGTCACTAGGATTACACCATTTACTGCACCTGATCCGTATAATGCCGCAGCCGAAGCACCCTTAAGGACACTCATTGATTCAATATCTTCCGGATTGATATTACTGATTCCATCTCCTGTATCAACTCCTCCTCCAAAGATTCCACCCTGCTGTCCACCATTGCTGTTGTTCATAGGAACACCGTCAATTACATATAGTGGCGAGTTATTAGTGGTAGATTTATTGCCCCTCAAAACGACTCTTGTAGATCCCCCAATACCAGAACCAGAACGTCCGATAAATAAACCTGCCGAACGTCCTTGCAGCGAATTTATTACATTGGCATCCTTAAAAGTTGTTAAGTTTTCACCTTTAATCTCGTCTAGGGCATAAGTCAAACTTTTCTTTTCTCTTGTGATACCTAGCGCCGTCACCACCACCTCATCCAATGCGGTACCTTCTGTGAGAGCGACCAAGAGCCCTTCCTGAGGACCAGCTACCTCGATGTCTTTTGTGGTGAATCCGATGTAAGTTACTTCCAGTACACCGGGAGTCTTAGTTAATTTGATACTAAATTTTCCATCTACATCAGTAATAGTACCATTGTTACTACCTTTTTCAAGTACAGAAGCACCGATAAGTGGGGTGCCGTCTTTTTCTGATGTGATTGTACCTGACACCATCTGAGCATTGATACCCAGACCAGTCAGCATCAGCATCATAAATAAAACAAAAATCTTAGGGTTTTTACATCCAAAAATTTTGTTTGCCTTAATTTGCCTTAAAAGTTTTGTCATGCCTTAATAAATTTAAAATGTTAAGTATTGATGATTAATTAGTAATAAAAAATTATTTTTCTGTTAATTATAAATTATTCTTTTTCTTAATATTAAAAATGATAAATCTTACTTTTTAGTTTAACCGTAAATAAAAACCCAAACGCTGCGTCAAAATTATGAAAAGTTATGAAGTATAATAATAAATTGACTATTTTTTTTAAAATTTGTTCACGTGCACAGCATCAGCTTTATTTGATGATTCCTTTACATAGGGAGTCTTAAAAAAATTATTTTTTGATAAAACGGGCAGTAAATATTTTTCCTTCAGTTTCAACTCTAAACAAATACATCCCTTCATTTATTAACGAAATATCCAACTCACCTAAGGCTTTGACATCAGAAACTGCTAAGACAGTTCGACCCGTTATATCTATGATTTTGATATTAAAAGATTTGCCTTTATTTTCAACTCTGAACTTCAAAATATCAGATACAGGATTAGGAATAACATGTAATCTTACTTTAGATTCAAAATCCTGGTTTTCAGAAATATTACCGCATATCTCGATGATATTTTGGCCTGTAGCATTTCGGATCATCTGAAGCTTTGAATATAAATTTGTCCCAGGACACTCTGTATAATTTGGAGCACAACCATCTCTGTGCCCAGAGATGTGCTGCATGAAGCCCGGGTAAGATACAATATTACTACCGCCTGATGGAGAGATATTGTCCCTACACGACTTCCACGATAAAAGGTGAGTTAATGCCGTGACCATTTTATTGGTCGGCTCAGTTGTGACAAAATTACCTAAGAGACATACGCCCATAGAGTTGTTATTGTAGCCACACATATGCGCTCCCCGCACATTGTCTCCCCCTCCCCGGCCTTCGTAGATCATACCATTGGGATCGATGAGCCAGTTATATCCCACATCCTGCCAGCCATTGGTATTGACGTGAAAGTCAAATATAGAAGCTACAACACCCGACCAATTATTACTGGTATTAGTTCCGGCACTATGGTGAACAATCATATGGGATACTTTTGTATAGGTGGCAGGAGGGATGAAAATGTCGCCGGTAAGCCTAAAGCCAGAACCCCATGTAACTCTAGGTATGTAGTCTGGTTGTGGGCATGGACACGTAAAAAATCTCGAACTGTTATGTACAGTATGGAGGCTACTAGACTCTATATTTTCGGGTACAAAAATTCTGATTTTGCCTGTGGCGCTTGATAAGTCAATGTCAACCTTTTTCGTAAATGAAATTTGGATTTTTCCTGCTTCTTCAGGCTTCAAATACATAAGTTCGCTTACAAATCTATTTTCCTGCAATGGGTCCTCTCCAAATGGCGAAATTTCATACCATTTTTTATTGGTGTTCATTTTACCCGAAATAGTGTTGGCGTCTATATTTATTCCTTCTATACGAATGGACACAGCTATAAAGTCTGTCGATTCGATTTCTGCTATATCAAAATTCTGAAGCCAGGTTCCATCTTCCTGACGAGTCAAATGCAATAAATTTTCTTTAATTTGGGGTTGGGAAATTAATGAATTATTTAATTGAAATAGTAAAATAAATACAAATAAATTATTCATTTTAAACATAATGTAACGAATTGCGATTATAAAAATCAGAAACTCAGATCAATCAAAGCATAAAAGTAATGTTATTATTTAAATTTTTAGTGCACGAGCACAAATTATATACTTCAACAAATATAAAACCATTCAAAAATGATAAAATTTATCGTATTTTCTTTTAAATTGAGATGAGGAATTTATAAGGTTATGCTTAGTATTGTCTGAGCTTTTATTCAAGAAAAATATGCAGGCCCAATCCATATCCGGAATCAAAATGGAGGGGTATAACCACAAATTTTGAATTGTCAGAAAATATTTTTGAAGATAATTTAGGGTATAGAATATAAATCAGTTTGGTAGAAAGTATACCAAAACCTGCCCCAGCTACGACATCGCTAAACCAGTGTTTATTATTTCTTACTCTGAAGTAACCTGTAGTCCCGGCCATCAGATATCCGGCAGATGCGAGCCACTTGGATTTGTGCTTATATTCTTGCCAAAAATATTCAGCCCCAACAAATGCATTCGATGTGTGCCCCGATGGGAATGATTTGGCATCGCTTTCATCCGGGCGCAATCTGGCAACAAACGATTTGACGGGATATACCATGGCAGCGTTCAGAGCAGTAGATAATGCATAAATTACAGCTTTGTCTCTAATATTATGTCTGGATTTGATACCACTAGCTGATAATCCTATGTCGATGGCCAAAGGCGCATAAATCAAATAATCATCTAATTTGTAACTGATTGACCCAATAATATTATCCCTGATTTGATAATCCAGGTTTCTTACCGGATCTGAAGTGAGACTGATTAGGCCATAACTAATCAATGCTCCAGGTAGAATAAATTGAGCTAAATGTAAAGAATTTGTTTTATGTATTTTTACTGTATCTTTTGTAAGGTATTGCGCAAACCCTGAAATAGTAGTAATAAATAAAAAATTCAGGATAAAAAATACTCTCTTAAAATTCATATATTTTCACTCTACCTAAAACTAATAAGACGATCATACTTCCTTGCGCGGGAATACTTGTAAATAGTCTAAAAAATAAAGAAACCTTACTGAAAAACTATTGGTTTGTAAAGATTCAAACAATCCACCCAGATTCGAAAAATAATCCCTTTCAAATTCTTTATCATTATTAAATATCTGGTTTTTCCATACAAAAATGACATCGCTGCCAGGAGCAAAACGCCAGTTGTATTGAAGATCTATGTTAAATATATTGACATTTCTGTCAAAAACAGGATTTCCTTCATTTGATTTACCGGAGTAATCCAAAAAATCCAGATACCCATTTTCCTTCAATGTACCGAATTCCTGATATTGAACTTTGTCCCAATAATGCCTGATTCTTATATTGAGACCCATAATACTATTGAATATATATCGGCCTGTGATAGAGTTTTCTAAAATGAGTCGGTTGCGATGGCCCATAAGTATTTCTCCCTGCTCAAATCCTGATATTGGGCGGGATTCCAGACTTCTGTTAACATATCCCGGCTCAAAATTAAGGACAGAAAGTGATACACTTGTGAATAGTGACATTCTGTCATTAAATCTGATACGTGGACTAAATCCTGCCGAAATATTTTTCCTGTTAGCTGCAGTAAAATAGCGGTAATTAAAATTAACATCAAAAGCAAATACCTTACGAAAATCAGTAGAAATAAACCCGCCCAACATATAATTTTGAGACCACGTAACAAACTTTGAGAAGTCTGTAGTACGGGGTTCAAAATAATCTCTGGTCTCAAATGGTTCAATTCGTGCATTAACACCAAAAGCATTCCTGCTTTTATACAATACAAAACTCTTCAATGTGATATAAAAGTCATTGAAAACCGATGGATTGAACAATCTGGAATATGTAGTAGTACCTCCAATATTGTATTGCTGTATTTTTTCATTTTTTGGTTTGTATTGAGTATAATTTCCCTCTGCGACGTAAAACACTTTATTAGGACTTAAAAGAAATCCCATATCATTGGGATTGAATTTATCACTTTCCAGACCATGTGCAAATGAATATGTCCAGTTGCCACTGATTTTCCCTAATGCTAGATTATAGGTATGGCCTTTTTGTGTGTTTTCGGTAAAATATTGTCTTGATAAAACACCGGAACCACTTATAAAATATTTCTGATCTTTTGTTCGGAAATTAAAAAATCCCCCCGATACATTAGCGTCATAATCAGAGCCCAGCCTGGTAACATTTGTATTTATAAAGCTTACATATGAATTGTTCTTAAGATTTTGGTCAATAACAAAAGCGTTATAATTTGTCAAAGGATTAGTCTTTATTTTTCTTTCTGTACCATCGATGGACCTGATATTAGCAAACGATTCTCCCACGAGTGCATTAAACCCGCCAATGCCCATTCCTGAGGATGTACGACCTGATACTTTGGTTGCGTTAAAGAGCTGACTTACTTCCGGATTACTTAAAATAGTTTCCCCAGACTTTAATTGGCTATTAACACTGTTATAGTGGAGTGGTCTACCTCCTACACGTCTGGAATAAAATAAATTTCCTCTAGTAAAAAGCTCTGTGCCCTCTGTAAAAAATTGCCTGTTTTCAGCAAAAAATACTTCAAAAGGACTTAAGTTCAACACCTGTCTGTCGGAAATAACCTGGCCGAAATCTGGTACCAAAGTCATATCCAGAGTGAAAGCATCGTTGATCCCATATTTAAGATCCAACCCTGCACTGTAAGCCGTGCCCGAAGAAAGTTTTTTCACCGTACTGGCCGGATTGTATGTGGAGTTAAGATATCCTGAAATATATGGGGTTAATGAAAGTCTGATCGGGGATTTAATGTTATCAATATTTGATATTTGTCCGGATTGCTGTACCCATCCTGCGATAGTCGGGTCTATAGGTGACCAGTAAGATGTCTCACGAAATCTTCTGATCTCCCTGCCGAACTGCACATTCCACTCCTGTACTTCTGAAGATGGAAAGCGCAGCGAAGAGTAAGGAATTTTTATCTCTGCATACCATCCGTTTTCATCCTGGCTGACAGCACTCTCCCAGACAGCATTCCAGTTATTATCATCTCGGTTATTTGTAACTACTGCTTCTAACTGAACGCCGGATGCCGTAATGTAAAATTTAAAACCATTCAGTCCGCTTTTGTATGTATCCAGAAAAATCCTGAAATTATCTGCATTTCCTATCATATCTCTGAGTGACAACTCTTTTAAAATTTTGTCAGGCTCGGGATCATACATTTTTGCGCCAATATATATAGCATTATTATCATATAAAAAGTAGGATTCTGTTTCAAAAGTAGCAGGCAATCCGGGTGTAGGTTCAGTCTGAACAAAACCAGTAGCCACATCAGATTTTTTCCACGCCGACTCGAACAATCTCCCATCTATAGTTATTTCTTCAGTGATTCGGCAAGCCTTAAGGTTCCTGTCAGGATTGGAAGCAAAGATACTGCCTACATAAAAATGAGCAAAAAGTATTAAGTATAATAGTCTGATAGCCAAAACAATTCATTTAATAGCGCAAAGGTAGACAGTAAACTTTTGAAAACAAATAATAAGTTATTTATCAAACCAACAATGACCTTCAATATCAATTAATTTTATCATAATCATCTGTTTAAGTATTATTTACATATTATATTAATTAAACAAGTATTTAAATTTTAAGATATATTTATGATATTTGTATAACTAAAAGTCTTCCATTATTTACAGTAAAAATGAATAAATAGCAAAAATTTAAAATAATGGTCATTGTTATTATAATCCTAAAGATAAAATCACTCTTCTTAGGTTAATTTCTAAATCCTTATCTTTGTATCATTAAAACAAGTTTCAATAAAACTTCTTCCATGGCATTGACCGGGTATATAAAGGTATTTCTTGTAATATTCGGTTTGTTGTTGATATCAATGTGCACTCTGTCAGCCCAAAAGGGGAAAAGCATTACCATACATAGTGAAAATAGCCAGATCATCGATGCTACTGCAGAACCAACTACACAATATTTGAATGGAGACGTAAAATTGTACCACTCAGGCGCTTTTATGTATTGTGACTCTGCCATATTAAGAGGACCATTATTGACTATGAGACATAATGTAGTCATTTTGCAAAATGATACGATACAGATCTTTTGTGATTCCTTGACATATAATGGCGATTCACTTATTGCCTACTTGTATGGAAATATTATACTGGAAAATGGCCTGACCAAAAAACTATATACTACGTATCTCAAGTATGATGTGGAAAATAAAATCGCATATTATACCCGTAATGCGAGACTGGTGGATGGATCATCGACACTTATAAGCCGTTATGGAAGATACATGATGAATGAAAAAACAGCCTGGTTTTATCGTAACGTTAAAATCATCGGGGAAGATTTTGATCTTACTACAGATTCACTAGCTTATAACACGGACAATCAGGTAGCAACTTTTCTGGCCCCAGTACAGATAAACAATGATACGAGTCGCATTTATAGCAATAGCGGGTGGTTTGATCTGGATGATAAAAAAGGTGATTTCATAGGCAATGCCCAGTATCTGGAAGGAAAAACCATAGCAAAATCTGATACCATTTCGTATGACAGTGCACTGGATCAAGTGACTCTATCAAGCGACACATTGCGGAGCGAATACATATCTGAAAAAGATACAGCGTATGCAAAAATTATATTTTATGACAAAAAAAATGAAACATTCAGACTCACCAAAGATGCCTGGTACATAGGAGAAAATAATGAAGTCAAAGGTGAAGTAGTCTATTATGATAAAAAGACAGAGAAATTTAATGTCAAAGGCAGGTCTTTTGTCAGTGACCCGCCAACCATCATTGAAGCAGATACGCTGGATTATAACAAAGCCATTAAATTCGGTAAAGCTGACGGGAATGTCATCTGGAGAGATACCGCAGCTAAAACAGCTATTATAGCCGATCATGTACTGTACAAGGGAGAAGAAAATTATATGATAGCAAGTAATGATAAAGGGAGGCCATACTTTACTACCGAAATGGATGGAGATACCTTATTTATGAAAGCTGATACCCTCAGATCCATCAGAGTTTTTAAAGAACGTATTATCCTACCTGATAAAGATGCATCAAGGAAAGCTCAAAAAAATAAAAAAACCGTCAAAGAAAACGTATCCGATCGGATCTATCAATCATCAGACAACCTTCCGACTATGCCTGATGAGATTGTATCAAAAGACAGTTTGAATATGGGTAAAGACAGCCTTTCGAATGTTTCATCTACAGATACCATTTTTACTGGCATCATAGATACGTTGGATTATTTCATCGGCGACAATAATGTCAGAATATTCAAATCTGATATGCAGGCAGTTTGTGATTCTTTGGTTTACAATAAAAAAGATTCAGTTTTTACCCTGCATTCACTTCCTTTTGTATGGTCGGACAGCTCCCAGATCGCCGGAGACACCATTGATATCATCTTAAAAGATAAAAAAGTAGAAAAGCTGACTGTGACTTCCGGTGCCACTATCTTAAGCAGTGAAGACCTGATATTTTTTAATCAGATACGAGGTAGATACTTAGAGGCTTTTTTTGAAGAAAGCAAAATATATCGAATGGATGTAGATGGTGACGCGCAGATCGTGTACTACATCACTGATGATGAGAAGGCCTATAGTGGAGTTAATACCACCGAGGCTTCCAATATGTCATTCCTCCTGAAAGACAACAAAATCACTGATATCAGGAACTTCAGAGAGCCCAAATCCAAAGTACTGCCCATGAAAAAGACCGACCATGAAGCCATCAAAGTGAAAGGGTTTATATGGAATATAGAAAAGCGACCCAAGGGTGAAAAAGATCTTTGAGACAGATCCTAATTGCTCTATCAAGATAAAGAACTTAATGAAATGTTCCTGACTTGTCCCAAGTAAATTTAGTGCGGTTTTAAATATCTGATTATCAATATTATAATGATTTATTTTCATAAATTTACCGCACTAATGTGGTGTTTTGGCATGAAAATCAGGGTACCAAAAACCGCATCAAAAGCCAAAGTGGTTCAAATATTAGTGTATCAAAAGATAAAAAATAATTAGGGTGAAAGTACTTTTTCTTAAGAGGGTTTTTCGCCTTTTTGTCTTTAGCTTAAAAGTCACTGGAGACGGTATAATCAAAAAACTGTTTGAGCCAATTGGTCTATTTATCAAAGGACAAATCTAAAATAACATGTAAATATATTTAAAGAACGGATGTAAAAGGCGAGTTTTTTTTGTTTCCGTCGGGAAGATGACTTTTAAGCGTTAAGAAGACAAAACAGCGGCGGCATTTTTTGTTTACTTTTTTTTGCTGCAGAAAAAAAGTAAAAGCCCTACCGGCTTGAGGTAGAAGTATAATCAGAGTTGAGATTTTTAGTTCATAAGCAATGATCAATTGAAATAATTTCAAACATACCATGTGTTTTACACACATCTAAAAAAATAGTAGATGGCCAAACCCTAAATCATATAACCTGTAAAACAGTCACCGTAAAGGCAAAGCATACTCCAAAAAATGAACAAATTGGTAACTAAATTATTTCCACCGAACTAAAAGGGACAAGTCAGGAAATGTTGTTCTTTTCCCAAATCTCGGCGTTAAAAATACTAGTCTTAGGATTTGTATTATCTGTGACACAGCGGCCACAATTGTGAGCTAAAATCGTTTGCAACGATTTTTTAACGCTCTTCATGTTTTTTGCCTTGGTCTTTGAAAAAATAACTGACATTCCTCTAAATTTACCCATCTTTAACCCTTCTCTTAAAATAAAAGGACTATTTAATGGAGTCTTAAGTCAACAACTTTGAATTCAATATAGAATTTTCTTTTCGAAGAAGGCTCTTTTTTAATTTTTTGAATATGATCTCAAAGTGCGACTCCCATGGAGTCGTAAAACAACCTATACTTCATTAACAAACAATGTATGACTTCTCTGAAGTCACATATCACATTCTTTAGATTTATAATTGATACTAATAAATTCAGAATGCACGACTCAGACATATCCTGATATGGTCGCTCTTCACACATTTGATTTAATGATTACGATATTTTATCACATTTTTTTTAAAAAATATTTGGAAATATATTTGGAAATATATTTAGAAATGTGAAAATAAAAAAAACAATCTTTGGCCTGACAAGAAATCTTGAAAAAACTGCACCCGTTGGCTGGATTTCGCACCATTTATTCAGTCTTAAATCGTATTTTTGTTATGTAATGAGTATGAGCTGTACTTTGAATATTGTATTCCATGCTAAATTTAGATTTGATAACTCAAATAATTTTACCACAGAAACGCAATTCAGACAACTATTCCTGGCATGGGTAAATCAAAATTATGGAATTCCATACACAGAGCACCAGTTAATGATTGAAAAATACATGGAAAAATTGGCAGAAGAACTCAGGGTTATTAATAACAATAAGTTTGACAAGAGTTATTATATGGCGTGGATATGGGATGGATTGAAACAATATTGGCCCGATTATATCACTTCAAATAAAGTGGCAGATTGGGAAAATAAACGCAACATTGTTAATTCACAAAATCCATTTAAATGTTTATGAATAATTTAAAAATATTAGTGGTTGCAGTTATATTTGTTGGTTGTCATGGTTCAGGTAGTGTGAATAAAGAAATTTGCGAAGTAATTGAATTGGTTCATCTTACCTTTTTATCTCAACACAAAAATGAAATGAAATATATGAATTTTGAACGATTTTATATATGTAATTTTGAAGATTTTCAAGTCGATCCAAGTATTGAGATGTATAGAAAACCAAATTTGTCAACTTATGATAATATCCATTTCGACAACAAACAATTAAATTCCATAGCATCAAATTGTTTGAAATTGCCTTCTTTTAAAGTTTTAGATTCCAAAGTTGCTTTGGATTCTTTAAGAAAAAGCAACACTACTAATAAAGTTATATGGGGCATTTCTAATTTCAGAAAAAAAGCCAATTCTTTTTACTTAATATTCAGTTGTAATCTCAGCAGCAGATCAATTATTGCTGATGAATATCTTGTTGAAAATAAAGGTGGTAAATATCAAGTCTTGGATGTTAATCCAATATCACATTAACTGATTATTAATAATCAAAATAATCCTTAGGTTTCGTGATAATTAAAAAACTATTTGATAAGGTATCACTAACTGAATTTGGATAAATTTATTATAAACTTATTACGCCACACTCATCCCGTGTGGCTTTTTTAATTGTATATAACATCTTACCGCCAATAACTAATGAATAGCTGGACTCGTTGGCTGGATTTCGCACCATTTATGCACGGTACTCACCCCTTATAAAATATCCACTTACTCAACTCTCTTAGACTTGCCTTTTTACCATACATCAATATACCTACCCTATAAATCCTCGCAGCTATCCAAACTAAAAAGACTGTGAAGACGATCAGCGATACCACCGATACACCGATCTGCCACCAAGGTGGATCAAACGGCAGTCTCACTGGCATCACGATAGATGATAACAGCGGGATCATACTCGACCATACTGCCAGGCTACTATCCGGAGCATTGACGGCACTGAATCCGATATACATAGAAAACATCAATGGCATCATGACAGGCAATGTCAGTGAGTTCGCCTCGTTGATATCCTCACCTACAGCCGACCCGATCGCGGCAAATAATGCTGAGTAGGCAAAATATCCCGCCAAAAAGTAAAACAATGTCAGTGGAAGTATCTTCCACCAGTTCATCGCTCTCACTTCCATGAATACCTGCGCGATTTTATCCTGGGATGACATCGTGATTTGTTCCATCGGAATATTACCAGTATTCATAGGCCCCATATTTTCAGCATTGAGCCCGAATATCGCTGTACCTATAAAAAATATGATCGGCATTAGGATGAGCCAAATACCTATCTGTGTCAGGCCTACCAGTCCCACACCTATTACCTTGCCCATCATGAGTTCAAATGGTTTGAGGGAAGAGATAAGCACCTCGACTATTCGATTGATCTTCTCCTCCATCACGGAGCGCATCACTTGCATGCCATATATAAGAATGATAAAAAACATGGCATATCCCACGATGCCCCCTAACACTGAGCTCACCACATTTGTAATACTGCTGATTTTTTTGTCATTCAGTACTGTCACCGGGATGGCCGTCACATCAGTATCCAGATTTTTAAGTGTTTTTTCGTCAATATTGAGTTTCTTAAGTTTATAGTTTCTTATTTTTTTGCTGATAGCAGACTCTATACCATAGCTCTCATCCATAGCCAGCTGTTCATCAGAGTGATATTTATACGTGTACTTTGACGCTAAAGAATCTTTTAGCGGTGGGACTTCTATGATTCCACTGATCTTCTTGTCTTTGTATAATCCGATCTGTTTTTCCAGAGACGCATCACTGAACTGAAAAGTAAGATTATCTCTCGTTTTTAATTCTTTTTCGAGCAAGCCTGAGGGATCATATACATTTATCACCTTGGATTTGTCAGATCCGGTACCCATGATGAAAACTACAGCCACCATAAAAACTAAAATACCGAGCGGTGTCAGTAAAGTAGTAAGTATAAAGGTTTTATTCAGCACCCTGGAGAGGTATTCGCGTTTTGTGACGAGCCAGATTTTATTCATTGTTTGATTCTACTTGTTTGATAAAAATTTCATTGAGAGAAGGAAGTATCTCATTAAACTGCACAATATTCACATTTTGTTGCAATAGTGACCGGAGAAGGTCATTGGATGAGTGATGAATTCCTGTTTTAAATACTATTTCATTGCCTACATTGCTCACAATTTCAAAATCCGAAGATGAGATCCCGTCTGGAAGATGACCATCATATTTTACGCTAAAAAGGTTTTCTTTAAAGTCATTTTTTATTTTCTGTACATTGCCATAAAGTATGATTTTCCCTTTATTGATCAGGACTATATCTTCACAAATCTCCTCTACCTGCTCCATCCTATGAGTAGAAAAAAGAATACTTGCCCCTTTTTGCTTCAGACTGTAAATTTCATCTTTGATCAGGTTGCTGTTGATTGGGTCCAATCCCGAAAATGGCTCATCCAGTATGATAAGTTTTGGGTCGTGGACCACAGTGGCTATAAACTGTATTTTCTGACTCATCCCTTTGGAGAGATCGCCTATTTTTTTATCCCACCAGCTGGTGATTTCAAATTTGTCCAGCCATGATTTCAGTTTTATCTTTGCATCACGACTACTGAGACCCTTCAGTTGAGCGAGATAAAGCAATTGTTCGCCCACCTTCATTTTTTTATACAACCCACGTTCTTCAGGCATGTACCCGATTTCGTTGGGATGAAGGTCATTTAGAGGATGACCGTTTAAGAAGACTTGGCCGCTGTCAGCTGCTGTAATTGTTGTGATGATACGTATTAGTGATGTTTTACCGGCACCGTTAGGTCCAAGCAGACCAAATATAGATCCGGCCTTTACATCAAAACTCACATTATTTACAGCAACATGATTGGCATATGCTTTTACCACATTTTGTAGCGATAGGACATTCATCATTGTTTTGTTGTTATGCCACAAAGATAGTTGTACTACTCTACAATCAAGAAAAAGAATCGACAGGATATCAATTTTTAACGAAATAATCAGGAATGTCTTAGTATTAAAAAAATGTTAGTCGATATTTAATCGATGCCAGAGTCATTTCGTCGATATAAATGACTGTTTGTTCCAACTTTTTTTCTTTAATGCAACAAAACTAAAATATTTGTGTCTTTAAACTTTATTCTTTAGTAAAACAAAACAATTATGTCAAAATTTTTATCCTTTTCGTTCATATTCATAAGTTCGTCGCTCCTTTCATTTAGTATAGCTCAGGGGTTTTCTATCTCGGGCACTATCAATGACGAGAAAGGAGAAGGCGTCCCGTTTGCTACTATCATACTCAAATCTGCAATTGATTCCAGTATGGTCAAAGCTGATATTACCACTGAAAAAGGTAACTACACCTTCGAAAGACTCAAACCTGGAAAATATTTTGCTGAGGCAAGCTTTATAGGTTTTGCAGAACAAAAAACCGAAATCTTCGAAATAAAAAATCAATCCCAAACCTTACCTGTAATAGTAATGGCAGAAGATGCAAAACAACTTGAAGAAATAGTCGTAACTTCTCAAAGGGTACTGGTCGAAGTAAAAGCTGACAGAACAGTATTTAATGTCCAGGGCACTATCAACTCAGCCGGTGAAAATGGCCTGAATCTTTTACGCAAAGCCCCCGGAGTGTTGGTAGATAATAACAACAGCATTTCGGTGCTCGGAAGGGCAGGTGTGCTTGTTTATGTGGATGGCAAACGAGTACCTTTGACAGGGGATGACCTCACCAATTACCTACAAAATCTTACATCTGAACAAATTGATAAAATAGATATCATTTCAAATCCGGGTTCGAAATATGAAGCTCAGGGCAATGCGGGTATAATAGACATACGTCTCAAAAAAGATAAAAACCTTGGCTCCAACGGATCTGTCAGCACTACCTACGGTCACGGTAGGTACGGAAGTGGAAACGTTAATGCCAATGGAAATTACAGAAACAAAAAAATGAACACCTTTGGCGGTGCCGGGTATAATAAAGGAATCAGTTGGAATGAAATGATTTTTGATAACTATCAGAATGGCATCAGGTTATTTGAAACTGGCCGTTCTACCAGTGATTACAATGGAATAAATGGCAGATGGGGTACAGATTTTTTTATCAATAAGAAAAGTACTATAGGATTTTTGGTGAGTGGGCAAGTGAATGATACAAAAAATCGCAGCCGCAACAGAGCTACCATTTCTTCAGAAACCAATCCCAACAAAATAGATAGTATTCTTACTGCACCCAATACATCAGATTCAAAAAGAAAACAAGCGACTTTTAATATAAATTACGCTTATGAGTCAGGAAAAAACAGGCTTAATATTGACGCTGACTACGGTACTTTCAGAAATGAGGCCGACCACTTCCAGCCTAATTATTATTTTAATGCCGGTGAAACCAGTATAGTGAGTCAAAATATCATCTCTTATAATACTCCTGTGAATATCGACATTGCTACTGCCAAAGCCGATTATGAGACTGAGATTTTTGGAGGAAGCTTAGGGCTCGGAACAAAATTTAGCAACGTTTCTACTGATAATACATTTTTGTTTTATAATATTAATAACAATATCACCACGAGAAATGACAGACGCTCCAATCAATTTAAATACCATGAAAACGTATATGCAGGATATCTGAACTATTCAAAAAAAATCAATACTAAATGGAACGCTTCAGCGGGTCTTAGGGTTGAACATACTGATGCTACAGGCGATCTTATCGCATTTCTCCCCGAACTCGAAGAAGCTCCTGTAGACTTTAATTACACCAGCTTCTTTCCATCAGCAGGATTGACCTATCAGAATTCACCTGAACATGTATTTTCACTTAATTATGGAAAGCGCATCAACAGACCTGACTACAATGTCCTCAATCCCTTCCGTGAACAACTCAGTGAATTGTCTTACAGCAAGGGTAATAAATTTTTACAACCTGAAATAGTCAATAATATAGAACTTGGATATACCTTAAAATATAGGTATACATTTAAATTGGCATACAGCAACACATCCAACCAGATCACACGACTCATAGGTCCTGACGAGATTGACCCCAGAGCAGGATTTATAAGTTGGGACAATCTGGCAACTCAAAAATTATATAGCGCAAACATTTCACTACCTATGGATATCACCAAATGGTGGAATGCATATATGAATTTTTCAGCAACATATACCGACAATCAGGCTGATTACGGGGATGGAAAAGTGGTAGATGTCCAGGCTGGATCCTACAGTTTCTATCAGCAGCACACGTTTAAGCTTGGTAATGAATGGAAGGGAGAAATATCAGGATGGTATAGCGGACCAGGAGTATGGGGAGGTGTATTCCTGTATGATCCGAGCTATAGTTTGAATCTGGGATTACAACGCAAATTTATCAATGAAAAAATGAATGTACGCCTGAGTGTTGGAGATATCACATATCAATCAGGCTGGAGCGGAGTATCCAGATTTAACGGACAGGTAGGAATCGGTCAGGGAAACTGGGACAGCAGAAGAGCTTCTCTCAGTATCAGCTATGATCTGGGCAATAGTAATGTCAAGTCACGAAAAAGAAATACAGGTATCGAGGCAGAAAGCAAAAGAGTCGGTGGTTGAGTTTAATATACCAAAAATAAAAAAATCCCCCCAAGCACTTCAGATGTTTAGGGGGAATTTTTTTTGATTAATGCCAGAAGATGATAACGAAGTTTCACTATCAAATAAAACTAACTATCCAATGATTTCTTTAAAAACAGAGAGGCAGGAATAGATGCTAATAAACCATCATGATTATTGCTTTCTTTTTACTGAGTATAAACTTGAAATGGCAATCTCTGATAAATTTTCTATACTGAATGAAAATATGTCCATCCTTGAAATGCAATAAAGTCTGATGGTACCTATATTTGCAGTGAACTGACAACTTGTAGCTCACTTTTCATTTATTTTAAAATAAATTTTTCATGAGAACACATATTTTTTCTTCACTTTTGATTTTCCTTTTAATAAATATCTCTCTTCAATTTTTATCCGGTCAGGAAGCCAAAGTCAAACAAATTATGACTCCTGAGCTTTTATGGAAGGTACAAAGGGTGTCTGGTACAGGTATATCCAAAGACGGAAAAAATGTGATTTACAAAGTAAGTACACCTTCGATTGAAGATAATAAATTCAATTCGAAGACATATACTGTCCCGGTGACCGGAGGCCAATCCTCAGAGATTGATATAGCCAATGCCGGTTTGGCAGATAAAAATATTTCGCCCGACAACACATGGAGAGTAACGGAGTCAGCAGTAAAAGTCTCAAAGGTACATGGTTTTGATTTTCATCAGGATCTGTCAAAATCTACAGCGCAGATTTATACCGAACTGGATTACAGACACTGGGATACGTGGAATTACGGCAATTACAATCACGTGATATACGGGCCAGCCCAGGCACCAGACTCTACCCACACAGATATAATGAAAGGTGAAGCCTACAATAGCCCTCAAAAACCTTTCGGTGGTGATGAAGACTACATTTGGAGCCTAGACAGTAAAAGTATAGTATATGTCAGCAAGAAACTTTCGGGTACAAAAGCTGTGCAAAGTACCAATACAGACCTCTACCAGTATGATATTAACACAGGACAGACAAAAAACTTGACGACAAGCAATAAAGGATACGATACCAACCCACAGTATTCAATAAATGGCGACCTTGCCTATCTCAGCATGAAAACTGATGGTTATGAAGCAGATAAAAATGATATAAAAGTCATTTCCAACGGAATCACCACCAATCTGACCGCACTTTGGGATGAATCAGTCAATAGTTTTATCTGGTCAGCAGATGGGAAGAGTCTTTATTTTATTGCTGCTATCGATGGCACTTTACAACTGTTTAATGTCGATTTCCCAGGTATGACCAAAAAGTTGCCAAGAGTCACTCAATTGACTAAAGGTGACTGGGATATAAATAATATCATAGGCCAATCAGGAGATCTAATGTTAGTATCAAGACTTAGTATGAATAGGGCAGTTGAAATTTATAGTTACAACTTAAGTAATAAAAACTGGACCCAACTCACGGATGTCAATCATGATATTTATAGCAATATTGGAAAATGTGTGACTGAGAGAAGGATGATTACTACCACTGATAATAAAAAAATGCTGGTTTGGGTCATATACCCACCTGATTTTGATGCTAAGAAAAAATATCCCACTTTACTTTATTGTCAGGGAGGCCCCCAGTCCGCACTTACCCAGTTTTATTCTTACCGGTGGAATCTTCATTTGATGGCAAGTCAGGGTTATATAGTTGTGGCACCCAACAGGCGAGGTATGCCCGGACATGGCGTGCAATGGAACCATCAGATCAGTAAAGACTGGGGTGGTCAAAATATCAGGGATTATTTTAGCGCAATTGATGCATTGTCAAAAGAATCATTTGTGGACAAATCAAGGCTCGGGGCAGTCGGAGCCAGTTATGGTGGTTATTCAGTATTTTACCTGGCAGGTACACACAATAAAAGATTTAAAACCTTCATAGCTCATGATGGCGTTTTCAACACCCAAAGTATGTATGGCACCACAGAAGAAATGTTTTTTGCAAATTATGATTTAGGTGGCCCTTACTGGGATATAAAACTAAATAAATCCTACACTACTTTCAACCCCATAAATCATGTTCGCAAATGGGATACTCCTATTTTTATCATCCAGGGTGGTAAAGATTACAGGATTGCTGAAGGCCAGGGGCAGGAAGCATTTAATGCAGCTCAAATCAGAGGTATTAAAAGTAAATTTCTATATCTTCCTGATGAAAATCATTGGGTCATCAAACCACAAAATAGTATCGTCTGGCAAAGAGAATTTTTTAAGTGGCTGAAGGAGACACTTTAATTCAGAATCTGATTTAGAGTACACATTGATTTTCGTATTACTATTTTAAATTGCATTAATCATCAGTTTGCTTTAATAAAATTACAAGAACAATTTTTATTTTAATAATACCTACCTGTCTAGTTTCACTAGGTTGTTGGGGGCACCAGCCCCCCCTTTCTTACGGAGTGAAGGCGTAGCCGAAACGAAGTAAGAAAGGGGGGGCTGGCA
>JAYTNJ010000123.1:0-2378 GCA_043748345.1 Saprospiraceae bacterium
TGACGAAAGGCTGAATATTTTTAAGTTAGTAGTATTAGCACCCTGTTTTTTAGAGTGACATACAAGAATTTAAGATATTTTATACAATTTTTGTATGCAAAACATGTATAAGTTTATTTATAACAAATACTATTATTTTAAAATAAATAAACTTTTGTTCTCAACACTATTTTTAAAAACTATTGATATTCAGTTGATTATATTTTAATTAAAGATATTAAACATTTATATACGTTTGTAAACGTATATAAATGTTTAATAAACGACTTCTGATTTTCACTCCCTTCATCTTTGCATCGTCAACTGATCACAAGATCGGATTTTTGTTTAACCAGTCCGAGATACAAGATTTAATACAATCATACAATTACGGACACAAATATTTTATATCATGAATAATAACATTAAAAACACTGTACAACTGGTAGGAAATGCAGGCAGAGAAGTGACACTCACATCCTTTGAAAATGGTAACAAAAAAGCTACACTCCTCATGGCTACTAATGAGTATTACACATCTAAAAGTGGCGAAAAAGTCAAACAAACGGATTGGCATAAGATTGTGGCCTGGGGAAAAACTGCTGAAGACATGGCAGCATCTATACAGAAAGGATCTGAGATATCTGTCCACGGCAAACTCACCAATAGAACTTACACAGACAATGCAGGAGCCACACATTATATTACAGAAATAGTAGTACATGACTTTTTTAAACTTGGGAGGAAAACAGAACCAGTAACTGAAGCAGTACCTTTTTAACTGAAAAAAAATTTAATATTCTAAAACAAAAAATTTATAAATAATTAAAAAATAGTAACATGACAAATTCACGTAAAAATTCAGTACAACTTATAGGAAATATGGGTAAAGATGTAATCCTTTACACTTTTGACAATGGTAATAAAAAAGCTACCATGGTCATAGCCACTAATGATTTTTACACCAATACCAAAGGCGAAAAAGTCAAACAAACAGAATGGCATAATCTGGTCGCCTGGGGTAAGACCGCTGAAAAGATATCCGAATCACTCAGCAAGGGCAATGATGTAGCCGTTCATGGAAAGTTGACCAGCAGGTCGTACACAGACAAAGATGGGGCTACAAAATATATTTCAGAAATCGTAGTCAATGATTTTTATAGGATACACAGATCTGAATAAATAATAATTTCATTGAGGTAGTCAGCCTTTGTATTTAAAATATTTCAGAGGCTGATTTTCCTAAATTTATTTTCATATTTTTTCAGATTAAATATTTTTAACTTTACACTTTACCCAAAATTAGTATCAATGATTCATACCGAGAACTTATCTATTATTCAAAATCACTTGCAAAAGGTAAGGTCTCGTGTAGATTGGAACAGTTTTCAAAAGAATAAGGCTCTTTTTGAAATATTTACTTTACTGCTTGAAGAAGCAACTGTCAATGAAGGACTTAACTTTACCACTCTCTTCTCCAGACTGGCTTATGTAGGAGCAAAGTTTAGATTGCAACAACAGACTCTCCACTATTCTCATATTTTCAGGAGATCCCATGAAAGGAGCTTGATACGACCAGAGACAGAAAAGGATTATTTGGAATTGGGATTTTATACTTGTGCAATGCTGCTGCAAGAAATTTGGAAATTAAGCCCAGCTATAGAAAAGAATGGACTACCTGATGATATAGCTAATAAATTCAGAAAAGCTAAGGAAAAGTTTATTGGGTTCAGGTCTGTAGTAGAGGCTGTTTTATTTGAAATAGATGCTGAACATAAAAAGCTTGCATTCTATGATGAAGAAAATCCTGACTCTGAAAAGCAAGCAATATATGATGTACATGACAAAAATGAACTTTTCAATCAAAATATTGATTCTCTTCGAAAAACATTTACCCTTCCCATTCATATAAATCTCATCGACGTTGATATCCGAGAAGATGGTGTATATATACCTGCGGCAATTATTATTTCTCCTGACCATTTGGTGGATGTTACCGCTATTTCGGAATGTTTTAAAGATTTTGGGGCCGAACCGTTTTTATATCTGATTTCTAAATTTAAGCCTGCTGAAGCCACACCAGCATTACTCACAGGAAATCTGGTCAATTTTTTGTTGGATGAATTGGTATCTGATCCCGATATTGAATTTAATCACATATTGCCTGCATTATTCAAGGTAAATCCTCTGGGATTTGCATTGATGGACGATACAGAAGTCATGGAAGTGATCAACAAACTCCGAAACCAATTCAAAAACCTTCAGTTTTCGGTCAGACAGGAGTTTGCGAGATTTGATATCAAGCGTGAAAATATATTCCTGGAACCATCTTTTTATTCCAGGGATTATGGTATTCAAGGTAGACTCGATCTTCTTCATCAGAAAAAAGAAAAATCAGT
>JAYTNJ010000124.1:0-11320 GCA_043748345.1 Saprospiraceae bacterium
TCTGATTTCTACTTCGCTGATAATCAAACGTTTCCCTTTAGGGATTGGGTAAAAAACGGTTGATAATCATTTGATTTGTGTTTTCGGAGTAGACTCATATTATTAATTTTTAATAAGTGCCTACTTTTTGATCCGGTGTTCGGCTTGTCCGTAAATGTTTATTGTATTAAATCAAATAGTCAGCAACGGTAATATTCCTGAACATCAATTCGAAAATTGTTTGGATGATATATTAAAAATCAATGTGTAAAAATATTGTCTTCGGATATCATTGTATAAAATTTTCAAATAATTTAATACCTCGATAACTATAATATTGGTTATTTAGTTCATTTAATAATATTTATATAAATATTTAATATTATAAAAAATATTTATTATATAATTTTGATGTTAATAATATTTTTTTAATATAAACTAAAAATAAATCAGTGTTAAGTTCCATTCCTATAGTAAATTTGTTGTATATTTTTAAAATAGCTTTGAATGTGTCGAATTTGTAATACATAATTATATATTATTGATAATAATAAGACAATAAAATATGTTTATATATTTAGACTATCAATTTTAGAACTCATATTCGGGTAAGATGTCCCTTAGTCATTCTGACTTAATTAATTGAAAGGAATTATCTATATTCATCATATTCAAATAAAAGCAACCCGTTCATTTCCAAACTAAAATTTGATAATTACTTACCTTTATCAAAATAAACGTATGACGTCGGAGATAAAAAAGCAAGGAATACTCAAAATAAAAAATGATCTGCAATATCTTACTTCCTGCTTTCTCGATGTTCGATGGGGTAAAATATCAGCCTTTAATGTACTCCAAAAAAAGAATTGAAAAATTTGACAAACTAATTAACAAGAATGAAAAATTTGAATGTTATTCGAATTTGGAAAAGAGCTGAAACAACCTTTTACAATTCGTTTACATCTTTTTACACCCATAAAAAGGTTTGATGTGCGTTAGTCTATAATTTTGTTTTATTATTAATTTTAAAAAATATAGTTATGCAAGTTCTATTAATGACCTTTATCTTCTTTATTACATCTTTTATCGGAAATGATCCGAAGCTCAAAGAGTCAATACCATCTTCCACAAATATTGTTTATACTTCTGAAGATGGTGGTCAGACATGGAAGGATATTAGTGCAGGATTGCCGCCTGATCTTCAGCCAAATTGTATTTTTGACGATGGTACAGAAGTTTATTTGGGATATGAAGGAGGATTATATAGCAGCATTTCGGGCATCAAATCGATGAAATGGGAAAAAAATATTTACCTTCCGTCTACCATCCTGAGCTTTTACTGGGGTAAAGCAGGTCCTTATGCACGTACTAAAGGAAAAGGAATTTATCAAAAAATGCCTGTAACCGGTCTGTGGAGGCCAGTCTACACATCAATAAAAAACGAATTCGTTCGCACTATTCTGGAAAACACGGACGGGACCATTTTAGCAGGGGCAGAAAAAGGTATTTTTAAATCTTTTGATGGTGGCCAGTCATGGAAAAAAGTTTTGGCAGAGGAAATGATCACGAGTTTGGTGGCAAAGGATGGTGTAGTGGTAGGTGGTAGTTCCAAGGGCATACTGCGTTCAGATGACAATGGAGATCATTGGGATTATGTACACGCCAAAGAAGGATTTGCAGAGGTAACAGGAACCGTTGACGGACAGTTTGTTGCGATTACATACGAAGAGGACGAGTCAAAGCAATTCATGTTAAAACCCGGTGGTCTGGTCAACAGAGTCCGAATTTCACAGGATAGAGGTAAGACATGGCAAAATACTGACAAAATGATTTCACCTTATGAGTATATTTCTGATATCCACCAGTCCGGTCAATATTATATTAGCAGTAACGACAAAGGCATTTTTAGGTCATCTGATAAAGGAAAATCATGGAAACAAGTACTACCCTCTAAAAACAAGATGATGATTAGCCAGTCTAGTTCCGGTAAAGTTATGTATGCGTTCAAAGAATTCAATGGATGTTGAGAAAAAATTCTTATTTTTGTACAATGATATTAGGTATTATTTATAAAAGTATTAAGCTTATACTCATTATTGCTGTTCAATGGATTTCAGTAGTGTCAATATTTGCATCTGAAAATAAGACTGAACATCTTTCACCTGAAAAGATAAATCTTGCCTTGCGTCGAACTGCCGATGCGCTTTTGCGTGCTGCGGGTGACAGCACGAGTAGAATACCTGCTATTAAGCAAACCGGCGCCGGGGTTTGGCAGGTGCGATTAGAACAGCCATTTAGCTATGATACACTGCCGGCAGTGCTTCAGGCATCGCTTGATGTCCATGGCATTACACAATCTTATGATGTAACTGTAAGAAGATGCGATGATGGTACTATTGATCTTGGATATAATTATTTGGATTTTGTAGTAAACAAAGGTGTGGCCTGCAAAGGCAGAGATATGCCGGATGGGTGCCATTATATTGAAATATCTTTTTTGCCTGTGGGTGTCACAAATAAACTAGGATTAAAAACCGGGGCATTTGTTTTATTGATTTTTGGGGGCATCGCAGGATTTTGGTTTTTTCAAAGGCATAAACGAAAAGAGCTCATTTCTGATACCCCGGAAAATGAATGGATCGAATTTGGAAATTCACGGCTTGATGTCACAAATCAGATACTTATGTGTAGCGGTGTTAAGCATTCTTTGACTTTCAGAGAGACAAAATTACTGATGCTGTTTGCCACACGCTCAGGTCAACTGTTGCAAAGGGATTATATTATCCAACAGGTTTGGGCTGATGAAGGTGTTTTGGTGGGACGAAGTGTGGATGTATTCGTTTCCAGATTGCGCAAAAAATTAGTAAATGATCCGTCAGTTGGATTGGCTGTAGTACATGGAGTAGGATATCGTTTGGATGCTTTAAAACGGGCGTAACAAAAAATGGAGCCATTTTGAATTGAAAAATTTAAATTCTGGAATAGCTCAATATTGTATCAAAACCCTTAGATAAAGTTAAATCCTGAAACAGATTTTACCAGTCAATGTGCTCGTCAATAAATCTTATCAATTGATCAGCCATAGCTTGTTGTTCTTTGATAGTGGGATGTCCGGGTGTGTTTTTGAATGTAAATTTTAAAGCAAAAATCTTATCGTCTGCCAGTGCTGAGGTGGCTTGCTGAATGTAACCAAACCATGGGGCACCAACATTACAAGCATCCATATTACCCAGAGCACAAATGATGTGGGTATTAGGATATTTAATCCGTATCTTTTGGACAAAACTTTGATATGCTTGTGTGATCTGTTTTTCTGATGGTGCGGTAGTGCCAAATTTATATTTAAATTCGCGACTTTCGGGCATTTGTGTAAGCCAGGCATCATTCTGTAATAGATTGATGACGACTATATCAGGAATATAATTTTTAAAATCCCAATAACTGTTGGAATCAGCAGGATTGAGTCGGTCATAAATTTCGGGCATGACCACCATAGTTTCATCCATCCAACTCACGGTTATGCCTATTCCACTTCGACAAATACAAATATGCTCAGCATCAAAATGCCGTGCTGTAATGGCTGCATAACTAAGATAGTGATTCGTATAAATGCTATCCGGAGAGTCGGCACCAGAAAAGTCTTCTACGGCATATCCGGAAGTAATAGAGTTTCCATAGAATTCAATGCGCTTTTTTTTCTCTGGTGATTTAGGCAAAATAATAGCTTTTCCGGTGATCTTAAACCCTCCAAAAATTGTTTTACCGTGCTTCCATTCCGTTCTTTTATATAGCTCAATCTTATGTTTACCGGGCTTAAGACCTGAGGCTAATAAATAATAATTCCATGAGGTATCCGGATGAAGTATGGATATTACTTTTCCGTCCAGTATTACATTGAAGTAATTTAAGGCGTATTGATCCTTGAGCAGTATTTCTATTTTTTCCCCTTCAAAATTTAAAGACACTGAAGTACCTGAATAATATAGATTTTCATATCCTTGGTGTGTGGTATCTGTGCGTCCTGTATATGCAATAGCTTCGTCCGTGCTGTCTATGATTTTAAAATTATGAGTTTTGCAACTCCAAAAAGAACAATAAGTTATCAAAACAAAATAAGCCGGAAATGCTCTCAAATCGTTTATTTTTTTAGTGGTAATAGAAATAACATTAAAATATTATTTGTACAATTGAGCTAACAAAACGGAAGATTTATATTTTTTAACAAATTTTACTGAAATTAGCTTAGATCAATTTTTTAATATTAATAAACTATCTTACTTCTTCACCGGGATAATACGTCTTTTCTGCATTTTTCATCACATCTTCTTTATAAAAAAGAACATCTTTAAATTGTCCCTGGCTATACATCTTGCCCTGGTCAAAAAAATGGGAGGATTTTTCATCACTACTATTTCCGCCTGCGAGAAGTGATTTGGCCTTTATCCTGGGACCAAATTCAACAGCACAGATGAAACTGTTACCATTGACTCCGTACCTTTTTTTAGTATTGGGGAAAGTCCGGCTCGTGTAAGATGGCAGCATACCCCATGTAGAAGAAACAAAACCCACCGGGTAGCTTGGCTTACTGTCATCAAATGTATTTTGCAGATCAGATGATATCCTTTGAAAGCGGTTGATTTCACCCCAAGGTGTCTGCCATCGCCCAAATCTATTCTGGATATCGTAAACAGTGGCCAACAATGGTAACAATATATCTTTGGCAGCCGTATTGGCTGCATAATATTTGGCTTTATCTACCTGATCGGCCTCTTCGTCATCAATTATTTTGGTTCTGAGCATGTCCGGTAGGATTCTTTGTCCCCATTCGATAGCCAGGGTGGTGGCTATTGAGTTTTGACTACAACGAAAATCCCATTTTTTCAATACGGCTATCGGACCGGCCAATAAGGCAAACAATGAATCTTCATACGAAATTTGCTCAAATGCACTGACCAATGCCGGCACCAATATCTCAAATGAAGCCAACCTGCGGTCATATCCGGCTTTGATGACTTTGTCGATATTGTAGTTTTTTTCCTCACTGAGTGTTCTTACCGCGTTGATACCCCGGAAATTTTCACCATCGGGAGCCATATAAACCGGATAATTTTCTCTTTTAGGACTTTGATCTCCGGCTACGGTATATGGAGTGGCATTGCAGTTCTGAAGCCAGCCATTGGAGGGATTGAAGCTCAACACGGTAGCACCGATATCATGGTATCCTTTCCATTCTGTGGCTGAGGTACTTCCGTCTACAGCCTTAGTCCAGTCATATTTGGTATCTTTGATGGGGATCCTGTTGCCATGCCAATAGGCGATGTTGCCGAATGCATCAGCATATACGGTATTGTTGGAAATATTGCCTTTCAGGTCCAGTGTTTTTTTGAAGTCTTCCAGTCCTGCAGCTTTGGTTCTTTGCCAGCATTGTACCAATCCACTCATGATACGATTGTCTGCCTTCAGACTCAGCCACTGCCCGTTTCTTTTGGCCATAACAGGTCCATGGTGTGTATATAGAGCATGTATCCTAGTGGTATCAAAAGTGTTTCCATTTTTAGAGCGAACAAGAATTTTTTTGGTAGTCAGAGGCTTCTCTTTGCCATCATAATTATAAACCCATCCGGCACCTTTTCGGGATACTTTTTCTATATATGTATCTGCAGCATCTACGGCACTGCTGGTATGGATCCAACCGCATTTTTCATTAAATCCCTGATATACAAAAAACTGCCCCCAGGTGACTGCCCCATATACGTTCAGCCCTTCTTCGCTCACCATGTGGACCTCAGGTCTGAAGTAAAAAGTAACATGTGGATTGATATATAATATAGAATGTCCTGATTCTGTAATCTTCGGGGCAAAGGCAAATCCATTGGAGCCGGTCAGCACTTCTTCCTTTTCTTCCCTGACAAAAGAAAGTGACTGCTCGGTAGAATAAAAGTTTTTAAGTTCACCGACGGTAATATCAGCCGTGTTGATGGCACCGATGCTTCCGTCCGTCCACAACATGGGATACCAGGGTTTAAAACGGGATAGCAATTCGGGTTTTTTATCCGGATTTTTGTACAAGTAATAATTGATACCATCGGCAAAGGCATTGCAAAGTTTTTTCATCCATACCGGGGATGTATTATAATCTTTGACGGCATCGGCTGAGTCGATAATCATACGTATAAGTAGATCCTTGTAGACATCATCCGGGCCGGTGAACTCTGCCATACGACCCAACTTTTCTATATAATTCATCTCCACGCGCTTAAAGTCGTCTTCGCACTGTGCATACATAAGCCCAAAAACGGCATCAGCATCTGTTTTGCCGTAGATATGTGGTACACCATAGTTGTCACGGATAATGGTGACTTCTTTTGCCTGTTTCTCCCATCGGGAGATCTCTGACTGGGTAAAAGGTTGTGAAAGGAGACATAATGGAAAAAATAAAAAAATAAGTAATGGCTTCATGAGAATTTTCTATTTTAGATTTTAGAAAGCAAGGAGCTGATAATTTGAACACATCTATATTATCGAAGGAAAAACATTTTCTATTTTATTTTTGGAATAGTAAACCCTTTTTCTTTTAGCTCTTCATCCGTCATTTTCAGCACATTTACCTGCAGGGTGACGGGAATAAGTGGCTTATCCAGTGTATCAGTGGCTACAAGTCCGATGGAATCCAGTACTTCAAGCCCTTTGAATACCTGACCTATGATCATAAAGTTACCATCCAGACGCGGTATTCCCTCTTTATTGTGTACGATGTAAAACTGACAACCGGCCGACAATTTTTCGGGATTGCCGTCACGACCTATACCCACAGCCCCATATACGTGTTTAAGGCTATCATGAAATTCCGGCTGTAGCAAATATGGTGATTTGCTAAAGCCTTCCGGTGTGTCGGGGCATCCGCCCTGGATGACAAAGTCTTTGATCACCCGGTTGAAAGTCAGGGTATCCCAATAATGTTCATTGGCGAGTTTGATAAAACTGGCTTTGTGGTTGGGCGTAAGATCAGATAAAGCAAAAAGCATCTCGCCGATCGGTGTTTTTATTTGCCCCACGTCATAGGTGATTTGTTCTTTTTTGGCAGGGGCGCAAGCGATAAAAAAAATAATGGCATACAATACAAAAAGTGGTTTCATTTTTTTACTGATTTTGATGGGTGAAATTACACATATCCATCATAAGCCAAAGTTAAAAACAAAATATATTTTGAAACATGAAAAGGTGAAGTGGGTTTCACAACATACTTAGAGATAAATTTTAATTTTGACATTTCAGAGATGATTACAATTCAGGTTTATTTTAGGATGATATTTTACGATTTACGGAAGTTTATATTCATTTTTAAGCATACTAATTAATTCATTGGCCATTAACAATTGTGTTTCCAGTTGTATTATCATGTTTTGAGTTGTATTTGTTGCATCGTATACCACATTAGCATATTCAGACCAAAGGGCCGGATCTCTGTTAATTACTTTTATTCCTCTATCATCCTTATTTATGATCCCGTTCCCAATAAGTAAGTTTTGGGAGCGTGCAAACAATTTTTCTTCCTTTTCGCGAGCACGGTTTCTATATAAAAGAATGCGCTCCAGGATAATTTTTGTTTTTTCCTGCTCTCTCCAATACACAGAAATATTTCTGATGATGTCCTGATTCCTGATCAATCTCATATTGCCGGAATTTTTTAATTGCATGGCCGTAACCTCACTGAATATCACATCGAGCCTACCCAAAGCGCCAAAGGACAGTGTTATAAATTGTTCGGACACAAAATC
The DNA here is from genome assembly GCA_043748345.1 of Saprospiraceae bacterium. GTDB lineage: Bacteria > Bacteroidota > Bacteroidia > Chitinophagales > Saprospiraceae > OLB9. Next base: position 7,758 of record JAYTNJ010000124.1, read on the forward strand.
GGCTGGTGAATTTTTATACAAATACATAATAAGGCTATCACTTTTACGGCTAAGAAAGGATGCCCTTTCAATACTCTTTTTTAATTCTGTGGTATCTTCTTTTAAATCCATAAGCAAAGACTGCATATATTGTTTTTCCTGTACTCTTTCAACGAGATGCTCCCGGTAATTTTCTGCCAGAAAACCTGCAAAAACGGCTAGAAATAACATGATAAACTCCTTGAAATAGGATGTCCATTCTCTCTTTGAAACGGAAGTCAGAACTGAAGATGACTGACTTTCAGTAAATTGTACTTCCGGGATGTTTTGATTTTCTTCCATGATTTATTGGAGATTGTATTTTTGCTGTAACATCAAGATTAGTTTGGTGGCTTCCACTTTTATACTTTCTTCTTTCTCTCTGATCAGTATGCTCAAATTTTTGAAGCCATAAATCTGATTATTAAATTTTCCAAAAAGCGCCGGGTCTATTTTCAACAAATACTTTTTTTTGTTCGCAGCCAATTCTGACCATGTTTTTGTTTTAAGATCTCTTTGCAGGTCGACCATATCTATTAATTCATACCGGGAAACTCTTAAATTCTGAAACATCGTCTCCAAACTCGTGGCGTATGCATCGAGATTTTTATTCAATAAATCATAATTGGTGATAGCATCGGATGCCGGTTGATTTTTGATCAACTGCATCGCCCCGGAATACTTTAATTGTTGCATCGTCTTATCAGCTTTGATAAAGTTGGTATAATTGCGGATGGAACTCATTTTTTGATGTAAAACAGAGTCATATCCGTCAGTCAAACGTGGGATAATGTCCAAAAGCGTATCCATGCCTTTTTCCTTTTCAAAAGCATCGTCAATGCTTATGTTCAGGTTTATGGTATCTGTTTTCAGGTCATCAATCAAAGATTTAATATAATTTTTTTCTCTGTCTTTATTATTTAGTTCTTCCCGGTAATTTTCTGCCATAAATCCTGCAAATACTGCGAGAAAAAGCATGAGAAACTCCTTGACATAGGAAGTCCAGTCTTTCTTTGATCCGGAAACAACAATGGGTGGCTGGCTTTTTATTGGTTCTAGTTCCGAATTTTTTTGATTGTCTTCCATTAATTATTCTGTAAGTTGAAATGTTTTATTTATAAGCACAATTAATTCACTTGCTTCTAGTTTCAGTTCTTCTGCTCTTTTGACTTGATTGAAATCGAGTTTTTTGATGTATTGAGCAAAATTTATCAATTCGTTGATTGCATTTAGGTCTGAATTAAATAAAGCAGGATTGTTAGTTGGTCTTTCAATTTGGTTTGAATCTGCCAACATATTGTTAAAAACTTTTCCATCAAAAATTGAACTGGCAATTTTCCTGTATTCAGAACGGATTTGTTGTTCGTGGGTAAGTTGAAAGAAAAACAATCGCATTTTTTGATCATAGGCCATAATATTATTAGAAACATGAGTGTTTCGGACCAGCCTCATGCCACCAGAACTTTTTAACTGAACTATAGTACGATCATTAGGGAAAAAATCAATGGAAAGAGAAATGTTCCGGCCGGAATAATAAATATCATTTAAATATTTTGAATAATCCGGAAATGAAATTAAATAGACAAGTGAATCAATAGTTTTCACCCGTTGTTGTCTCAGTTCGATATTATTTGCCAATTGTAATGTATCTGATTTCAGATCTTCAAGCATACTTTTCATGTATGTTATTTCAATGTTTTGTTCTGTGACCTGATCTCTTTTATTTTCAACAAAAAACCTAATGTGATCGCCAGAAACAGCATTATAAACTCCTTGAAATAGGATGTCCAGTTTCTCATTTGGCCGGAAGCCACTAATGTTTGCCGGTTTTCAGCAGGTTGTACTTGGGGGATGTTTTGATTTTCTTCCATGATATTATTCGGTTAGATTGTATTGTTTCTGAAAAAAAACAATGCTGTTTTTGGCTTTATCGTACAGTAGATTCAACCTGGTGGTGAGAATGATATTGCTACCTTTGATCAGATTTATCCGATAAGCTAAGTCAAGATGCAGATCGTGGTCATAGGACCTTAAATGAGGATTGTTTGTCGGTTTATTAATTTTGTTGTTGTTGTCCAGCATATTGTCAAAAACAAAAGGATTAAACATCTGTGCAAGTAGTGGGTCAGCGGCTCTGCGTTCTACACGTTCATCTTCGATATTTGTTTGAATGATCTCTACTAACTTTTGATAGGCAATGATTCTGTCCGTGACATTTTCATTTCTTATCAGTCGCATGGATCCCGAATGTTTTAGTTGAGATATTGTCCTGTCATTGCTTTGGAATCTGTTTGTTCTGACAAGCAGCCTTCCATAATAATATAACTCATTTTCAAAACCTTTGAGTTTTTGCTCACGCAACAAGTCAGTCAATGAGTCCAATTGATTTCTCTTATTTTCCTGAAAAACCAGATTTTCATGAATGGCAGTAGTATCTGCTTTAAGATCTTCAATATACGATCGGACAAACTGTTTTTCTTTTTGCTGATCGCTCAGAGTGTCGCGATAGTTTTCAGCCAGAAATCCGCAGAATACCGCCAGGAAAAGCATAAGAAATTCTTTTATGTAAGATGTCCACTCTCTTTTTAAGCCTGAAGCTACAATTACTTGTTGGTTTTCTGTAGTTTGTATTTCCGGGATGTTTTGATTTTCTTCCATGATTCTGTTGGTTATAAATAAATGGTTTTTGGCTTTATACAAAATTATCTGTTTGCCTTGTAAATCCATATTTGGAAATGAAGTCATCGTACTCTTCTTGAAATGTGACCTTTTTATGATGTTCTTCCTGATTTCTGATATAATATCTCACTTTTTCTAGCATCGACTCCGAAACAGATACAGCGAAATACTCGTCTTGCCATTCAAATTTTTGTTTTGTCAATTGATGTTTATTGATCCAAAATGATGATTCGCCTTTGATCAGTTGCATTACTTTCTGAATAGTTTGGTCTGATCCAAGGGCAACTAGACAATGGCAATGTTCCTGATGTCCATTAATATGATCTATAAAAATATTTTTATCTTTGGCATTTTCGATAATATGTTGACACACTCTTTCCCTAAGATTAAGAGAGTCAAGATGGGGTATTCTGTTTTTTGTGCTCCATACCAAATGGAGATATACTTTTATAAATGGCATTGTTCTATAAGATTAAATGTCATATTTTTGGCTAAAGCCAAATCATGATTGTTTTTTCTCCACAGGTTAAAACCTGTGGCAATTGAAAATAAATGATTACTACGCTCAAATTTCTATCAATTTATAAAATTATTTATAGTTGAAGCTTAAATCCTTCCTTTACAGACCGAGGCTAGTGGGCAACAAATAAAGCTACCAAAGGGATTCCTTTTCGCATAATCAACTAAGATTTAACTCTAAAATTGCATTAGAGCCATAAAATTAAATTTATTTGACCAACTCATAATAAATCCTTGCAATTTAATTGCCACTGGCTTCAGCCCAGGGTTGTTCACGTCTAATAAATAAATATTATAATATTTTATATATTATCAAAATATTTAATATATTTGCGAAAAAAATAAAT
>JAYTNJ010000125.1:0-16875 GCA_043748345.1 Saprospiraceae bacterium
GTTCTAAGTAAGCCTTATATTCAGTTTCTGTCCGTCAGGCCAAGACTTTGTCGCCAGCTTCTTTCAGATTCGCAGTCACACACGACACCCTTGCTCTTGTCTAGTGGTTCCTACTACCAGGCCCACAGAGGACTTTCACCTCCAAGTTACTACCCATGCTGGGCACACAACAAAAAAGGTAGTGTTCATCACACTACCCTTTTAAATCCATATTTCTTAGACGTTGAATTCTCATTTGAAAGGGGCCGAGTCCGGCGACCCGACCCTCTAACTATGAAAAAAACTACTGTCTCTTTATGAAAAATATAACTTATAAACACTACAAAAGTCTTAGACGTTGAATTATCGTTTGAAAGGGGCCGAGTCCGGCGACCCGACCCTCTAACTATGAAAAAAACTACTGTCTCTTTACTGTAGCTAAACTACTATGTACTTTATTCTAAAAATAAATTAAGAAAAATTCCAAAAACTTCTACTTAGTTGGAGTGACAAACATAACAAAGAAAAAATATAAAGGAACTAAAGGTAAATTTTATTTTCATAACAACAAAGCAAAAAAATTTAATATCAGATTTCATTAAACCTTTCAACCTATGATAATACAAATATAAAACAATTTTTAAAATTAAAAAAGTTTTACTTTAATTTTTTAAAATACTAATGAAACATTAAGATCAAATTCATCATAGATTGTCTTATCTCCCAAGTTATCAAAAAATGATCCTGAACCATATCTTATGTCAAAATCAGATCTGTCAAGTTTTATTGAAGCAGTACCATTGCCAGCTTTCAGATTAGCATTAAATTTAATTTCTTTAGTTATATTTTTAATTGTGATGTTTGCCGTAATTTTGTACTCACCAGCAGTTCCACGAGATGTCACTTTCGTAAATTTTATAGTTGATGTTGGGTGGTTTGTGACACCAAAAAAATCGTCAGACTTTAAATGACCCTCCAATTTTCCTTTTCCCCCACCTGTAAGGTCAGTACAATTAATGGTAGTCATATCAACGACTAATTCTCCTCCAATTAATATATCTCCTTCAAATTTCAGATTACCCGTCTTAAAATTAATAAGACCTGTGTGTGTTCCTGTGACTTTAGATGCTTTCCATCCCACGGAGGATGCTGTTACGTTTATAGTTTTCGAAGTTGGCTCTGAGCCTGATGCAGTAATTAAAGTTGTCGATAATAGAAAACTTGCAATAAATAATACTAATTTCATTTTTAAAAGTTTTAATTTAATTAATAAATAACATTTGTTGCAACAAATATACACTCTAAAAGTTTCTTCAATAATTGATTCTTTCGATTTTAAATAAACTTTAACTTAAATTTTAAGATTAGTCGATATAGTTTTATCTATAAAATTTTGAATTTCCAGGATGTGTTGCGGGTGAAATCTTTTCCATTCACCATATTTTCTGAACCACGTCATTTGCCTTTTAGCATATCTCCTGCTGTTTTGTTTTATTAAATCTACCGCCATCCGCAGGTCATATTTACCTTCAAAATAATCAAATAGCTCCTGATAGCCCACTGTCTCCAATGCCTGAATGCCCCTAAATTGATGAAGTAGCTTAGCTTCAGCCTCTAAATCACATGAAATCATTTCTTCTACCCTTAGATTTATTCTTTCATAAAGCTCTTCACGAGACATTTCCAGCAATATAGGAATAACAATATAATTTTTTTCCTTGCTTTTTTTTTGCAAAAGGAATGAACTATATGTTTTACCGGAAGCTTTAATAACCGATAAGGCTCTTATTAACCTTCTGTGATTAAAATTGTCCATGCTGGCATAATATTCCGGATCTAATTGTTGCAAAGTGTCACGTAGATATTCAAGTCCAGATAACACAAAGCTGTTATTTAGCTCATCTGTTATTTTTGTAGGTACTTCAGGAAACTCATCCAATCCTTCCATTATTGCTCTCAAATATAGTCCAGTGCCCCCTGCCATAATCGCAATGTCATTTGACTTAAAGTAGCTTTCAAGTCTTAGATTAAGATCAGTCTCATAGTGACCAACAGAATATTTTTCAAAAATACTTATTTCACCAATGAAATGGTGCCCTGTATCATCAAGCTCGGATCTAGTAGGTTTAGCTGTCCCTACATTCATTTCCTTATATATTTGACGACTATCCGCTGAAAATATTTCAGCATTATACGTTTTTGCCAGGTGAATTGCGATTGATGATTTTCCGATTCCTGTAGGGCCGGCAAGAATCACAAGAAATTTATTTATCGATGTAATAGGTCTTGACATTCAGCTTTTATTAGCTTTACACCGCAAAAATAGTCAATCACTTTTATGTTTTATAGTTTTCTTAAAGTACTGGTAAGGATCACCTTAAAAATATTTTTTCGAAAAATCTTCATTACTGGTACTGAGCATATTAATAGCAACAAAGCACAACTTATAGCCAGCAATCATCCAAATGGATTTTTGGAGCCATTAATTATGGCATGTTTCTTTCCTAAACCTTTACATTTTCTTGTCAGAGGTGATGTTTTTGATAATCCATTTTTAAAGCCAATGCTAAAATCCACTAATCAAATTCCCATTTTCAGATTTAGAGATGGATTTTCAAGATTACGGGAAAACAGTCAAACAATAGATGAAAGCCTTCAGGTTCTGATTGAAAAAAGTAATCTTTTGATTTTTGCAGAAGGTAATACTGAAAGTATAAAAAAACTCCGTCCTCTACAGAAAGGTATATCAAGGATTGCTTTCCAGACGTTGGAGAAACAGCCTGACCTTGATCTTGAAATATTGCCGGTAGGTATAAATTTTACCCATCCGGATCAATTTGACAAAACAGTAATGCTACGCGTAGGTAGCCCCATTAAAGTGTCCGATTATATCGGTTACTATCATGAAGATAAAATTCATGGAAATCAATACCTTTTAGACAGTCTTTTCCAAGAAATTAAAAAAAATGTAATCCATATTGAAAATCAGCACAGAAAGTTTGTTTTTGAGCAATTAGCTGCTGTAGAAAGGTTTATGCAGCAAAAACCCTATTTGCCTGTATTTTTAAAAACTGATTTTAATCTACAAGGTGAAAAAAAACTTGCCAATAGAATAGATGCATTAACAGACACAGAGTTTGAGTCACTTAGTGAATCGATGCGTACATTAGAAAATAAAATACATGCTGTCAATTTAAAAAAGGATGAAATCTTTAAAAAACCATTAGGTTTTATTGATGTTTTATTTCTCATTTTCGGGTTTATACCAGCGATGGTTGGTGCTATCATTCATGTTATACCCATAACAATTGGATTTTGGTTTACAAAAACTAACGTTAAACAGAAAGAATTTAAAGCATCAATTCTTATGGTTTCGGTATTAGCGCTTTTTTTAATAAATTACATAATCCTATTAGTTTTAAGTCTAATTTTTAACTGGCCGTTTTACATTATACCCACATTTATAGTTTGTGGCCTATTTTTAAGGCTTTATTATGTGGTCTGGAATGACGTAACCTTTACCCCAAAAGCCAAAATACTCTTATACAGAAATGAAGCTATAAAAATATTGTCTTCTCTTAATGAGAAAGAATGGCTCTAATGCCTTTACAATTGTAATAATTATTATGAAAGATACCAAATTAATAAAACCAACATCATTATTGCATTTCCTTATTTGCATGATATTATGTATCTATTCATGTCGGGAGGTTGATAGTTACCAAAACTTGTATACTGATACAAATAACTGGACAAATATAGAGCAAAATCTACAGTTAAAAATAATAAATGCTAAGGACGGAGACACTGTTAAGATGGACTCAGGACATTTTTGGTTTACAAAAAGCCTGATCATTGATAATAAAAAGGAACTAACTTTTTCTGGTGACGGAATCGACAAAACATTTTTATCATTCAAAGGACAAGTGGAAGGGGCTGAAGGTATAAGAATAGCTAATTGTTCAGGTTTTATGATAACAGATATGACGGTATTGGATTCCAACGGTGACAATATAAAAGCAACTAATACAAATGGCATCAACTTTAAAAGAGTAAAATCGGATTGGACAGGAGGAGCAAAAGAGAGTAATGGTGCTTATGCTTTTTATCCTGTCCTTTGCAAAAATGTACTTATAGAAGAGTGCATTGCAGCAAGAGCGTCAGATGCCGGCATATACGTAGGTCAATCAGATACGGTGATCATACGAAATAATACCGCTTTTGAAAATGTAGCAGGAATAGAAAGCGAGAATAGTAATTTTGTAGATATATATGATAATCATACATACAATAATACTGGAGGCATTCTAATATTTGACTTACCGGGGCTTACCCAATGTGGTAAAAAAACCAGGGTATTTGACAATAGAGTTATTGAAAATAATCATAAAAACTTCGCACCAAAAGGAAATATCGTAGGTATGGTACCTCCAGGCACCGGAATCATGCTACTGAGTACCAGAGAAGTAGAAATTTTTGGTAATGAAATACACGGTAACAAAACTTCAAGTACATCAATCATCAGTTATGAATTGGTGACAGTAATAGATAAAGATAAAAAAGAAGACGAACGAAGTGCTGGAAAAACCCAAGTTGATTCATTATATAACCCGTTTCCCGATAGTATTTTTATCCATGACAATGATTACAGAAATACCCATTGGTTACCTGACTTAGGAAATGATATAGGTAAGCTAACCGCCTGGAAATTTCCTTTAAATACTCCTCATATAATGTGGGATGGCTTTACAAAAAAAAATGTTAAAAATATCACCCTTTGTATAAAGGAATCCGAAATTTCATTTGCCAACATTAACGGGCCTGAAAACTTAAAAAATATCAAAACTGATATTAAACCATTTGAATGCATTGGGGAAAAATTATCACCGGTCAAACTTATTTTTAGAAATGTGATGATTACTCCCGAAAAGTAGAAGTAATGAAAGTTAAGATTTTAGAAATATATTTATGTATAACCATTATCATTATTTTTGGCTGCAAAGATGCACAACCTAAATTTTCAATTACTGACGCAAATACTGAGGCAAATCTAGATGATTTTCCAGCGTTGAAGAAGCTTTCTGATTACGGGAAATTTAAATTGCCATTAAATAGTATGGAACCTGCTAACGGTGTTTTTTATTATGATTTAAACTCATCACTTTTTACAGATTATGCACATAAAAAGAGATTCATTTATTTGCCGGACGGAAAGGCCATGAAGTTTCATAAAGACCACGCGTTTGATTTTCCTGAAGGAAGTCATATCTTCAAATTTTTTTACTACCCGCGTGATTTCAATAAGTCTAATGAAGACTTAAGAATAATAGAAACAAGGGTGCTTATTAAAGAATCTGATCAATGGCAGGCGTTAACATACATATGGAATGATGAGCAAACAGATGCGTTTTTATCTTTAGCCGGCGAAACCAAAAATGTAGAATGGATCGATGAAAACGGGGGCAGTAAGAAAATAAGGTACTCTGTGCCGGGAATATTAGTCTGTAAAAGTTGTCATGAATTTAACGGAAAAATTGAGCCAATTGGTCCCGCAGCAAGGCATTTGAATAAATTTCATTCTTTACATCCTTCTAAAAATCAACTAACGATGATTGAAGAAAATAAAAAGCTGACTGATTTGCCGGATATCACAACTGTTTCCAAAATAGCAAATTGGGAAAATGAAGCAGTTGATCTAAACGAAAGAAGCAGAGCTTACCTTGACATTAATTGTGCCCATTGTCATAGGAAAGAAGGGCCAGCTAAAAATAGTGGACTATATCTTTTAGCCTTTGAACAAAATTCGTATGCATTAGGTATTAAAAAACCGCCAGTGGCTGCAGGCCGGGGATCCGGAAATCTTAAATACGGTATTGAACCAGGAAGCCCGCAGGCATCTATACTAGTTTATAGAATGATGTCTTTGGAACCGGGTATCATGATGCCTGAAGCCGGCCGTCGTACCCTGCATAAAGAAGGAGTTGATTTAATTTCTGAATGGATTAAAAAAATGGATTAAATAAGAAAAATTGTGAAATATACCAAAGAAATTCTCATTGCTGAAGCAATAATATATATCATTTTTTGGATAACAAATGAGTATGTAGCCACCTTAATGACATTTATTGCTGTTCCGATATTTACAGGTATCCTGATTGTATCTCTTATAGCAGAAAAAATTGAAAGATCTAAAATTAGTAAGGACTATTTTATTCTGATGGCCGGCTTGGCATTAATTCCCTCAGTCATTTTCATCGGTATATTTATTGCAAACGGAGGCACTAGTTTCGATTGGGCTAAACAGTAACTGAGATGGATCATAATTCAAAACTAAACCCTGAATTTTTCTTTTTTTCATATATTTTATCATCAAAAGCATATAAGCTTGCTGGTCTGTGAGAAACAGATTCCTGGATTTCAGACAAATCTTTGAGGATACCTAAAGCTTTTAATTTACGTCGAAAGTTCCTTTTATCTAACTGAATATTCAATATCACTTCATACAATCTTTGGAGCTGGAGTAAAGAGAATTTTTTCGGCAGTAATTCGAACCCAATAGGTTGTTCCCTAATTTGTTTTTGCATTCTATTTAAGCAGGTATGCATAATTTCAAAATGATCAAAAGCCAGCGATTTGACCTCATTGACCGGTACCCATTGCAGAAAATCGTTATTTCCAATATGGGACAGGTGGTCATCGTCAATTTTAATCAAGGAATAATATGCCACAGTAATAACTCTGCCCAAAGGATGACGGGACTTTCCACTGAAAGCATGCACCTGCTCAAGAAAAACATCATTAAATCCTGTTTTTGCAAACAATACCCTTTTAGCTGCTTCATCGGTAGTTTCTTCAGGGCGTACCAGATCACCTAATAATGATTGTTCATTTTCAAAGGGAGGCATATCACACCTTGAAACCAAAATTTTAAGCGCATCCTCATCATATCCAAATATTACACAATCTACAGAAACCGCTGTTTTGTATTCATTATGGATTTGAGTAAGCCATGTATTTATATTCTGAACCGAGTTAGTGGCCATTCATATTTATTTTGAAGGTGTGAAGATACTATTTTTAAAAAAAAGAGACAACGATTTGAACAATTTAGCGCTTCATGTATTTATTTGGGTTATGAAGATGGCAATTTGGGTAATTGGAAAGACAAATGATACATACCTGAAAAATGGTATTGAAAAATATAATGATCGTCTAAAGCACTACACTAAACTTGAATTCGAAGAAATTAAAGATGTAAAACCTGGCCAGACAATAGAAGAAACTAAAAAAAGGGAAGCTGATTTAATCATTTCGAAATTAAAACAAGAAGATATTCTAATTCTGATGGATGAGAAAGGGGAAATGTATGATTCAATCAGCTTTTCAAGATATATAGAAAAATTACAAGTACAAGCCAATAAAAATGTCATTATGTTGATTGGTGGTGCTTATGGCCATCATGACATCGTTAGGAAAAGAAGTAATCACATGATTTCATTATCTAAAATGACTTTTTCTCATCAAATGATAAGGCTGTTTTTGGTTGAACAAATTTACAGAGCTTTTACAATTATGCGAAATGAAAAATATCATAATACATAAACTACAAGATGATGTTTTATACCTTTGAAAACTTTTAATACTTACATTCGAAACTTCACCTTCTTAAATTATAAAATAATGAGCGCTACATTGGTTTTGGTAATAATTACTTGTCTTATTTCCATCCTTTGTTTAAACGACAAAGAGTGGTTCGACAGACTTAAACATTACCCTGTGTCTGAAAGTCGAAATGGGCAATATTACAGGATGTTGACTTCAGGATTTGTTCATGGAAGTTTTATTCATCTTTTTGTAAATATGTTTGTATTATATGAATTTGGAAGAACTGTTGAAAGTTATTTGATTTTTAATTTTGGTGATACAGGAGGAATGATTCTTTTTGTTTTTTCTTATCTTCTCATCATCATAATGGGAGACATCCCTACGTATTTTAAAAATAAAGATAATCACTACTTTGCTAGTGTGGGAGCTTCAGGAGGTGTATCAGGAATTATATTTATTTATATCCTATTATTTCCATGGCAAAATCTTTACCTTTTTGCCATAGTTCCTCTTCCTGCTATAATCTTTGGAATAATGTATTTATGGTATTCAACATGGGCGTCAAAAAATCAGAATGATATGGTCGACCATGAAGCACATTTTTATGGAGCAGTGGCCGGAATTCTTATTGCCATTGTCAGTAGACCTGCTATAATTCAGGATTTTATTACAAACCTGGTTCAGGACTTCCCTTTGTAAATTATAACACGGCCTTATTGAGTTTGCGCTTTGATTTCAGAAATACATTCCTTCAAAGCCCTAAACCAATGGGGTATTTCTAATGAAAACCTTTCTTTTATCTTATTTTTAGATAATACACTCCACGAGGGTCTTTCAGCCCGCGAAGGATATTCTTGAGTAGATATAGGATTTACTGCACATTCCAAACCTCCTTCTGCCATAATTCTGACAGCAATATCATACCAGGAAACAAATCCTTCATTGGCAAAATTATACGTTTCATTAAACGCATGAATAAGATTGGGATTGGTCTCAATGGTGGTAATAATATCCAATACTGCAACTGCCAAATGACGAGCATACGTGGGTGCACCAAATTGGTCGTTTACTACAGAAATAACAGATTTTTCACTCCCCAAACGTAGCATAGTTTTGACAAAATTATGGCCAAATGAGGAGAAAACCCAAGACGTCCTTAATATCAAAGAGGGTGTCTTACTTTTTCTGATAATCTGCTCTCCTTCCAGTTTTGATTTAGCATAAACACCTTTTGGGGATGTAACGTCGTTCTCGGTAAGTGGAAATCCACTGTAAGTATGGTATACATAGTCAGAAGAAAAATGAACTAATCTTGTTTGTAAACCGGATAGAGTATCAACAATGGTTTCACATGCTTGGGTATTTATTGCATAACATTTTTCGACTTCACTTTCTGCTTTATCAACTGCGGTGTACGCTGCACAATTGAAAACATAGTCAAAATTTTCAGAATTTAATATATCTTTTAAGGCAGTTTTATCCTCAATATTTAATAATTTTTTTGAATAGAAATCAAATGCCAGAAATTCATAAGAAGAAGCTAAATACCTGAATTCTTGTCCCAGTTGCCCATCAGCCCCAAGAACGCAGATTTTTAACTTTTTAAGCACAACTTCATTCAATGCTTTCTATTTAAAAGGTTTATGATTTGGAAATATTGGAAGATTATTATCTTTTTCTGATATAAGACATTCGTTTCCATTGACAATCCAATTGATATTGAGCGCGACATCATCATATTTGATACCTTCTTCATACTCGCGGGCATAATACACATCACATTTGTACGCAAAAATTGCAATTTCTGATAAGACAACATACCCATGAGCAAATCCTTTAGGCACAAAAAGCTGCTTTTTATTAATATCATTTAAAATTACAGATAAGTGCTGCCCAAAGGTGGAAGAGTCGGGCCTTATGTCAACGATTACATCCAGTACTTCGCCATCAACCACCCTTACAAGTTTTGACTGTGCAAACGGTGGCAGCTGATAGTGCAATCCTCTTAAAATACCTCTTGTAGATCTAGCTTCATTATCCTGAACAAAAGTGATATTTTTTAATTCATCCGGCACACCGGATGCATTGTAAGTCTCAACAAAATACCCTCGTGTGTCATTCCATATTTTTGGTTCAAAAATCCAAACCCCAACAAAATTTGTTTTTATCCAACCCATAATAGTCTACTTTTCTCTGAAATAAACGCTTATTGAAGCACCGGTTAGTTTAAAATGTTTCCTGAGTTGATTTTCTAAAAAATGCCTATAACTCACTTTGACATGATCTGGATAATTGCAATAAAAAACGAAAGCCGGGTAATGCACCGGAAGCTGGGACACATACTTAATTTTTATATACTTCCCCCTATGAGAAGGAGGAGGATTTTTTTCGATTATTTCAAGCATGATATCATTCAGTGCAGAAGTTTTTATTTTTTGCCTCCTATTATTGTAAACTTCCAATGCAGATTCAACAGTTTTAAAAATCCTCTGTTTTTCATTTACAGAAGTAAATAATATTGGTACATCATTAAATGGCGCGATCTTTTCTCTTAAATTTTTTTCAAAATCTCTTGCCGTATTTGTTTCTTTATTGATCAAATCCCACTTATTAACCAATATTACCAAGCCTTTTTTACGTTTTTGTATCAATCCCATGATACTAAGGTCCTGTGCTTCTATACCCACAGTAGCATCAAGCATCAGTAAACAAACATCAGCTTCTTCCATAGCATTGATTGCGCGCAGAACTGAATAGAATTCAAGATCCTCGTGCACCTTAGCTTTTTTACGAATTCCAGCCGTATCAATAAGGTAAAACTTCTTATCGAACTTGTTATATAAAGTATAAATAGCATCTCTTGTTGTTCCCGGTTGATCAGTCACTATATTTCTTTCCTCTCCAACTAATGCATTTGTGAGTGATGATTTTCCTACATTCGGCTGGCCTACTATTGCTATTTTAGGAATGTCATTATCTAGCGTATTGGCATATTCATCTTCATTCTCAGGAAGTACCTCGGCTACTATGTCCAATAGCTCACCTGTGCCGCCTCCGGATATTGAAGATATAAAAATGGTGTCATCAAAACCGAGACTCCAGAATTCATTTGCCATCATTTGTCTTTGAGAATTATCAACTTTGTTGACAGCAAGTATTACCTTTTTAGGATTTTTCCTTAGCATCCTGGCTATTTCTTCATCAAGATCAGTAATACCAGTTGTAACATCGGTGAGGAAAACAATAACAGCTGCTTCGTCAATAGCTATCTGAACCTGACGCCTTATTTCAGCTTCAAAAATATCTGTAGATCCTTTGACAAACCCACCGGTATCGACCACAGTAAAATTTTTACCGTTCCAGTCAGAAAAACCATAAATTCTATCCCTTGTTACCCCACTGATATTATCAATGATAGCTTTACGTTCTCCAATTAAACGATTAAAGAGAGTAGATTTACCAACATTGGGTCTGCCAACTATGGCGACTATTTGCGACATTTTTAATATTTAAAGTCGCAAAGGTAAGCAAAATGACGGTATTATCCTTCATCTGCAATTAATGAAATCCTAATGCAAGATTTTACCTATAATGTATGGCTCCACAATAAATCCAACAATTGATTGTTAAAAAAAGCTACAAATTGTGAGTAAAAATGATTTACTTTGTATAAAATAATTCATTATGGGGCTTAAACCAGCATTTCATAAAACCAGAATTCATCCTAACATTATCAGGCAGATCTTTTTTTTGTCTTTGTTGATTTTGCTTGGGTTAGTCATTATAATGGAATTGTATTATTTAGTAGGGGCGTTTTTTAGTGCTGTAACCTTATACGTAATATTAATGTACCCTATGAAGTATCTGGTGATCATCAAACGATGGTACCCTACCCTTGCAGCATTGGGTTTGATGATATTATCATTAATTGTGATGGTTATTCCCCTGGCATATATGGCGTCCGTCGCTATAGATAAATTAGTACCCATTATTGAAAATCCTGCCGTTATTAATGATGTTTTTGATAAGATAAACCAATATTTACTTTCAAAATTCAACATCAATATATTAAATGAAGAAAATGTGGGGAAAATCAATAATCAATTAATCCCTTTTGCTCAAAAAACCCTTGGCAGTACATTTTCAGCTTTAGGCAATCTGGTAATTACATATCTGGTTCTTTTTTTCCTTTTAGTTAATACCAGGCAGGTTGAAAAATGGCTACGACAAAATGTTCCGTTCAAATCATCAAACGTGAAGAAAATAATTAAAGATATAAGAAATCTGGTATTTAGCAATGCCCTGGGAATACCTATCGTAGCAGTTGTGCAGGGACTTGCCGGCTTAATCGGCTACTGGATATTTGGAGTGGAAGAATTCATTCTTATGGGTATTCTGACGGCTATTAGTTCGGTAATCCCGATTATAGGTAGTTTGGCTATATATTTACCATTAGCGATATATCAGTTTGCAGTTGCTGGTTACTGGCAAGGGTTAGGAGTAGCACTCTGGGGCTTTATAGTCATCGGATCCATCGATAATATAGCCAGGTTTGTTGTTCAGAAAAAACTTGCTGATATTCACCCACTAGTCACACTTTTGGGGGTCATGGTAGGTCTCAGCCTCTTCGGCTTTATTGGAGTAATTTTTGGTCCGCTTTTGATTTCAGTCTTCTTTATTCTGGCTCGCATTTATGTAGATGAGTTTGGAAAGGTGAATGTAAATTCCCCTGAAAATGAAACCTGAATTTTTTATATTATTTAAACGAAAAAAGGTGGCACTCTTTTTATCAAGTTACCACCTTTTCACTTCCCAAAATTTATTTGGAAAGCTTCATAATCAACAATATTTAATCACATGAGTCTTTAAGCGCTGTTAGCTCTTCTTTGGAACTTATTAACTTTTTAGATCCATCAGTAAGTTCGAAGGTAGCAGGAAACTTAATCATAGGCTTCTCTTTTTTACCTGGATTTGCGGTGTAATAAGCTTTCAGAGCATCATGAAGACCTTTTCTGTCATCAGCACTATTGAGGATGAACTCCTTGCCATCAGGTAATAATACTGTGAATGGAAATATTGGTTTGAAGCATGGTTTGTGATCTCCGTGCGGACCTTTTGGACCTTTTGGTCCGTGACCTGGTTTGCCACATATTGCTCTGAGGGCTCTGGCTTCCAAATCTGTAGTAATATTCAAATATTCACCGTCAGGTTTGATAATTTGAAAAGGAAGGGTAACTTTAGGCCTGATTTTACTTTCAGGATTGTTTGTCCTCCAATTTTTAATAGCTTCTTTCATAGCGTCGAAAGATTCTACTTTTAATGTTGAGTTGTCTCCAAAAACAACCGTTACCGGAAATACTAGCTCGAAACATCCTTTTTTACCTACTCCAAGGGAGTCCTGAGTTCTCAAAACCGTTTCTTCAGCATAATCATCAACAGAAGAATCGTCAAGGTCGTCAGAGTTATCAGTACATGATGTGATAAATAATCCCATCAGAAGGATAAATAAGAATTGCAATTTAAAAAGATTCGTTTTCATAAAGATTTAAAATTTAAAGTTTGAATAAAATGTTTTACAACTAAATAAGTAGATCGCTTGACTTTTGTACTCATATATTGAATAAAAAGTTTAATAAATTTTATTTTACAGGAGCCTATTTGATATATATATTTTATTTTCAATTAATTAAAGATAAATTAATAAGCTAATATGATACAATATTTATTTTTCCTTTATTTATATTTATGATTAAAGACGGAGTGTTATCGTGATTATATTTAAAAATGCTTAAAAAGTAAATCACAGGATAATTCAAAAGAATTTTATATTTACATTATTTTTAAAATCTTAAAACTTTTCAACCCAATCTTTTACTGATATGATAATCAAATTTGTTTTCAATAAATATATTTTAAAATTTACATCTCTTATACTTTTTTTAATTTTATCCATATCTTCTCAAAGTCAGGCTCTGAAAAAAATGAATCCTTCAGTTTTTAGTGAGTGGAACAAAATAAAGAATATCAAAATATCTGATTCTGCTGAAATAATTATATATACACTTGAAAGAGAAATTGGGGATAAAAAACTTGCTGTTTATCAGACGGAAACCGATACCAGTATTTTTTTTGATAGAGTAAATAAAACACAAATAGATATTAGTGGGAATATTGTGATGTTTAGCCATGGGTTATCTTACGACAGCACCAGAGTTCTAAAAAGGAAAAAAACTCCCAAGGATAAGTTACCAATAGATAGCCTTACAGTATATAATGTCAAGACGAGACAAAAAGCTACTATCAGTGATGTCAAAGATTTCAGTGTTCCAACTAAATATTCTGGCTACTGTTTTTATACTAAAAAACTTGAAAACATACCCGATACGTCTAATGCCATTAAAAATAATTCGAAGAAAAAAGATCCTTGCGATCAAACGGCACTGATAATCGTGCATCTGAAAACAGGTAAAGAAGATACTCTGAGAAATGTAAAAGAATATCATTATGCCGAAGATGCCCCCGTTTTAGCCTTCAGCCAATGTACCGGTGATAGTTTAGCCAATTATAGCGTCTCGATAATAAAGTTGGATTCTGATTCCACCTTTCTCGTAGCAAGAAATTTGTACGAAGCTATAAATCTCAGTCTTGACTCAAAAGGAGAAAAACTAGCCTATCTTGGCCTTGAACAAAAAAACATTATATTACAAAAACCATACAATCTTTATCTAAAAACAAAAAGTATGGTAGAAGTTGAAAAAATTTCAGAAATGTTTTTATCAAAACCCAATAATCATACTATAAGTCCTGATAAAAAAATAACTTGGTCAGAATCGAGCCGTAGAATGTTTTTTGGCATCTCTCCGTTAAGACTGGAAAAAGATACAACAAAACTTGAAGATGAGATAGTAAATGTTGAGATCTGGCATCATGACTCTCCAAGACTTTATACCCAGATGGAGACTACTTTGGAAGAAGATAAAAAGAAAACATATCTGGTTATGTACGATACGGAATCGTTACAATTTGACCAACTAGAAAATGAAGATATGGATAGAAGTGTACTTTCCAAAAAAGGGGACGGAAAATATTTCCTTTTAATGAAAGCCAAACCTTATCAAAAAGCTGCTACATGGAATGGTGAATCATTAAAAGACCTCATAGTTTTTGATACAGAATCAAAAACAACTAATCTCATATCATCAGCCGAATCAGGAAATCCAAGATTTTCTCCTGGTGGCAGGTATATTTATTGGTGGAGCAGACCTGATTCAATATGGAAAACTTTTGATACTGAAAAATCAATCATTGGATATCTAGGATTATGGTCAATATCTAAGTTTCATGATGAAGAAAATGATGTGCCGGCACTTGCAGACGGCTATGGCCTAGCTGGATGGCTAAAAAATGATGAGGCAGCTATAGTTTATGATAGATATGACCTTTGGAAACTGAATCCGCAAGATGCTTTCAGTTATGTATCACTTACCAATGGAAGGCCCACTAATACAGTAAATAGGTGGATAGATACAGATCCTGATGACGACACCATAGATGATAAGCAATCATTGTTATTGCACCAGTTTAATGAAACTACCCGAACTGAATCTTACGCATGGCTTGACATGACCTCCGGTCAAATCAACAAATCATTGGGAGGTGAATTTTCTCTTACCCAAAATGTTCTTAAATCAAAAAAAACCAATCTATATATATTTACAAAAGAAGATTTCTCTACTTTCCCTGACTTACAGCTAAGCAATACCGATTTTAAAAACTCTGTAAGGGTATCTGATGCAAATCCACAACAAAAAGACTATGGATGGGGCAGTAATAAACTTTTTTCATGGACAAATTACAGAGGTCAAAAAAATGACGGCATGCTGTTTTATCCCCCAGATTTTGATCCTGAAAAGAAATATCCCTTGATAGTCAATTTTTATGAAAGATCATCAGAAAGTATTTTTAAATATAGAGCACCAGAAGCTCATAGGTCAACCATTAATTACACTTATTACACAAATCAAGGTTTTATAATATTTAATCCGGATATTAAATATTTGACCGGCCAGCCCGGAGAAGACTGTTTTAATGCAGTAGAAAGTGGAGTCGATGCGCTATTAAAGTTGGGATATATTGATCCGAATCGTATGGCTCTGCAAGGCCATAGCTGGGGAGGATATCAAATTGCTTATCTTCTGACTAAAACAGGCAGATATACCTGTGCCGAGGCTGGCGCTCCTGTCGTCAATATGGTCAGCGCATACGGGGGTATAAGATGGGAATCGGGCATGAGCAGAATGTTTCAATATGAAAAAGCTCAATCAAGATTAGGGGCAACATTATGGGAAAATAAAGACCTTTATCATAAAAATTCACCCATTTATGACTTACCAAAAGTCACAACACCTGTTCTTATTCTTCACAATGATGAGGATGGTGCAGTACCCTGGTATCAGGGAATAGAATACTACATGGCATTAAGAAGACTGGGTAAACCTGCATGGATGCTGAATTATAACGGTGAGCCACATTGGCCAGTCAAATGGCAAAATCGCCTAGATTTTAATATAAGGCTTGAGCAATTTTTTAAACATTATCTCATGGATGGCCCATTACCACTATGGATGAAAGAAGGAAATACACCTTTGGAAAAGGGAATTTTAGATAAATATTAAAATGAATATAAGGCTTCTGCTTGAATCAGAGCACAATAAATCGACTACTGAATCCATAGTTAAATGTGTATACCGGAATCCTCACAAGTTGGAAGAGTTGATGGATTGTTTTTTTGATGACAATTACAGAATCTGCCAAAGGGCTTCCTGGCCCGTAGGTCTCATTGGTGAAAAATCTCCTGAAATGCTAGTGCCCTACCTCCCTGCAATGCTCGGAAATCTGGATAATCCAAAACATAACGCTATCATCAGAAATACTGTAAGGTCATGGCAAAATCTTAAAATTCCGGAAGAGTATGAGGGTGAAATATTCGAAAAATGTTTTAATTACATATTAGATACAAAGGCCGCTATTGCCATCAGAGCATTCAGTATGAGTGTTTGTGCCAATATTGCTGCTAATATTCCTGATTTGAAAGAAGAACTTATAATGGCTATAAATGATCAAATGGAAATGGCATCTCCCGGCATTCGTAGTCGGGGAAGTAAATTGATCAGAGATTTATCTAGTAAAATAATAAGGCTATGTTCTTAAAAATATATGTATATTTGTTTCTTAATATTTAATCTATGGTAATATCAGATTTTAGAGATTACTTCACTTCCCTGGTTGAAG
>JAYTNJ010000126.1:0-2228 GCA_043748345.1 Saprospiraceae bacterium
ACTAATAGACAATAAATCGCATAATTGAATATTCAAAGTGTTAAACAAAGGTTTGGAATTATCGGTAGGTCACCGCTACTGGAAAGGGCACTTAATACGGCTATCAGAGTGGCGGCTACAGATTTATCTGTACTTATTCAGGGTGAGAGTGGTGTAGGAAAAGAAGTATTCAGCAGAATTATCCACGAATTGTCGATTCGCAAACACAACAATTTTATTGCTATCAACTGCGGTGCCATACCTGCAGGTACTATCAACTCGGAATTGTTTGGTCATGAAAAAGGCTCTTTTACCGGAGCAATAACAGAACGTAAAGGATATTTTGAGACTGTTAATGGCGGTACAATCTTTCTGGACGAAATCGGTGAAATGCCGCTTGATACACAAGCCTATTTACTCAGAATACTGGAGAGCGGGGAATTCCTGAGGGTTGGATCATCCAAAGTACTGACTACTGATGTGAGAGTGATAGCAGCCACCAATGTTATCCTGGATGATAAAATTCAAACCGGTAAATTTCGTGAAGACCTCTACTACCGTCTCAATACTGTTCCCATTAGGGTGCCGGCGCTGCACGAAAGAAGAGAAGATATTTATATGCTTTTTAGAAAATTTTCAGGAGATTTTGCTGAAAAATACAGAGCTGATTCCATCACTCTGACTGCTGAAGCAAAACTGATCATAGAAAATTACAGGTGGCCGGGAAATATTCGTGAGCTGAAAAATTTGGTTGAACAACTCAGTGTTCTCTCTGAAGATAAAGATATAGATGTGGATCAACTAATAGACCTGGCTCCACATATTAAAAACCGCTTGCTTCCCAGTAAGGGCAGAGAAAGTGGTCACAACGAAAATGGCTTTCACGAAAGAGAAATTATATTCAAATTTTTACTTGAGATGAAAAGTGACCTAAGTGATCTTAAATCACTTATTTACGAAATGGTGCGGGCAAATGATCTCACCCTGCCAGATATCGGTGCATTAAAAAATATGTCAGGGTATAGCACTGATGCCTTGTTTTCAAAATCTTTCGAAAGATCATCATCTCCAATTCAGCAGGATGAATTTGGCTCATATGATCATCGGCCTATCATTTTGCAAAACAAACAGCAAGGATTTCAGCAAACAGAAGATGTTGAAGAAATTAAATCTATCGAAGAAATGGAAAAAGATATGATCCGTAAAGCTTTGAAAAAATTTAATAACAGACGTAAAGATGCTGCCGACGAACTCGGAATTTCAGAACGAACGCTTTATCGCAAAATAAAAGAATACAATATACCGGAAAAACTTTAATCCCATGATCGCATATGCTTTTATGAACGGGACAATTGTCCCTGCACAAGATGCAAACATTAATATTACCGACATAGGCCTGTTACGGGGATATGGTGTTTTTGACTTTTTCAGAGTAATAGACGGAAAACCCATTTTTGTCAATGACTATTTGGACAGGTTTGAAAGATCTGTAGCCGGGTTATATTTGAGTATGCCATATACCAGGGAATATCTGACCGAAAAAATATATGAAATCATTTCATTAAATCCGCACCCTCTTTTGGGAATCAAATTATTGTGCACGGGCGGATATGCCACTGACGGATACACACCTACCGAATCTAATATATGTATGCTGGCTAATCCGTTCAATTTTCACCCTTATGACAAAGGGCTTAAGCTAATGAAAGTAGACCATCAACGTGATTTGCATCTCATCAAAAGTTTAAACTACCTAAAGCCTATATCTCTTTTTCATCAAATGAAATCCATAGCAGCCGATGATGTGCTATATCACAAATCAGGATTTATTTCTGAGTCATCGAGATCCAATATTTTTATTGTAAAAAACGGTGTACTCATAACTCCTTCAGAAGGTATACTTGAAGGCATAACCAGAAAAAGAATCATTGCTTTTACACCTGAAATCATGCCCGTAGAAGTTAGGCAAATAAGTGTAGATGAAGTGCACAGTGCCGATGAAGTGTTCCTTACAGCCAGCACAAAACGTATATCTCCTGTCACAACCATCGATGAACATGTATTTAAAAGTGGCACTTATACCAAGATTCTCTATGACAGATTGCTGGAAGAAGAGATAAAACACTAAGCTTCCTGTAATTTTTGTGGATAAATTATTCAATACTTTTTGAAATTAAATTATTTTAATCATGCTAAAATTAATCATCCTTCTCTTTTTTTCTTGTCATTTGATTTCCGGAGATGCACAA
>JAYTNJ010000127.1:0-30361 GCA_043748345.1 Saprospiraceae bacterium
GAATGCAAATATAAAAATATTACTAATATAAAAACCAAATTAAATAAATTGGACTTTTTTGAAACAATGGATCAACTATACTTTATGCAATTTTCAAATATGCAATTATTAGATTCAATATCGTCTCAATATGGATAGTTACCACTACATTTGCAAGAATATTATTACAAATCTGTAAATTATATGTCAATGACCCAGGATGTTAAAAAATCTACAAAAACTGACCTTTATGAGTATCATGATTATTATAATATAGATGAGCTGCTGAACGAAGATCATCTTTTAGCTCGTGAGGCTGTCAGAGACTGGGTAAAACAGGAAGTAAGTCCCATCATTGAAGATTATGCCAATAGAGCTGCTTGTCCCACACATCTTATCAAAGGATTAGCCGAAATAGGCGCCTTTGGGCCTTCTATCCCAACGGAGTATGGCGGGGGAGGAATGGACGAAATAGCATATGGTATAATTATGCAGGAATTGGAACGGGGAGATTCAGGTATAAGATCCATGGCGTCTGTTCAGGGATCTCTTGTGATGTACCCTATTTATAAATATGGAAGTGAAACTCAAAGAAAAAAATACCTTCCCAAGCTAGGTAGTGGTGAATTAATTGGATGTTTTGGCCTAACAGAACCGGATCACGGATCCAACCCGTCAGGGATGGTCACCAATATTAAAGACGAAGGAGATTGTTATTTACTTAATGGTGCTAAAATGTGGATCACTAATTCTCCTATAGCAGATATTGCTGTAGTTTGGGCTAAAGACGAAGATGGAATAATTCGCGGCGTCATCGTAGAAAAAAGCATGAAAGGATTTACAGCTCCTGAAATTCATGGAAAATGGTCTCTCAGGGCATCTGTAACGGGTGAGTTGGTATTTGAAGACGTAAAAATACCCAAATCCAACCTCCTTCCAAATGTTTCAGGCTTAAAGGGTCCTTTGGGCTGCCTTTCTAAAGCAAGGTACGGCATAGCTTGGGGAGCGATCGGCGCTGCACTGGATTGCTATGATTCAGCACTAAGATATAGCAAAGAACGTGAACAATTTGGTAAAAAATTAGGCCAATTTCAACTCACTCAAAAGAAACTGGCAGAAATGATTACTGAAATAACTAAAGCACAACTTCTGGCATGGAGACTTGGCACACTTGCAAATGCAGGAAAAGCATCCGCGGCACAGATATCTATGGCCAAAAGAAATAATGTCAATATGGCACTTGAAATAGCCAGAGAAGCTCGACAAATTCATGGTGGAATGGGTATTACTGGGGAATACTCAATTATGCGACACATGATGAATCTTGAATCAGTGATTACATATGAAGGCACACATGATATCCACCTTCTAATCACCGGAATGGATGTGACTGGCTACAATGCATTTGGTTAATAGGTATTACTTAATTTCAGCAAACAAAAAAATGGACTCTACATAGTAAAGTCCATTTTTTTAGTATAATATTAAATATTACTCTTCTTCGTTCCCAGCGACCTCGCTAATCACTACTGGAGCAACAACAGAGGCAGCAGCTATAGTCGTAATGCCAGCATCCGAGTTATCACCAGTTCCTGATTTTTTTCTACTTCTTCGTGTACCTGCTTTGCTTATTGCAGTTTTCGCTTTTAGTACATCATTATAATCTACTAATTCAATCATTGCAATCTCTGCACCGTCACCTTTTCTGAATCCAGTCTTAATAATCCTGCAATATCCACCCGGCCTGTCAGCAATTTTAATGGCTATATTATCGAAAAGCTCTTTAATGACATCTTTACTTTGAAGATCTGAAAAAATCATTCTTCTTGAATGAGTTGTATTATCTTTAGCCCTAGTCAGGATAGGCTCGATATACACTCTTAAAGCTTTAGCTTTAGCAAGGGTTGTATTAATTCTTTTGTAGAGGATTAGTGAACTCGCCATATTGAGCAACAAAGCATCTCTATGGCCTTTCTTCCTTCCTAAATGATTAAATTTTTTACCGTGTCTCATACACTTCTATTTTCGTACCACTATCGCTTGAGTTGCTATTCGGCCTTGAACTCTGTGAAGCGACGTTTCATACATTATTTAATAAAATCCACAATTTAGGCCGAAACGATTATTCTTCGTCTAGTTTATACTTAGAAAGATCCATACCAAAGGTTAGGCCTTTTTGTTGCAACAACTCTTCAATTTCTACAAGAGATTTTTTACCAAAATTTCTGAACTTAAGTAACTCATGCATATCAAATCTTACCATTTCACCAAGAGAATTGATTTTTGCAGCCTTAAGACAGTTATACGCTCTTACTGATAAATCCAAATCTTCCAATGAAGTCTTAAGAAGCTTACGCATATGAAGAATATGCTCATCTACTACATCATCTTGTCTGGATGATGAATCATTGAATGTAATATTTTCATCAGTAATTAGCATTAAATGCTGAATCATGATTCTGGACGCTTCTTTCAGCGCATCTTCAGGATGAATAGTACCATCGGTTTTGAGCTCTACTGTTAATTTTTCATAATCTGTTCGTTGACCTACACGAGTACTTTCAACTTTGTATGCCACCTTTTTAACAGGGGTGTAAATCGCATCAACAGGAATTACACCAATTGAAGCATCTTTAGGTAAATTTTCATCTGCAGGCACATAACCACGACCTTTTGTAATGGTAAACTCAATTTCCAGGGTGACATTTGGTTCCATAGTGCATATATATAAACTTGGGTTCATCACCTTAAAGGTATTTGAATTAGCCTCAATATCACCAGCCAAAAATTTATCTTTGCCGGAAATAGTTACATACAGTTTTTCTTCATCAGAACCCTCCGAAACAACCATCGGTTTCAATCTGATTTGCTTCAGGTTAAGAATAATATCAACGACATCTTCTACTACACCTTTAATAGTTGAAAACTCATGATCCACTCCTGCTATGCGTATTGCTGAGATCGCATACCCTTCTAATGAAGAAAGCAGTATTCTCCTCAAGGAATTTCCTATAGTCTGCCCGAAACCCGGTTCCAAAGGTTTAAATTCAAAAATACCGTCAAAATCATCCGCTTTCTGAAGTAAGATTTTATCAGGCTTTTGAAAATTTAGAATACTCATTTATGATATTTTTTCTTATTATATAAAAAAGGAACAGGCCACCTGTAAGGCAGCCGTTAATTTTATTTAGAATACAACTCTACAATTAACTGTTCGTTAATATTTTCAGGAATTTTTTCCCTTTCAGGATGTGCGAGATATCTACCTTCCATCTTATCACCATTCCATTCGATCCAACCATAGATCTTTGCCCCATCCCGTTTTGCAGAAACATTAGTTTTTATAAGATCCACATTTCTGGACTTACCCCTAACCGAAATAATGGCACCTGGCTTTAATAAAATTGAAGGAATATTACATAAAATTCCATCAACCAATATGTGTCTGTGTGTAACAAGTTGTCTTGCCGATCTTCGTGTCTTAGCTATACCCATTCTGTAAACGACATTGTCTAACCTAGACTCCAGTAATTGGAGTAATATTTCTCCCGTCACGCCTGACTTGGCAGCAGCTTTTTCAAATAGATTCCTAAACTGCTTTTCCAGCACGCCATATGTGTATTTGGCTTTCTGCTTTTCGTTTAATTCTATTGCATAGTCAGTACGTTGCTTACGCTTTTTTGTCGCACCGTGTTGCCCTGGAGGATATTTGCGCTTTTCATACGCTTTATCATAACCGTAAATAGGCTCTCCGAATGCTCTTGCCTTTTTTGTTGTAGGCCCAGTATATCTTGCCATTATAAATGGATTTTAAAATTCTTATTAAACTCTTCTTTTCTTTGGGGGCCTGCAGCCATTGTGTGGTACAGGTGTCATATCCTTAATCCTTGTCACTTTTATGCCTGAAGAGTCGATAGCTCTAATAGCAGACTCCCTACCAGCCCCTGGTCCTTTTACAAACACTTCAACATTTCTCAAACCCGCTTCGTAAGCAGTAAGTGATGCACCATTGGCAGCCATTTGAGCTGCATAAGGTGTATTCTTTTTACTTCCTCTAAAACCGGATTTACCAGCAGATCCCCAGGAAATAACCTGACCAGATCTATTACACAATGATATTATTATATTGTTGAAAGAAGCGTGAATAAACGCCAAACCTTCTGATTCAACTTTTACTACACGTTTTTTACTTACTTTTTTACCTTTAGCCATAATATTAATGTATTAAGTATTATTTGGTTGCTTTCTTTTTATTTGCTACTGTCTTCTTTTTACCTTTTCTTGTACGGGCATTGGTTTTCGTACTTTGTCCTCGTACCGGAAGCCCTTTCCTGTGACGAATTCCTCTGTAACAAGCAATATCCATTAATCTTTTAATACTTAACTGGACTTCACTCCTCAATTCCCCTTCTACTCTATATTCGTCCTGAATATATTTAGAAATGAACTTGATATTATCATCGGACCAGTCCTGTACTTTTATATCTTCAGAAACACCTGCGGAAGCTAAAATATTTTTAGCTAAAGTTGGTCCAATCCCATAGATATAAGTCAAACCAATGACTCCTCTCTTATTTCTTGGTAAATCTACACCAGCAATACGTGCCATAATTCCTGTTTATTATCCTTGTCTTTGTTTATACTTAGGATTCTTTTTATTTATAATATAAAGCTTCCCTTTTCTTCTTACAATTTTGCAATCTATCGATCGCTTCTTAATTGATGCCTGTACTTTCATTGTATTAAGCCTTTAATCTTTTATTTATATCTATAATTGATCCTTCCCCTTGATAAATCATATGGAGACATCTCAACAGCCACTTTATCACCAGGCAAAATCCTAATGTAGTGCATCCGCATTTTGCCGGAAATTGTAGCTGTAATAAGATGCCCGCTCTCTAACCTCACCCTGAACATGGCGTTTGAGAGCGCTTCTTCTATAATTCCATCTAACTTTATCAGATCTTGTTTAGCCATTTTTTAAATTGGAGCGCAAATATCTAAATATTTATTGAAATATCCGCGATTTCTTCGTTTTTTTTGATTGAATCATCTATAAATGAATGATCTGAAAGAATATCAGGTCCATCCCTTCTGATAGCAACACTGTGCTCATAATGTGCTGAAGCCTTTCCATCCCTTGTTAGTATAGTCCAACCGTCATTCAGCTGCTTAACTCCTTTACCCCCCAAATTGACCATAGGTTCTATTGCAATCACCATCCCTTCTTTTAGCAATGGTCCCTTACCTCTTAAACCAAAATTGGGAACTTCAGGATCTTCATGCAAGTTTCTTCCAACACCATGGCCCATCAACTCTCTCACTATGCTATATCCATTCAATTTTTCACAGTAAAATTGTATCGCATAACTTATATCACCAATCCTGTTTCCTAACACTGCTGATTTTATACCCTTGTATAAAGACTCTCGTGTGACTTGTAGAAGCCGTTTTACTTCCTGATTTACATTATGAAAAGCAAAACTAAACGCTGCATCTCCGTAAAAACCATTGAGTATTACCCCACAGTCAATTGAAACAACATCAGAAGATATAAAAATACGATCAGATGGAATCCCGTGTACAACAGCATCATTTACAGACATACATAAAGTCGAAGGAAATCCCCTGTATCCTTTAAACCCAGGTTTTCCGCCATGATCACGAATAAATTCTTCTGCCTCCTTATCAATCACTTTCCCTGTTTTTCCTACTTTTAGGATTTCAGCTATATGAGCCAGCGTTTTACTTACCAGCAAATTACTTTCTCTCATTAATTCTATCTCATCATCAGTCTTATAATAAATCATGTGGGTTTACATTCCTGCACCAATGGTTATACCCTGGCTACTTCTGCCCTGTATCCTTCCTGATTTAACCAAACCGTCATACTTTCTCATCAAAAGATAACTTTCAATCTGCTGTAAAGTGTCCAAAACAACACCAACTAAAATCAATAATGAAGTACCTCCAAAAAAATATGAGAAAGCCACATTTACTCCTGCAAAAGATACCATGGCTGGAAGAATTGCTATAATTCCTATAAAAATTGCCCCAGGTAACGTAATTCGCGTAGTTAGTGTATCAATATAATCTTGTGTATCTTGACCTGGTTTTATCCCAGGAATAAAAGAATTCATTCGTTTAAGGTACTCAGCGTACTGCTGTGGATTTACAATAAGAGCAGTATAAACATAAGTAAATATCACTATTAAAATAAAAAAAACTGTATTGTAAGGCAATGACATAGGGTCATTTAATGAAAGCAAAAGATTTGACTGCACACCAGCACTGTTTGACGCCCATTGAGCTGCTGTCAAAGGTAAAAACATGATAGCTTGCGCAAATATTATCGGCATTACTCCTGCAGCACTTAATTTTAAATTTATAAAATCATTGGAACCACTTGACGGAGACCCAGCTGCTCTTCCTACCATCCTTTTTGCGGCTTGAATTGGTATCTTTCTAACGCCCTGCACAACTAAAATCGTAGCAATAATTACAAAGAAAAAAGCGATAAATTCCAAAATTAAAGGTATCCATCTATTATTGGCTGCCTGCCCTAAAATTTCAGCCACCACAGACTGAGGTAGACGTGCTATTATTCCTACCATAATCAATAATGAAATACCATTACCAATGCCCCTGTCAGTAATTTTTTCTCCCAACCACATACAAAAAATAGTACCAGTCGCTATAATTATCATATTACTAAACCAAAAAACTCCCTGATTGATACTAGCATCAACTGCGCCTGGTGTTGTGTTAAGCATTAATAGATAACCGCTACCTTGAACTAATGTAATGAGTAAAGTCAAAAATCTCGTAATCTGATTAATTTTCTTTCTTCCTGACTCCCCTTCTTTTTGTTGTAATCTTTGGAAGTAAGGTACTGCGAAGCCAAGTAACTGAACGATAATTGAAGCAGTTATGTAAGGCATAATACCAAGAGCAAAAATAGAACCCTGATTAAATGCACCTCCAGTAAAAGTATTTATCAACTGTAGCAAGTCATTTGCCTTTCTTCCTGAAGATGCAGCATCTAATGCAAGCGCATTAACCCCTGGAAGCACAATATATGACCCCAGTCTAAAAACTGCCAGTATAATCAGAGTAAAAGTAATTTTATCTCTGAGTTCTTTTATACTCCAGATATTTTTAAGTGTTTCTAAAAACTTCTTCATGTTTTTAATCTATTAAGCATTGATAGTACCGCCTGCAGCTTCAATTTTACTCTTAGCTGTTGCCGAAAATGCGTCAACTGTTACTGTGATTTTAACTGAAATATCACCATTTCCCAATATCTTCACTTTATCTCCTCGGTTGATAATACCTTCATTGTACAATGCAACTTTAGTAATATCAGTTAATCCATAATTATCATAAATTTCCTGAAGTCTAGAAACATTAATAGCAACATAAGTTACATTATTGATATTTTTAAATCCTCTTTTAGGAAGTCTCATTTGAATTGGCATTTGTCCACCTTCAAAACCTCTCTTACTCTTGAAACCAGAACGGGATTTAGATCCTTTGTGCCCTTTTGAAGCCGTCCCACCAGACCCAGAACCTTCTCCACGGCCCAAACGTCCTTTCTCTTTTTTTACCGAACCTGGTGCAGGAGTCAAATTATGCAATTTCATTGGTATAAATTTACTTTATTTCTAAACTGATCAATCAATCAGCATTCTTCTACTCTGATTAAATGCTGAACCGAGGCCACCATTCCCATAATCTGTGGATTTACCTCCTTGATTACAGAGTGATTTAATTTTTTTATGCCCAAAGCAAAAATAGTTGCTTTTTGCCGCTTGCTTCTGTCGATAGCACTCTTTACTTGAGTTATTTTTATATTTCCCATTTTCCTGGTGATGTTTTATATTATCCTTCAAAAACTTTGCTCAAATTAACACCTCTATTTCTTGCAACTTCTTTTGCATCCCGCATCTTTGATAATGCATCAACCGTAGCTTTAACAACATTGTGTGGATTTGAAGATCCTTGGGATTTGGCAAGCACATTGTGCACCCCTGCCATTTCTAAGACAGCCCTCATCGCTCCACCAGCGATCACTCCGGTACCATCTGCTGCTGGTTTGATTAGTACTTTTCCTGCACCATACTTACCCTTCTGCTCATGTGGAATTGTTCCTTTATTTAGAGATACTTTTATCATATTTTTTTTTGCATCCTGGACGGCTTTCTGAATTGATTCAGAAACATCCAAAGCTTTACCAAGGCCATGTCCGACAGTCCCATTACCGTCACCTACAACAACTAAGGCTGAAAAACTGAATGTACGACCCCCTTTAGTTACTTTAGCAACTCTGGAAAGGTTTACAAGCTTTTCTTTAAATTCAGATTCACCCTGATTTACTTTTACTGGTGTTGACATATTTATTTATATTTAGAAAATTAACCCACCTTCTCTGGCTCCATCAGCCAAAGACTTTACACGCCCATGGTATAGGTAGCCGCCTCTATCAAAAACTACTGTACTTATACCTACAGCTTTTGCTTTTGCAGCTATTATTTTACCAACTTCTCCAGCCACTGTGATTTTAGTACCGTCCACTTTTAGTCCTCTTGAAGAAGCGCTGGCGAGAGTTACACCATTAACGTCGTCTATCAACTGGCAATAAATCTCATTATTGCTTCTAAATACAGATAAACGAGGTTTTTGGTTGACACCATTAACTTTTTTACGAATTCTATATTTGACTCTTGTCCTGTTATATAATTTACTATCCATTTTGTATGGCTTTGTATTATTTGATTATTTTTTACCAGATGTTTTACCGGCCTTTCTTCGGATAACTTCTCCTGCAAATTTAATACCTTTTCCTTTGTAAGGTTCAGGCTTTCTAAAAGTTCTTATTTTTGCGCAAATCTGACCTAAAAGTTGCTTGTCTGAACCTTGTAGAATTATTGTAGGGCTCTCACCTTTCTCCATTTTGGTTTCCAAAGTAATCTCTAAAGGTATCAGAAAATAAATAGGATGTGAATAACCGATCAACAACTCAAGTAGATTGCCCGTACTGCTCACTCTGTATCCAACTCCTATAAGTTCCATTTGCTTTCTAAACCCTGTCGAAACGCCTAACACCATGTTATTAATTAAAGATCTAGATAACCCATGCGCCTCACGATGTCTCTTTTGTTCTGTAGGTCTCGCCACACTAAGAGTACCGTCATCTATACTAATCTTCAAGTCAGGATTTATCTGCTCTGAAAGGTTTCCTTTAGCACCTTTTACAGTAACCAAATTTCCTTTGCTAACGTCAACCGTTACTCCCGATGGTATACTAATTACAGCTTTGCCGATTCTTGACATGACTATAAACTATTTTTAAGATTAATAAATATAACAGATCAATTCACCCCCAATATTCTCTCTTCTTGCTTGTTTGTCTGTCATCAAACCTTTGGATGTTGATACAATGGCAATACCTAGCCCATTTATAATTTTTGGGATTTCCTTTGAGCCAGAATATTGTCGAAGACCAGAAGTAGAAATTCTTCCCAACTCTCTGATTACAGGTTTTTTAGTAACTTGGTCATACTTCAAAGCTACGCTTATAATACCTTGTTTACCTGCAGCATCATCAAATTTATACTTAAGAATATAACCGTTTTCATAAAGGATCTCGGTAATAGACTTTTTCATATTCGATGAAGGAATCTCCACAACTTTGTGACCTGCCATCTGAGCATTTCGGATTCTTGTCAAATAATCTGCAATTGGATCTGTTACTATCATTTTAATACTAATATTCTATTATTTAATTCTACCAGCTGGCTTTTGTTATCCCCGGTATTAAGCCTTCATTTGCCATTTTCCTAAATGTAACTCGGTTGATTCCAAATCTTCTCATATATCCTTTAGGTCTACCAGTAAGTTTGCACCTGTTATGCAACCTAACTTTTGAAGAGTTTTTAGGCAATTTATCCAATGCTTCATAATCTCCTGCCTCTTTTAGGCGTTTTCTGAGATCGGCATATTTTGCTACCATTCTCTCTCTCTTTATCTCTCTTGCTATTACAGATTTTCTAGCCATTTGAAATTAGTTCTTTTGATTTTTAAAAGGTAAACCTAATTCTTTAAGTAAAGCAAATGCTTCAGCATCAGTTTTTGCATTGGTAACAAAAGAGATATCCATGCCAGTAATCTTACTCACTTTATCAATATCTATCTCTGGAAATATAATCTGCTCTTTCACCCCAAGAGAATAATTGCCACGACCATCAAAACTTTTATCGCTAATACCTTTAAAGTCTCTTACTCTAGGTAACGCTACGGTAACAAGCCTGTCTAAAAACTCATACATCTTTTTGTTCCTCAAAGTAATTCTAGCACCTATGGGCATGAATTCTCTCAACTTGAAGTTAGAAATTGATTTTGAAGCTATAGTTGGCACCGCTTTTTGCCCTGTCAAAGTTGTCATCTCATTGACCGCATTATCGACAAGTTTTTTATCTTGTGTTGCACTTCCAACACCTTGATTTATGCAGATTTTTTCCAACCTTGGTACCTGCATTACAGTTGTATATCCAAACTGCTCATGGAGTTTAGGTACTATCTCTTCCCGATATTTTTGCTTAAGTCTGGGTATATAACTCATTACTTGATAATTTCGCCTGATTTTTTAGAATATCTTACTAACTTTCCATCCACTTCTTTCCTTCCCACACGTGTAGGCTCTCCTGATTTAGGATCTACGACCATAAGGTTTGATATATGAATAGGAGACTCCATTTCATTGATACCACCTGGATTATCCTGAGTAGATTTTATATGCTTTTTGACCATATTCAATCCATCAACAATAGCTCTGTTTTCTTTTGGAAATACAACTTTAACCTCACCGCTTTGGCCTCTATTTGAACCGGCAACAACCATTACCTTATCTCCTTTTTTTATGCCTAATTTTGGTGCAAATCTTTTTGAAGCTGACATGATATTAATTTATTAAAGCACTTCAGGTGCTAATGATACAATACGCATATAATCACGATCTCTCAACTCTCTTGCTACAGGGCCAAAAATACGACTACCTCTAGGCTCATCAGCTGCATTTAATAGAACGACTGCATTGTCGTCAAATCTGATGTAAGAACCATCCTTTCTTCTTATCTCCTTACTCGTTCTTACGATTACAGCTTTTGTTACAGTACCTTTTTTTATACCGGTAGGAGTTGCAGATTTTACAGCAACTACAATTTTATCGCCCACCGAAGCATATCGTCTTCTTGTACCTCCCAGCACTCGTATACAAAGGACTTCTTTTGCACCGCTGTTATCAGCAACTTTTAATCTTGACTCTTGTTGGATCATGACTAATTATTTTTTTTTAATTATTTCGCTTTTTCAATTATTTCCACAAGTCTCCAGCTTTTATTTTTACTCAATGGTCTGGTTTCTGTGATCTTTACGGTATCTCCCTCTGTGCACTCATTTTTTTCATCATGCGCAAAGAATTTTTTTGATTTCTTTACAAACTTTCCATATATAGGGTGCTTCAGTTTTCTTTCGATCAAAACAGTTATTGTCTTATCCATTTTCGAACTGGCTACCACGCCTATTCTAACTTTGTTTAATAAATTGTCAGTCATTGGACTTAAATTTTATATGATTACTTTCTTCTTAATCTGATTTTTGATCTCTGAGAAATTTGCTCTTCAGTCATTAACTTGAGCTCTCTTGCTCTTAATTCAGTTCGCAATCTGGCTATGTCTTTTTTTAAGGCACTAATCTCCAAAGGATTTTCGATACCTTTAGAACCATGATCAAACTTCATTCTATTGAGGTCCGACTTTGATTCAGTTAACTCAGACTGCATAGTTTCAACAGACATTGTCTGCAATTCCAAAAATTTTTTTGATGCCATAATCAGCTTACTACTTTAATATTATTCGCTAAAATCTGCTCTTACAACAGTTTTTGTCATAAGCGGCAATTTCTGAGCCGCAAGTCTTAGTGCTTCGATAGCAATTTCACTCGGCACTCCATCCAACTCAAACATAATTTTTCCTGGTTTCACGACAGCCACCCAATGATCCAATGCACCTTTTCCTTTTCCCATACGAACTTCCTGAGGTTTTTTAGTGATAGGCTTGTCTGGAAATATTCTAATCCATACTTTTCCTTCCCTTTTCATATACCTTGTCAATGCTATCCTGGCAGATTCTAACTGTCTGTTAGTAATTCTGCCAAGTTCCATAGACTTTAGGGCAAATGAGCCGAAAGAGATTGTACTGCCTTTTACAGCAATTCCCTTGGGATTCATTTTATGTTGCTTTCTGTACCTCGTTCTTTTTGGCTGTAACATAACTTGTTATCGTTTAAATATTTACCTTTTTAGCAAAAGTGGCGCAAAGGTAATTTAAATTTATCAATTATTATTATCTTTTTTTATTTCCACCTGCTCTATTGTCAGGCCCCCTTCTGTCACCCCCACCTCTATTATCACTACCTCTATTATCACCTCCTCTTCTATCCCCTCCTCGATTGTCACCTCCTCTTCTATCTCCTCCTCTATCTCTGTCCCCTCCTCTTCTATCTCCTCTGTCTCCTCCACCTGCAGAATCAGTATTAGATTTACCTACACCTGCATTTGGAGATAAATCTCTTTTCTCAAGAACTTCACCTTTACATATCCAGGTTTTAATTCCTATCTTTCCATATACAGTTAAAGCTTCTTTCAAAGCATAATCAATATCTGCTCTGAAAGTATGTAGTGGTGTCCTTCCGTCTTTAAACTCCTCACTCCTTGCCATTTCAGCACCATTTAACCGACCACTTACTCTTACTTTTATTCCTTCTGCACCTGCACGCATTGCAGACTGGATAGACATTTTAATGGCTCTCTTATAATTAATCCTTGACTCAATCTGCTTTGCAATAGTCTCTCCAACAATAGCTGCATCAATCTCTGGTCTTCTGATTTCTATTATATTAATTTGGACATCTTTGCCTGTCAATTTTTTCAATTCCTCCTTTACACGGTCAACTTCCTGTCCTCCCTTTCCAATGATAATTCCTGGTCTTGAAGTATGAATGGTTACTGTTACTCTTTTGAGAGTTCTTTCAATAACGATTTTTGAAATACCACCTTTTTGGATTCTAGCATTCAGATACACTCTGATTTGCTCGTCTTCCACTACTTTTTGACCAAACTCTTTTCCACCAAACCAACTGGAATCCCATCCTCTGATGATTCCAAGTCTGTTACCGATTGGATTTGTCTTTTGACCCATGAATTGATATTTTACTTTTTTTTAATCTTTAATTTCTAATTTATTCTCGACCACGAGTGTTACGTGGTTCATTCTCTTCCTAATTCTGTTAGCTCTACCATGGGGAGCTGGTCTGAATCTTTTCAATACTGAGCCTCCATCTACAAAAGCAGTTTTAACAAACAATCTATAATCTTCCGGACTGTCAACTTCTGATTTGCTTGACCAATTTGAAATCGCTGATAATAAAAGTTTTTCAACCCAACCAGCTGCTTCCTTTTTGGTGTACTTTAGTATATTGAGCGCATCATCAACTGATTTACCCCTAATATTATCTACAACCAACCTCATCTTTCGTGCTGACATCGGACAGTTTCTTAGTCTTGCAAGTGCCTCCATTATTTAATATTTTACGCTATTGCTTTAATCTTTAATACTATTTTTTACCCCCATGACCTCTGAAAGTTCTTGTAGGCGAAAATTCACCCAATTTGTGGCCTACCATATTTTCTGTGACAAAGACAGGAATAAATGTTTTACCGTTGTGAACTGCAATGGTTTGACCTATCATGTCAGGAATAATCATTGAAGCTCTAGACCATGTTTTTATAACAGTTTTTTTGTTACTTTCAGACGCCTTTACGATCTTTTCATAAAGTTTGTGATGAATATATGGTCCTTTTTTTATTGATCTAGCCATTTGCTACTTATGGTTATTTACGTTTTGAAATAATTAATTTACTAGAAGCCTTTTTTACGGTTCTTGTTTTTTGTCCTTTAGCCATAATACCAGTTCTAGATCTTGGGTGTCCGCCTGAAGCTCTTCCTTCTCCCCCTCCCATCGGGTGGTCAACTGGATTCATAGCAACACCTCGTACTCTGGATCTCTTCCCAAGCCACCTTGTCTTTCCGGCTTTTCCCAAAACTTCCAACCCGTGATCAGGATTTGATGCTCTGCCTATTACGGCTTTGCATGTCAAAAGTACTCTTCTTACCTCACCTGATGGTAATTTCACTATAGCATACTTTCCTTCTCTACCCACCATAGTAGCATAGGTACCGGCACTTCTAGCCAAAGCAGCCCCTTTCCCAGGAACCATTTCTATAGAATGTATATCAGCACCTAAAGGTATTGTTGAAAAATATAGCGCATTGCCTACATCAGGAGTAGCATCTTTGCCGGATAAAACCTTATCTCCTACCTTAATTTTATCGGGGGCGATTATATATCTTTTCTCTCCATCAGCATAAACCAATAAAGCTATAAATGATGTCCTGTTAGGATCATATTCTATAGTCGCCACTTTAGCAGGAATGCCCTCTTTATCCCTTTTAAAATCAACGATTCTATATTTCTGCTTATTACCTCCACCAATCTGACGCATTGTCATCTTTCCGTCATGGTTTCTTCCACCTGACTTATGTATCCCAACAGTCAGACTTTTTTCAGGCTTAGAAGCCGTCAATTCGGAATAATCAACTGAAACTTTTTGTCTCAGTCCCGGAGTGATCGGATTAAATTTTTTAATTCCCATTGCGATTATCTTTTGTCGTTTATGCTATTATCCTTCTGTGCTTCCATATATATCCAATGTCTCCCCGTCAGCAAGTTTTACGTAAGCTTTCTTGTAAGAACTCACACTCCCCCTGATTACACCTGACCTTGTATTTCTCGACTTCATCCTAGCCGGAACTATTACAGTATTTACATCTACTACATTGGTAGTAAACATAGCTTCAACAGCTTTCTTGATCTCAATCTTATTAGCTTTCTTATCCACCACAAAAGTGTATTGGTTACCTTTAGCCGTCAATTTCTCTGATTTTTCAGAAATAATAGGTTTGATTAAAATATTTCTATACATATTCGCTTAATATTTTATTGTTGTTCGTGAGCTGCTCTCAGCTTGTTTACTGAATTTTCCGAAATTACAACTACATCAGCATTTATAATTTCATACGTGTTAGCATCTTTTACAAACCGAACTTCAGTTTTTGGAAGATTTCTACTTGAAAGATAAACATTGCTATTCAATTCAGATGTTAAAAATAATGATTTACCTTTCAAATCCAGATTAGACAAAATGTTCTTAAACTCTTTTGTACTTGGAGTTGCAATATTAAAATCCTCCAAAACAATTAATGAGCCATTTGCTACTTTGTCAGCATAAGCAGAATATCTCGCTATCTCTTTTACTTTCTTATTTAATTTGAAAGAATAGTTTCTTGGCTTAGGTCCAAAAACACGTCCTCCTCCTCTGAAAACAGGACTCTTCATAGACCCTGCTCTGGCAGTACCTGTACCCTTTTGTTTTTTAAGCTTTTTGGTTGTTCTGGATATCTCCCACTTCTCCTTCGACTTGTGTGTACCTTGTCGTTGAGCTGCAAGATACTGTTTAACTGACAGATAAACAGCATGTGAATTCGGTTCAACACCAAATATTTCTTCAGGAAGATCTACACTTCTTCCTGTACTTTTACCTTGAATATTTAATACATCGAGTTTCATATTCCTTACTTTTCAATGATTACAAAAGAACCTTTATGTCCTGGAACAGAACCCTGAATTAACATCAGATTCATTTCCGGTAAAAGCTTTACTATCTTCAAATTTTTTGTTTTGACTCTATCATTACCCATTCTACCTGCCATCCTTACGCCCTTAGCCACTTTAGAAGGCCATGCAGAAGCTCCAACAGAACCTGGCGCCCTCAATCTATTATGCTGACCATGGGTAGCTTGACCAACACCGGCAAAATGATGCCTTTTGACAACACCCTGAAATCCTTTACCTTTTGAAGTGCCGATAGCGCTAACTTTTTCTCCTTCAGTAAAAACTTCCGTTAAAATAATTTCATCCCCCAAATTCTTAGGATTTGGATAATTTCTAAATTCAACGACTTCACGCTTTGGTGTAGTATTGGCTTTTTCAAAATGACCTATTAAGGCTTTTGACGTATTTTTAGCTCTTGCTTCACCATAGCCCAGCTGAAGTGCATCATATCCATCACTTTCCATGGTCTTTACCTGAGTTACAACATTTGGCAAAATTTCCATCACAGTACAAGCAATATTTTTGCCCGCAGCATCGAAAATGCTCGTCATACCTACCTTTTTTCCTATTAATCCGTTCATGATTAAATTTTTAATTGAGATATGGAATTTTGTTCCAATACCTAAAAACCTTCAGAATCTAAAAATTAAATAAATCCCAGCGACTATGTAAGCTTCACCTGGATATCAACACCACTCGGAAGTTCCAGTTTTGACAAAGCGTCAACTGTCTTTTGAGTAGGTGTAAAAATCTCGATGATGCGTTTGTGGGTCCTTAGCTGGAACTGCTCACGAGATTTTTTATTTACGTGCGGGGAACGCAAAACTGTAAATATTTCTTTCTCAGTTGGCAGCGGAATCGGACCGGAAATAACAGCTCCGCTGTTCTTAACCGTCTTTACGATCTTTTCAGTACTTTTATCTACTAAATTGTGATCATAAGAACGGAGTTTTATCCTGATTTTTTGATTCATAACCTTATGTTAAATTTCACTCTATTTTTTTAGAGGCCGCAAAGATAGAACTCTTTTGAAAATCTGTGAAATTATTATTAAAAAAATTAAAAATATTTTTAAAAAAAGATAACTATCTACATTTAATAATCATCTCCAAATTATTCTTTAAACTTTAGCCCCTTTAGCTTTGTCAATTACAACTTCGGCAATTCCTTTAGGTGCCGGTGAAAAATGACTAAACTCCATACTACTGCTTGCCCTTCCGGAAGTAATGGTCCTAAGTTGAGTTACATAACCAAACATTTCTGCCAATGGCACTTCTGCTGATATTGCAATTGCTCCTCCCGACCTTGATTCCTGACCTTTTGGTAGGCCTCTCCTTCTGTTTAGATCACCTATCACGGAACCCACATACTCATCGGGGGACACTACCTCAAGTTTCATTATTGGTTCGAGTAGGACAGGATTACATTTCTTGGATGCTTCTCTAAAGCCTTCTTTTGCACATAACTCGAATGCTAATGGTTTTGAGTCAACAGCGTGTGTCTGTCCATCATATAGTCGGACTTTCATACTATCTATATGGTATCCCGCTAAAATCCCATTATCCATCATAGATGTAAATCCTTTAACAATGGAAGCAAAATATTCTTTTGGAACTGATCCTCCGAAGATATCATTTACAAACTGAAGTTTTGTCTTTCCTGATTTAAAATCATCAGACTCAAGAAATTTTTCGTCGGCCGGTCCTAATTCGAAAGACATCTGGGCAAATAATCCTGATCCGCCTGATTGTTTTTTCAATCTTTCTGTATGTTCAACACTTGAAGTAAGTGCTTCTTTATAATTTACTTGTGGAGCGCCTTCATTTACTTCTACTTTAAATTCTCTTCTAAGACGGTCCACAATAATTTCTAGGTGTAATTCACCCATACCACTTATAACAGTCTGATTGGTCTCATCGTCATACTTAACTCTGAATGTCGGATCTTCTTCAGATAACTTATTTAAAGCCATACCTAATCTGTCCAAGTCTTTCTGGGTTTTAGGCTCAATAGCAAGACCAATTACCGGTTCTGGGAAAACCATGCTTTCCAAAACAATAGGGTGCGCTTCATCTGATAGGGTATCTCCTGTTCTGATATCTTTAAAACCCACACCTGCTGCAATATCTCCTGCTTCTACTCTTTCAATTGCGTTTTGCTTATTAGCGTGCATCTGATATAATCTGGAAATTCTTTCTTTGTTACCTGATCTAGTATTCAAGACATAGGATCCTGCATCAAGTGCACCGGAATATACTCTCATAAACGCCAACCTTCCCACATAAGGGTCAGTGGCTATTTTGAAAGCAAGGGCGGCAAACGGCTCCTTAACTGAAGGTTTTCTTGTTTCTTCTTTTTCAGTTTTAGGATTTACTCCTATGATACCCTCTACATCCAATGGACAAGGCAAATATGCACATACAGCATCCAATACTGCCTGTACTCCTTTATTTTTAAATGCTGAACCACACATAACAGGTGTAAATGCCAAATCCATTACGGCAGTTCTTACTGCTTTCTTTATTTCCGCTTCTGTTATAGAATTAGGATCATCAAAAAACTTCTCCATCAATTCTACGTCATACTCAGCTACTGCTTCGATCAATTTTGCTCTGTACTCAACAACAGTATCAGCAATATCCTCAGGTATATCAATTACCTTATACGTCATGCCCTGATCTTCTTCATTCCAGACCATGGCAATATTGCTAATCAAATCGACAGCCCCAAAGAATTTTTCTTCAGCACCTATCGGCACCTGCAAAGGAATCGCATTAGCTCCAAGTTTTTCTTTAATATCATTTACAACATTAAAAAAATCAGCACCTGATCTATCCATTTTATTTACAAAAGCAATACTTGGAACACGGTATCTCTCTGCAAGTCTCCAGTTTGTCTCAGATTGTGGTTCAACACCATCAACGGCACTAAACAGGAAAACAAGACCATCAAGTACCCTCAAAGATCTATTTACTTCAACTGTAAAATCAACGTGCCCTGGAGTGTCGATGATATTAAAATGGTATGGCTGTGTTTCCTCGGTGCTCTTACCCTGTGTAGTTGGATAACTCCAACTACAAGTAGTTGCAGCAGAAGTGATGGTAATACCCCTTTCCTGCTCTTGTTCCATCCAATCCATGGTAGCTGCGCCATCGTGAACTTCTCCGATTTTATGACTTATACCTGTGTAGTACAGAATCCTTTCCGTGGTAGTAGTCTTGCCCGCATCAATGTGCGCTGCAATACCAATATTTCTTGTATATTTAAGATCTTTTGCCATAATAAGCGGTTGTAAAAACTTTTGGGCTTGTTAAATAATATTAGACAAAAGAATTACGCCTTGAAATGAGCAAAGGCTCTGTTAGCTTCAGCCATTCTATGTGTATCTTCTCTCCTTTTAACGGCTGCGCCTTCACCTTTGCTAGCTGCTATGATTTCAGCCGATAATTTTTCTGCCATTCCTTTTCCGCTACGGGCTCTGGAAAATCTAATTAACCATTTCATACCTATAGAAAGACGTCTTGCCGGTCTGATTTCAGTAGGAATCTGAAATGTAGCTCCCCCTATCCTCTTACTTCTGACCTCTACAGCAGGCATTACATTTTCAATAGCTTTTTTCCAGATTTCATGCGGATTTTCGCTTGTTCTGGTTTCTACCTTGTCCATTGCGTCATAAAAAATACCGTAAGAAACACTTTTCTTACCTTCCCACATCATGTTATTGACAAATTGAGTTACCATTATATCACCATATCGTGGATCAGGTGCAATCACTCTCTTTTTTGGCTTTCTTTTTCTCATCTCTCGATAATATTTTTATATGTCTTAAGGTTTTA
This sequence comes from Saprospiraceae bacterium, assembly GCA_043748345.1. GTDB lineage: Bacteria > Bacteroidota > Bacteroidia > Chitinophagales > Saprospiraceae > OLB9. Next base: position 19,605 of record JAYTNJ010000127.1, read on the forward strand.
TTATTTTTTTGGAGCTTTAGTGCCGTATTTGGATCGGCTTTTTATTCTTTTAGCCACTCCAGCTGTATCAAGTGCTCCTCTTACAATCGTGTATCTAACTCCCGGTAGATCCTTTACCCTTCCTCCTCTAACAAGTACTATGGAGTGCTCCTGCAAATTATGACCTTCACCGGGTATGTAAGCAATGATTTCAATACCATTGGTCATTCTTACTTTAGCTACCTTACGAAGTGCAGAGTTGGGTTTTTTGGGTGTCGTAGTATACACACGGGTGCAAACACCCCTTTTTTGAGGGCATGAATCCAAAGCCCTTGATTTACTGGCTACTACAACTTTTTCTCTACCTTTTTTTACTAACTGATTAATAGTTGGCATATATGATAATTTATATAAACTCAAGATTTTAATGAAGAAAAAACACTCCTTCTTCAAAAAGAGACGCAAAGGTATTATTATTTTGTATACTTAGAATAATTTTTTGTAATATTTTTTTTTAATAAATTACTGAAATTTAATATGTTCTGAAAATTTAAATTCTTTATTAACAGCATTTAAAATACCTTTGCAACAATATTTATAATTTTATATATATATAATCATCTGAATAAATGTATTTGATACATTTCCAGTTTTTAAAGTTCTGGTCGTAGTGTTTTTTGAAGTATTTTCTGTATAATAATTCATTCTATAAAAAGTTGTTATCATTCTTCGTGATGAATATAACAATAAAGTTTGCAGTTTTGACTACTTTTACATCTTTATATATCAAAAACAAAAGAATCAATGGCCTTGAAAATAGGAATGACTATCGGCGATATCAATGGTATAGGTCCCGAAGTCATCATAAAAGCTTTAGCTAATCCCAAAATTCTCAAATCATTTACGCCGGTCATTTATGGCTCTTATAAAGTACTTTCATATCATAAAAATATCGTGAAAGAAAGCGTTATTAATTTTCATACCGTACACAATGGTAAACAAGCAATACCAGGAAAAATAAATCTAGTCAATTGTTGGGATGATAATGTTAATATATCCTTGGGCAATGCTACAACCGAAGGAGGGAAATATGCGTACATCTCCTTAGAAAAAGCTATGCAAGATGTGAAGGATGGCAGTATTCATGCGCTGGTCACTGCTCCGATTAATAAAAATGCTATGCGAATGGCAAACTTTCCTTTTCCTGGCCATACTGAGTATCTTACTGCTAAAGACGACGCAAGTCAAAGCTTGATGTTCATGGTAAGTGAGGCACTAAAAGTCGCATTGGTTACAAATCATATTCCCATTTCTAAAGTGTCTGCGACTATTACTAAAGATCTTATCATTGAAAAAATAAGGATTCTCAATAAAAGCCTTATTGAAGATTTTGGATTGGAAAGGCCTTATATAAGTGTACTTGGTCTAAATCCTCATGCTTCTGATGATTCTTTAATAGGTGATGAAGAAGAAAAATGTGTACGGCCTGCAATTATAGAAGTTAAAAAGCAAGGTATTCTTGTCGCCGGACCATATCCTGCTGATGGTTTCTTCGGAAGTGGTCTATGGAGAAAAGCCGATGCTACAATGGCAATGTATCACGATCAGGGCTTAATACCCTTTAAAGCGCTTTCGTTTGGAGCGGGTACTAATGTAACATCCGGTCTTTCATTTATAAGGACATCTCCGGATCATGGCACAGCATATGATATCGCCGGAAATAATGTTGCAGATGAATCTTCCATGCTCAAAGCTATATTTACAGCTGTGGACATGGTGAACAATCGCAAGGAATATTACTCATCAAGAGAAAATGCTCTTGTCAGACGAGAAAAACAATCAGCAGGTCTAAATGAGTAATAGTGTCCAAAACCTATAATTGAATGCAATTTGTCGCAGATGGGATAATGCTTGGACTTACACTTACCATTTTGTTGGGTCCTATTTTTGTTGCTTTAACTCAAACCGGTATTCAACATGGAATAAAAGCAGGTATTGCTGTAGGAAGTGGCATTTGGATAAGTGATTTTTTAGTAATTACAGCTTCGTATTTTTTCATTCTGAAAATAAGCTTACTGATAAAATCGTCTGATTTCCAATTTTGGATGGGACTGGCTGGAGGTATCATTCTGATTCTTTCAGGTCTTTTTTCCATTATAAAATCACATAAAGGCGAAGAAAAAACTCCGGCATTTGATGCCAGGTCATATATAGAATATTTTTCTAAAGGGTTTACCATAAATTTTATCAATCCTTTCACTTTTATATTCTGGATCAGTGTAATGTCCAGCTATGTATCAGGAAAAGGCATAAATGGTCTAGAAGCGTTCTTGCTTTTTGGCAGTATATTGTGTACTATTATCATTACGGACACATTAAAAGTAATGCTGGCAAAGAAGATCAGGTCAAAAATGAAACCTGGTCATCTGGAAATATTCGCAAAGTTGGCAGGAATTATGCTTGTAATATTCGGTATTGTACTATTGATCAGGAGTGATGTTTTCTAAAATAAATATCATTTCTGCAAAACAATCTCAATCACTTCACTTTTTTTGGTATCTGAATTGAGGATAATAAGTTCCTTTTTCCCCTTGTACTTATACGAAAGCGCAATGGTGGCTGGTGGCTGTCTTCCCATATCATCTGCATGGAGCAGAAGAAAATTCTTACCCTCACCATTCAGTTTCAGTTTAAAATTATATGGTTTCTCACTGATCTGAAATTTCTCAACTATCCACTCACCATTGTAACTTAAGGAAACGACATCTTTATCAACTATTTTATGGTCATACATCTGAAATTCCACAATGGTTGTATCGGCTTTAATGGTCCTGGTGGCAGCAACAACATTTCTTCCTTTTACAACCTTTGGTAGAGCTTTTATGACAGGGTCTGCGGATGCAAGAAATTCTGTTTTTTCAAGAAGTTTGGGATAAATTACTTTAAAATAATGCGGCATTTCAAAATGTCTCACAACCAGTAACTCTAAGAAATCGATGATCCTATTCATCTCAAAAACTACGCCGTTTCCGTATCTGTTAAATTTGTTGATGATCGAAATATTGTAATAATAATAGTATTTTCCATACAGCTTATATTCTTCGGGTAAATTTTCAGAGTCTGCAAATGCCTTTTGTACTTTGATTGATTCTGTAGCCTGTCTTTTAATGTTTGCCCAGTAAAGCTGAACTTTAGGGTTGATGAGTTTTGCGTTTTTAAAATCGGCGAGATTTACAATGTTGAGCGCACTTAAGGCAGTCTCTTGCGCCTTTATAAGTTCCGGATATTGCTCATCTTCCTTTTTGTAAAGTGCATCCAGTGCAGAACGCATCGCTGAATACATGCTTTCCATTGTCAATTGTACTGAAGGAGTTTGAAGCGATTCCTGAGTAATTTTGAGTGATTTAAAGATGTTTTTGATTTCAGCTTCGAGTATGATTTGTTTATCATAAAAACTTTTGTACAGCTTGACCCCCTCTTCAAGTTTATCATATACCAAACTAAGGTTTTCTCTTTTGGAAAGATCCAGAGTTTTCATTTGATTCTCAAGTTCAAATCTAATATTATTTACTGAAACGAGAATGGCCTTTAAATCTGATGTAATAGCTTTCAGTTTGTTTTCAGAGGGTCCTGGAAGTACTCCTGATGACTTTACAATCAAAGCATACCATTCATTGGGAGAAGTATCATAAAACCAATTTTCGCTATCTTCAAATATATCTTGAGGAAGGTCTTTATTGGAATAAAAATTGATCTGCTGATCTGGTAGATCTACGAATTTGTTGATATTTTTATTAAAATTTTCAAGAAGTCTGTGTACGATGAGAAGACCGTGAGTGCTTTCATTAGTAAAGTTTACATAATTATTTAGCGCTTTGATTTTATCTGCCTGAACTTGCTGAGCATTAATCCCAAGGGAATTAAGGAGCAGAAGCAGAATAAAAGTGACTATATTCTTTGTTGCCATCAATTTATGATTTGAGTATCTTTATTTTACGACCTTGTGAACTAAACAAAGCCACAAATATATAAGTTTTTTACAATATTATCTTAGGAAAATGGGCTTTAACCAAATATTATGAGTAGACTAATTACCTTCATTAGACAAAGTCTGAGTCTTCTTTCGGCCTTACATATTTCTCTTTTAGTTTTTCTAAATCTTTCGAATCGTCTATATAATTTTCAGTAAAACCACAGTCCGTACAAATATATCTGGTAAGATAAAAAGTATTCAGTCCTGAAGAAATAGTATTATACAAATTGCCTTTGAAAGCGCCACCTTCAATGATGGCAATCTTTCCATTCCGACACTTTGGACAAATATTGCTATATTTCACTTCTGAAAATGTTTATCTTCCTACATGAACCAATAGTACAGAAATGTCAGCCGGAGAAACTCCGCTAATCCTGCTTGCTTGACCGATAGTCCGAGGCTTAATTTTATGCAGTTTTTCACGTGCTTCAAATGATAGTGATTTGAGAGCCTTATAATCAAAATGATCTGCTAGTCTAACCGCTTCCAGTCTATCCATTTTTTCAACCATCTCCTTTTCCTTACGGATATAGCCATCATATTTCATAGAAACCTCAGCTACTGTGATGGTTTCATCGTCGTATTGACTCAGAAATTTATCAATGTAAGGTAGCGACATTCTTATGTCACTTATATCAACACCAGGTCTGGATAAAATAGATTTTGTTTTGACTTTTTGGCGCAGTGGAGAAGAATCAATGGACTCCAAAAAACCGTTTATAAGATCCGGCTCTACGCTGGTGTCATCAAAATATCTTTCTATTATCTTAGCATTTTCTACTTTGGTATTTACTCTCTCCATCCTCTCTTCCATGTCCAGCATTCCCAACTTGTGTGCTATCGGAGTAAGTCTGATATCTGCATTATCCTGCCTAAGTAAAATTCTGTATTCAGCTCTGGACGTAAACATCCTATAAGGCTCATCGGTACCCTTATTGACGAGATCATCAATGAGTACACCAATATAGGCCTCGGATCGTTTCAATACGAATGGTTCCATTTCAGAAATAGTAAGGTGTGCATTTACTCCGGCCATCAAGCCCTGACAAGCTGCCTCTTCATAACCGGTAGTACCATTTATCTGACCAGCAAAAAATAGATTTTTTACTCGTTTTGTCTCCAGATTCATTTTCAGTTGGGTAGGCGGAAAATAATCATACTCTATGGCATAGCCCGGCCTAAACATCTTCATATTTTCAAATCCAGGCACTTTTTTCAAAGCTTTGTACTGGATATCTTCCGGAAGGGACGATGAAAATCCATTGACATAAATCTCACACGTGTTCCATCCTTCGGGTTCGACAAAAAGCTGATGACTGTCTTTGTCTGCAAACCTATTAATCTTGTCTTCAATAGATGGACAATATCTGGGGCCTAAGCCCTGAATTCTTCCATTAAACATAGGTGATCTGTCAAATCCTTCTCTTAAAGTTTCATGAACTTGCTCGCTGGTGTAGGTGACGTAGCATGGAAGTTGTTTATTAACAGTTGGTGTATCAGTATAAGAAAACTTACCTACTTTCTCATCGCCAGGTTGAATTTCCATTCGGCTGTAATCAAGTGATCTCCCGTCAATTCTCGGCGGAGTTCCGGTTTTCATTCTTCCCGCTTCGAATCCCAGGCCTTTAAGTTGTTCAGTAATACCAGTGGCAGCCTTTTCGCCAGCTCTTCCGCCGCCAAAGTTTTTTTCACCTATATGAATGAGTCCGTTTAAAAATGTTCCATTGGTCAGCACCACCGAATCAGACTGAATCTCCAAACCTAATCCAGTAATCACTCCTTTACAGACCCCATCTTTAATTATCAGTCCCGGTACAGTCTCCTGCCAAAAATCAATATTCTCGTTGGCTTCCAGCATTTCTCTCCACTTAGCCGCAAACATCATTCGATCATTTTGGGCTCTAGGGCTCCACATGGCAGGTCCTTTAGATGTATTCAACATACGAAACTGAACCAGTGAATGATCTGTAACAATGCCAGAATATCCTCCCAATGCATCGACTTCTCTTACAATCTGACCTTTGGCTACACCACCCATAGCCGGATTACATGACATTTGTGCTATGGTATTCATATTCATGGTAATTAAAAGAACCTTGGAACCCATATTTGCTGCACCTATTGCAGCTTCACAACCGGCGTGACCGGCACCTACTACGATTACATTATATTTTGAAAACATGGCACAAAGATAAGGATAAAGTTGTTATTTTTAAAATATGCCTGACATGACACCAGCTAATAAATTTTAAAATATAAATAAATTACATTAAGGTTGGTAAAACATCGAGCGTTGTTTTAATGTTTAAAACGACTCCAAATGGTTGATTTTGTTAGATTTTAATAATCCCCCAGCATGTTACTATATCCAAAAGATATAAAAGAAAAACTTGAATTCAACAAGGTCATAGACTTTGTCCGCAAAGAATGCTTGTCATCTATGGCTGATGAATATTTTCAGCAAATGGAAATTCATACCAATGTACATCTTATTTTACAACTCCTTAATGAAACTGATGAATATAAAAAAGCACTGCTTCGAAATGAGTATTTTCCAATTTCTTCATTTGAATCAATCACCAGTGATGTACAATTAGTTAGGAAGGAAGGATACGTGCTCGAGATAGATAGTATAAGAAATATTTATCGCATCGTGTCCATAGGTCTTGAACTCACTAAATACTTCAATGACCCAGAAAAGATTAAATTTAATCCCATCATCAGTCATATTGTTTCTACTATAATTATTGACAAGACGCTGACAAATGAGATAGACAGGGTACTTGATGAAGAAGGGGAAGTCAGACCCAATGCGTCAGAAGAACTACAAAGGATATCTAAACTCATAAGATCAAAAGAACGTGAACTGGACAAAATTTTTAATGATGAGCTAGAAACCTATAAAAATAAAGGCTATTTGGTTGATACATTGGAGAGTTTAAGAAATGGCCGAAGAGTGTTGACAGTTTCTGCAGAAAATAAAAGAAAGATTCACGGTATCATCCATGATGAATCAGCAACCGGAAAAACAGTATACATAGAACCTGAAAAAGTAATACACATCAATCAGGAAGTGTACAATCTCTACGCAGAAAGAAGGCATGAAATCTATAAAATACTAAGGGCCTTGTGCGCATTTATAAGGCCATATTCCGATGCTTTGCTTTCTGTTCAGCATGTATTGGTCAAACTGGACACTATCCGGGCAAAAGCTAAATTTGCATATCGCATCAATGCAGGCAAGCCTTACCTACAACAAAAACCTGTGTTTGATTTCAAAACCGCTTATAACCCCGTACTCACACTCAAAAATGAAAAGTCGGGAGATCCCGTGATCCCTTTTGATCTTGAACTTCATGGACACAATCGTATACTGGTGCTAAGTGGCCCAAATGCAGGAGGAAAGTCGGTAGCACTTAAATCTGTAGGTCTTATTCAGCTGATGTTGCAATCAGGTATGCTTGTGCCAGCAGATGAGAATTCCAGATTCGGAATCTTTGAAAAAATTTTTGTAGATATTGGAGACCAGCAATCCCTGGAGGATGATTTAAGTACATATTCTTCTCATCTACGCAATATGAAAATCACTACAGACCAAGCAGATAAACAAACTTTAGTACTAATTGATGAATTTGGATCAGGGACTGACCCTAAAATAGGTGGGGCAATAGCAGAGGCGATTCTGAATGATCTCAACCATAAAAAGATTTTTGGTGTAATTACTACTCATTACTCAAATCTTAAATATTTTGCTTTCAAAACTTCGGGTGTAGTTAATGGTTCAATGGAATTTGACAAACTTCACCTAAGGCCTACTTTTAAAATGCAGGTAGGAAAACCCGGAATTTCATTTGCTTACGAAATTGCTGAAAAAACAGGCCTTGATAGCAGAATCGTACAGTATGCACAACACAAGACCGGCAAAAATGAAAAAGCTATTGATGATATGCTCATCACCCTTATGGCAGAAAAAAAAGAATATGAAGATAAACTTGCATCGCTTATAGAAAAACAAGACAGACTGGACAGACTGATGCAATCTTATGATCATATGAATGCGGATCTGGATATCAAAAGAAAAAAAATTAAACTTCAGGCAAAAGAACAAGATGCAATAAAAGCAATGGACCAATCAAAAGAAATGCAAAAAATCCTAAAAGAAATAAAGCATTCTAAAAACGAAGAAAAAGCAATCCAGGTCAACATAGCTTTAAAAAAGAAGAAGGAAGACACACTTAAGGAATTGGAATCGCTCAAAATGGAAGTCTTTGCCAAAGAAATAAGCACTGCAAAAGAAAAACCGATAATTGGATCTTTTGTACGTATGCGCAATGGAACAAGCACAGGAGTAATTTTAAATATTGAGAAAGGTGTAGCAGAAGTGCAAATGGGATTCCTAAAACTAAAAGTTACTTTGATAGACTTAGTTATGGCAAAAGAGCCCATAGAAATTAGAACTAAAAGTATCAATACACCTACTACGCCCAATGAAATGCCTGATACAAAAATTGATATACGTGAATACACAAAAAGTGATGCTCTGAATATGTTACAGAATTTTATGGATAAAGCCCTAATGAATAATACTTATGAACTACGGATCATTCATGGTGTAGGTACAGGCGTGATGAAAAATGAAGTTCGTAAAATGTTAAAGCAGTATAAAGATGTGAAACAAATCTGGCATCCTGAACCGGAAAAAGGAGGTGAAGGTGTCACTCTGGTCAGATTTTAAAATTTAGATTTTCAATTCAATCAGTTAGTTTATATTTGATAAACAAATCAACTGAAACGATCAAAGCCAACTTTCCGGAATATCTTCAAATGAATATTTTTTAAAAATCGGCCAATTAAACTGGTCAAATCTGTCAAAAAAACCCTGTAGTAAATTTCAGTTTTATTTGATTCTTGGAAAATTTAAAATGAAATCTATTTTCTTTATTCCAGAATAAATGATTAATTTTGATTTTACTTTACTGGTCATATTCAGGTCCTATTAAAACTTACTTTATGGAAAATATAAATATATCCAAGAAACAATCAGAAATGTTGATTTTTTGTGGCTTTCTATTATTTTTTTTAGGGTTAGTGGTTGGGTTGCTTATACCTCTCATGTCAAATCCAAGAATGGGTCTATCAGCTCATCTTGAAGGAGTCATCAATGGCATATTTTTAATGGTAATAGGAATGATTTGGGTTAAACTTGAATTAAAAGAAAAATGGCTAAAAATAACATTCTATTTAACTCTGTATGGCAGTTTTGCAAATTTTATAGCTGTTTCATATGCTGCGATCACAGGAGCTGGAAAGATGATGCCTCTTTCCGGAGGAACAAACGGAACATTGATGTCAGAAATTATCATTTCTTTTCTCCTTGTTACCCTTGCTATAGCGATGCTTTCTGTCTGTATTTTGGTGATGCTTGGTCTTTATAACAAGCTTAAAAGTAATTAAAAAAAAACAAAATTTGTATTACACATTATAATCTATCCCGGATCAGATTCAGCTCCAGATTTTGATGAAAGTAAGCCCCGGAATGCCTGACGGGCAGTACAAGATTCATTGATCACTTTGTTAACTTCCTGAGTGATCGGCATTTCAACCCCGTACTTTTCCGCAAGCTGTACGACCACTCCACATGTTTTTACTCCTTCTGCCACCATGGACATTTCAGCAATAATATCATTGATGGTGCGGCCTTTACCTAGTTGGACTCCTACATATCGGTTTCTGCTGAGCGGACTGATGCAAGTAGCAATAAGGTCCCCCATACCAGCTAGTCCTGCAAAGGTAGTAGGATCACCTCCCATAGCTATACCCAGTCTGGATAATTCTGCCAAACCTCTGGTAATCACAGCAGATCGGGTATTATCTCCAGCACCGGCACCATCTCCCATTCCTACTGCAATAGCAATCACATTTTTTAGTGCACCAGCCAGCTCACATCCTATGACATCACTATTAGTATATACTCGAAAAAGACCTGTCCGGAATACCTGTTGGAGTGCTTCAGCTATATTCTTATCAGGTATAGCTATCACAGCAGCCGCAGCCTGCCCTTGCAAAATTTCCTTTGCAAGGTTTGGCCCTGTAAGCACCCCTATAGGATGTTGTGGGAAAATAGTCTCAAATATTTCAGTCATTCGCATTTGAGTACCCTGTTCGATGCCTTTAGTAAGGCTCAAAATAGGCACCCATGGCCTGACAAATGGTCTGGCTTCTTCCATTACACTTCTACAGTGCTGAGACGGAATACCTACTACGACAACATCAGCATCTCTCAATGTTTTTTCGAGAGAATGATTGGCTTTTAACGTTGGGCTAAGAGGCAGTCCGCTAAGGTACTTATGATTAAAATGCGCTTTGTTTATATCATTTACAGTCTCAGGATCTCTAGCCCATAAAGTGGTAGGGCAGTTTTTTGAAACGAGTGAAGCAACGGTTGTCCCCCAAGAACCACCACCTAGTACTGCAATATTGAGATTCATATTTATTAATTTATTTCTTCCTCTGTTTGATTTAGTTCCTGTAAAAATCTGTTACGTATTGATTTAATTTTCTGGTCAAGATTTTGATGTGTCCAATCATGAGTCAATACCGGTTCATGAATAATAACTTCTACTAACGCCGGATTAAAAATGTTTTTACCCCTGGGCATGACATCGTGCGCATTTTTGAGTACAATCGGAACAATAGGTACACCCGCCTCCATAGCAAGATGAAATGCTCCCTTTTTAAATTTACC
>JAYTNJ010000128.1:0-8827 GCA_043748345.1 Saprospiraceae bacterium
ACACATCCAACTATACATTTTAGAGAATAATTTCTTTATAACTTAATATAGTATTATATCCTTTACTTTTAAAATATTCAGTGGCGGAATCACCACCTTTTGGTGCTGTAGCCAAAACAAAATCGCCGCCCCAGGTTCCCAGGGATTTTATCACACCCGAATAATCAGAAAATAACCTGTCTTTTACTTTCTCAAATCCTGTATGGCTTGCTACTGCATCTTCATGTTTCAGAAGGAGTTGTTCAAAGTCAGTGAGATCTTTAACAGTTCGAATATCTTCTGTGATTTTTGTTATAGTTTTTACAAAGACCCCCTTATTTTTCACTGCCTTAACATACTCTTTAATGCCCTGGGCTGTATTTTGTTTGTTGCCTAGATGTATAAAAAACAAATTGTCTTTAAATTTGGGATTGAAATCAACTTCAGTGTATGACACTTCGTCTGGTGAATTGATATATTCGACCGGCCCGTCTGAAAAAGCACAAGCTACATCATAGCCTGAACCATCTTCAGTTTTAAAATACAGTAAAAGCGGATTTACTTCTGCCCACTCAGATATAAGAAATATAAGTGTGCTGCTGGACCCTAAGCCCCAATCCATAGGAAATTCCAATTGAGTTTCAATTTTAAAGCCATTCCATTGGGATAGAAATTCCGAATTAAGTCTTACCGCATTTTTAAGCAGTTTCTGAAGGTAATCTGAAATTTTCTGATCTGTAGTGTTGACAGCTGAAAAATCAAAAAGAGAAATCGTAGACTCAAACCAAGGTTTTCCTTTCATATCGAGGCTTTCCCAGATCAGATCGGAACTGGTAGTTCTCTTTACGACAAGTTTTTGACCCATTTTAGTGGGGAGCCCCAGGGCTTTGGCCCCATCCAAAACTGCGTACTCACCCGTGAGCAACAGTTTTCCATGACCATAGTATTTCGTTTTGATATGTTCTGGTTTTAAAAATCCTGTGCAAAAATAAACAAATTGTAAAATCATCCTATTATTTTACAAAATTTATTTTATGTATAATACTTAAAATAAGGTCTTTACATATTAATTAGACCTCCTTAATATGTCTTTTTGTCTTTACTAAAGCTCCAAGTAAGATATTTTTGGCTTCAATTAGAATGGCAAAACTTAAAGAGTGCAAAAATCAAGCTGTATTTCAGTTAGTTATGATAAAATAATTATAAAATATTTTAAAAAATATTTTTTTTATTTGTGAAAGACTTTACCTTTGCGCCCGCTAACAGAAAATCGTGGTTAGAATTATATTCAAAAAATAAATTTTATAAAAGTGGATACACTAAGTTACAAAACCAAATCAGCCAATGCTGCTACTGTAGATCAGAAGTGGCATGTAGCTGATGGTGAAGGAGAGGTAGTAGGAAGACTAGCTACCAGAATTGCTACCGTCCTGAGAGGCAAGCACAAACCTGACTTTACGCCCCACGTTGATACAGGGGATTTTGTTATCGTGGTAAATGCTGACAAAGTAAGGTTTACAGGTTCAAAACTTGATGACAAGGAATATCAGAGATATTCAGGTTATCCAGGCGGTCAGAAGAGAAGAACTGCAAAGGAAATGCTGGCAAAAAAACCTGCAATGGTACTTGAGCTAGCAGTAAAAGGAATGTTGCCAAAGACAAAACTTGGAAGGGCAATGATTAAAAAATTGTTTTTGTACACCACTGCTACTCACCCTCATGCAGCACAAAAACCTGAACCCTTTAAATTTTAATAAAGATGGAAATGATAAATAGCATTGGTAGGAGAAAAGCTTCAACTGCCCGAGTATATGTAGGAAAAGGAAGTGGTAAGATTACTGTCAACGGTAAGGATTTTAAAGATTACTTTCCTATGGCTCTGACACAAGCTACCATTACTGATCCCCTGAAATTAGCTGAGTCTGAAGGCCAATATGATATAAAGATTACGGTAGACGGGGGTGGATTCAAAGGTCAGTCTGAAGCAATCAGAATGGCGATTTCCAGATCTCTAGTGAAGATAAATGAGGATTTTAAAAAGCCTTTAAAAGAAAAAAAATATCTTACCAGAGACTCAAGAGAGGTAGAAAGAAAGAAATTCGGAAAGCCAAAAGCAAGAAAGAGCTTCCAGTTTTCAAAACGTTAATCTTTTTATCATCAATCTATTAAATAATATATTCAAAAAAATATTAAAGAAATGAATAAGCCGACATACAATGAAATGTTAGAAGCCGGAGTACACTATGGACACCTAAAAAGAAAGTGGAATCCTAAGATGCTTCCTTACATCTTCATGGAAAGAAAAGGTATTCACATCATAGACCTAAACAGAACAGCTGAATGTCTGGACAGAGCTGCTTATGCAATGAAGCAAATGGCAAAGTCAGGTAAAAAAATTCTCTTTGTTGCTACAAAAAAGCAAGCTAAGGATATCGTGGCCACTGCTGCAAGAAGTGCTGAAATGCCATATGTCACCGAAAGATGGCTGGGAGGTATGATGACCAACTTCTCCACTATCCGTAAATCTGTCAAAAAGATGAACAATATAGATAAAATGCTGGGAGATCCTGCTATATCTATAACAAAAAAAGAAAGATTAACTCTGGCAAGAGAAAAGGATAAACTTGAAAAAGTGCTCGGTGGTATAGCCAACCTCAATAGATTACCAAGTGCAGTATTTATGGTCGATATTCACCACGAACACATTGCACTGGCAGAAGCTAAAAGATTGGGCATGAAAACTATCGCTATGGTTGACACCAACTCAGATCCGAATAAAGTTGATTTTGCCATCCCCGCAAATGATGATGCATCAAAATCAGTAAAACTTATTACTGACTACGTGGTGAGTGCTATACAGGAAGGTCTTGAAGAAAGAAGGTTAGCAAAATTGGATACTAAAGAAGATTAAAATTTAATTTTAAAATATTAAACTAAAGATAATATGAGTGAAGTTAATATTTCAGCAACCGCTGTAAAAGAACTTAGAGAGCAGACCGGAGTAGGAATGATGGACTGCAAAAAAGCGCTTGTTGAAGCCAATGGTGATTTTGACAAAGCAATAGACTTGCTGAGACTCAGAGGACAAAAAATGTCTGAAAAAAGAGCTGACAGAGATGCTAAAGAAGGTGTGGTAATTGCTATGGTTTCTTCTGACAATAGAAAAGGAATAGTAGTAAGATTGAGTTGTGAGACAGACTTCGTTTCTAAAAATGAAGACTTTATAAACCTTACTAAAGATATCGCAAAAATAGCATTGGACACGTTCCCTGTTGATCTTGAAACATTAAATCAACAGCAAATGAATGGAATTGGTCTTCAGACTGTGGTGGCTGAACAGGTAGCCAGAATAGGCGAAAAGATAGAAATTGCTGATTATCAAAAATTGGAAGCTCCTTTGGTGGCATCTTATATCCACATGGGCAATAAAGCCGGTGTACTGGTTGGACTGAATCTTGATGATCAGATATACATGGAACCGGGAAGAGATGTGGCAATGCAGGTAGCTGCCATGAAGCCAGTTGCTCTTGATAAGGGTGATGTATCACAGGATATAATTAATAAAGAAATAGAAATAGGTAAAGAACTTGCCAGAAACGAAGGTAAAGCTGAAGAAATGCTTGAAAAAATAGCAATTGGTAAGCTTAATAAGTTTTTTAAAGACAATACTTTACTTAATCAGATCTTTGTGAAAGATGGTAAAATCAGCGTTGCTGAATATCTGAAAACTAAAAATCCCGATTTAACGGCGATTGGATTCAGACACATCAAATTAGGTTAAAAAAATGAAAAGAGCGGCACAATAACCGCTCTTTTTTTATGCCTGCTTTATAACCGATTCAAAATTTCTCCATATTTTCAATCTTAATTTTATCTCATGGCATTAAAATATAAAAGAATTCTTCTCAAACTGAGTGGTGAATCTCTTATGGGAGAGCAGAAGTTTGGTATTTCATCAGAAATGCTGCATTATTATGCCACACAAATTAAGGAATTGGTAGCTGAAAAAGCTCAAATTGCCATTGTAATAGGAGGAGGGAATATTTACAGAGGACTTAGTGCAGAGTCATCGGGGATAGAAAGAGTGACTGGAGATTATATGGGGATGCTTGCAACCTGTATCAATGGTATGGCCTTACAAAGTGCGTTGGAGACGGAAGGTGTATATACCCGACTGATTACTGCTATTGAAATGCGACAAATTGCGGAACCGTATATAAGAAGACGAGCCATAAGACACCTGGAAAAAGGAAGAGTTGTCATATTTTCTGCAGGAACAGGAAGTCCTTACTTTACTACTGATTCTGCAGCAGCATTGAGGGCAAATGAGATAAATGCTGAAGTAATCCTTAAAGGTACGCGTGTGGATGGTATTTATGATAGTGATCCTGAAAAAAATCCTTCGGCTGTAAGATTTGACAATATTTCATTTTCTAAAGTAATCAGTCTCGGTCTATCGGTCATGGATATGACTGCTTTTACACTCTGTCAGGAAAATAATCTGCCTATCATAGTATTTGATATCAATCAACCTGGAAACCTGACCAAAATAACAAAAGGTGAAGTTATTGGTACTTTGGTTCAATAACCATATATTTTTCTGTGACTATTGATTGAAGTCTAATTTCAATCAATTACTGCGGATCATTTCTACATAAAATCGCACTACACTTTTAAAGTCTTCTTTACTGATACGCTCATTTGTCCCATGAAATCTTTTCAGGTCTTCATCTGTAAATCTGACGGGCATAAAACGATAGATATGCGGCGATAAATTTTTAAAATATCTCGAGTCTGTAGCCCCCACTACGAGATATGGAGCCACATAAACATCTGGAAAACATCTTTTCACATTTTTGTGTATCAACCTGAAACCGAATGAAGCTGTATCTGAAACAAAAGAGGGATCTGTCTCAGAGTTTCCTACTATTTCTACTTTAATACTGTCGTTTTGTATCGCCTTTTTTACATGATTTATAACACCCGCCACTGAATCGCCCGGAAGAATCCGGAAATTAATTTTGGCAGTGGCATCGATGGGCAAAACATTTTCTTTTAAACCTGCATCCAGAATTGTTGGAGCTGTTGTAGTATGAAGCATGGCACTTCCTGAGTTAGATTTGGATAATGAATTGATTATCACCCTTTTCATGAGCCATCGATTGCTCATAGCGATTTTGTTGACAAATGGCATTTCCGGTCCTACATAATCCAACATATAATCTGCAGCTCCCTCCAGCCTATATGGAAATGGATGTTTTTGAAGACGGTCTATTGCTTGTGCGAGATCGCCAATACTTGTAGTGGGAGGTGGCATAGATGAGTGCCCTCCTTCAGCAGTAGCCGTAAGCTGCAGCGTCACATAGCCCTTTTCGGCAACTCCGACCATAGCAATGGGCTTTTTTAGGCCTTCTATGCCGTCTTGTTTGATCATGCCTCCTTCATCGAGTACATATTCAAACTGAACTTTTCTTTTTTCCAGGACTGAAGCAATTTCTTGTGCTCCGTACTTTCCCAGCACTTCTTCATCGTGTCCAAAGGCTAGATAATACGTCCTCTCGGGTTGATAGCCGCCCTTCAGCAAGTACTCTACGGCTTCCAGGACACCCATCACGGTGGTTTTATCATCCAGAGATCCTCGCCCATAAATATGTGTTGCTGTGATATCTCCGGCAAATGGAAGATGTTCCCACATCCGTTCGGTACCCTGAATCACTGGTACCACGTCATAATGCCCCATCAGTAAAACGGGCTTTAATGCAGGGTTTTTACCTTTCCACTCGTAAAGCAAAGCATAAGTATTGATCTTTTCAAGCTTTAACTGACTGTGAATCAATGGATATATTTTTTCAGTATAGTCTATAAATTTCTGAAACTGAGCACTATCTATCATGGTAGGATCGGCATTGGATACAGTACGAAATTGTATTGCTTTTGACAAGTGAATCAGAGCAGAATCTGAAACGCTGATCATTGGTGCGGGTTCTATTCCCTCCATTTGTTTGGACGTAACCTTGAAAGTATTAAATACTAAAACACCAGCTAATCCCAGAATTATCAGGGATATAATTTTAAAGAAATCAGACATACATTGATGTTAAAACTATTTATATAAATTATTTTGAATAATTGACTCTTTACAAACTTTAATTCCAGGCTTAATATCAAAATACTAAAATTAGTTTTAGTGGTGTAAAAATATAATTATTTCGTATGGGTACAATAAAAATACCGGCTTATTTTTATAGAAAAAAAGGCGTGATATTTTACTTCTTTTCTACACTCCGATAAATGAGGTTCAAAACGTCTTCAATATTATCATTGACCCATCTGGCTACTACGACCATATCATTGTCACGATCTACGATAATGTAATTACCTCCATAGCCCAAAGCATAAAATACACCGGAAGAATACTTTTTCCATTTCTTATCCGTATTGAGCCACCACAGATATCCGCAATCCTTTTGCACTGACGATGGCGTGATAGCAGACTGGATCCATTTTTCGGATATCAGCTGTTGATTTTTCCATTTTCCATTGCGCAAAAATAAGAGACCGAATCGTGCCATGTCCATTGTATTGCTGAATAACCCGCCTCCATGGTGCCCGCCACCGCTGACTGACTGCATCATAAGACCATCCATGTTTACATAGGAATTTTCATATCCATACCAACGCCAAGTGGATGAAGCACCTATCGGGTCCATGATTTTTTCTTTGAGCACCATGGGTAAGGGTTTTCTCCAGACGTTGAGCAGGCTATATGCCAGTAAATTTACCCTGACATCATTATACTCATATACTGTCCCTGGCTGGACCAGATTTCTTTTCTTCCAATCATCTATGGCTCCATCTTTGGGCGGTCTGTCTGCCCAATCGTTCAGCCCAAAAAGTGTACCGGACCAGTCTGATGACTGGTGCAGTAAGCTTTCCCAGGTTACCTTACCATTATGCTCCCCTTCAAAACTTTCATCCCAAACATACTTTTTTACCGCATCCGTAACACGGCTGATGAGTCCATGATCAACAGCGAGTCCCGCTACTGTAGATAGGAAACTTTTAGTTGCACTGAAGGTCATATCTACCCGATCCACATCTCCCCATTGGGCTATGATGTATCCGTTTTTGATGATGACACCTGCCGGTCCACCTCTGTGTTTAGTGGGACCTATGATTCTATATCCCGGTTCTCTGGCATAGGATTTCAACAACCCGATTCTCAAGTCTTTTTCGACAGTATTTTCATTTTGTATCGCTATGATGATGGCACTGTCGAGTAGATTTTTATTCATGCCGAGTTCTTCCGGTTTTTTCGATTGCCAGATAGCTTCAGGAAAATACATATTTTGAGCCTGTATCAGTGATGCGTTAAGAATGACACTTAAAAGGAATATTAATCGAGTCTTCATTTTATTCTGTTATATTTTTTTAGAATTTCAATTACTTTATCATGTGGCAATGCATATGATTTATTACCGTGGATACCTTCCATCGTCTCAGCGGCTACCATAGCATTGATGATGGCTTCTTCAGTAGCTTGTACCGTAGCTTCAAATATAGGATTTATTTCATCATTGGATATCATTTCTACATTAGCTAAATCCTGTCGCTGAAACGCTGTTGGGTTAGCTGTAGAAAAGGCCATAAATATATCACCCGAACCATTGGTGCCCAATCCACCGACGATACCAATACCAAGTGAGACTCTTTGGGCAACTCTTTTCAAATGGTGAGGGAGCAGAGGAGCATCGGTGGCTACTACGACGATGATGGAACCATCTCCTTCCTGTCGGTAAGATGGTGGTGCTTTTAGTTCATTGTTGAGTGTATCTTTTAGTTCTATGCCTACGGGTACGCCTGCTATCGTTAAATTATTTTTTCTGCCAAAATTAGCTTGAACAAGGACTCCAACAGTGTAAGTAGTGTCTTTCACTTTTATCATTCTGGAAGAAGTTCCTGTACCCCCTTTAAATCCCAGGCACCTCATACCTGTACCTCCACCTACATTTCCTTCCTGAATTTTGCCGGGTTTTGCACTGTCCAGGGCTTCAAATGAATGACTTTCCTGCACATGAAATCCATATATATCATTCAGAAAACCATCATATGTCTCCGCTACTATCGGATAGGTGTACCAAAAATCTTCCTTATACCATCCTTTTTTGACATACCATTTTAATACAGCATCCCTTACGACACCGACACTATTGGTATTGGTGATCATGATGGGGCCTTCTAGAAATCCGGATTCTGTGACCCAGGTAGTACCCGTCATTTCTCCATTACCATTCAGCGTGTGCCAGTTAGCAAAAACCGGATTATTGACCCTACCTCGCGGCAAGATGGCAGTGACGCCGGTTCTGACAGGACCTTTGCCGCGGATATTTTTACCTGATCCGGATATAATAGTACTGTAACCTACTTCTATGCCTGGTACATCCGTGATGGCATTATACTTTCCGGTAACTCCTTCGAATGGAATACCGATATCTCTGGCTCTGGGTTTTTGACTTGTCACTGTGTTTAGTGTTAATATGGTAAATACACAAAGAAAAATATTTTTCATTACTTTCTTCTTAAATGACCTTTTTCTCATTTTTAAAAATGTTTACAATAAAAAAGTATAAATGAACAATATAAATATCTAAAAAAAACGACTAATTGTAAAAATAGAAAAAAAAGTGATGCTTTAAAATTAAATAAAGGTAAAATAAAATTTTAAATTCTTATCTACGTGTAATATTAAAAGGCTATGTTCTTAAAAATATATGTATATTTGTTTCTTAATATTTAATCTATGGTAACATCAGATTTTAGAGATTACTTCACTTCCCTGGTTGAAGCA
>JAYTNJ010000129.1:0-2555 GCA_043748345.1 Saprospiraceae bacterium
GTAAGAAAAACAAAAGTAGTGACCCAATTATAAACTTATAAGTGCTATAATACTGTATATCAATATGTTGTATTTACTAATTTGCAACTTGGGTTAAGATCACGCCCCCTATATCTTCCGTCAACATCAGTAAATGTATTAGGATTGACCATAGTATGATACAGTGCAGAATAAAACACTGTTTTCTTTTCTTCTGAACCACCTTCTACGCTGATTTTCGAAAGTTCCTGATTCCATATAATTTTTGCATCGTTCACCACTTTTTCAAAATCCCAACCAGGTATTTCTTTTTTCAGGTTTAACCCCGCCCCTTCACTACTCACGGCTGATATACCGACTTTTACAAGTATTTGTTCTTTTGGAGATGTAACAAAATGAAAAATAGCTTTTATATTTTTTTCATTTTTTGCAAAAGAAGCACCTATTTTGGCCATGTCATTTATAGCTATTTGATGGCTTGTAAAAGGTTTTGAAAACTCAGCTACAAAATAAATGTATTGATCATTTGCCCACGATCTTGATCTTCTCATACCCTCAATTCTGACATTACTAACAATTTTTAAGGATGATTCGAGTACTTCATCTCTGTGAAAAAGATCAAATAATATTTTCGCATTTTGAGATTTAGGGAAGGTATATCTGTGCATACCTGCACGAGTAGTCGCAGATAATTCAGCCAAAATGTGATTATCTTTAAGCAAAACCCTATAATATCCCGGAGCGGCTGACTCATCTTCATGAGAGAAGTTTGATCCATATCCTAATTTACCATTAGAACCATTATTCCAAATATCATCCCCTGTACCTGGCATTATGAGAATATCACACAGGTCCGGAACACCTGTTCCATTGAGATGTGTGTGAGAAAATCCGTAAATATAACTATCATCATAATGATACCCGCCACATCCATCCCACCCTTCAAGCCTTGTATCAGGACTAAGTTGGACCATTCCGAAGGGTACAGTCGCTCCTGGATAGGTATGCCCGTGTCCACCCGTTCCTATAAACGTATTTACATATTCTGATGGTAATTTTTGACTTTTTCCTGTTAAATACAGCATTAAAAAAAGAAATGGGAAAATATTTTTTAACTTCATTTGATCTGATTTAAAAATTTGAATTGTAAATATAGGCATTAACATAAAATATATTTACCATGCTTCTCTCAAAACTTTTATACAAATAATCAATTTTTTATCAACGGTTTCCATCTTTAAAAATAAATATATGCAAATACAAAGACCAAATTATCATTTCATTGCCTCTACTTTTTGAATTTATTCTATTTTTGCGCCTTAAAACATTAAAGTGAGCAGAAGAAATGCAGTAATTCTGACAATACTAGTAATTCTTGTATTGGATCAAGTATTAAAAGTATATATTAAAACCCACATTAATTATGGTGATGGTTTCGATATTTTGGGATTAAGTTGGGCTAAAATTCATTTTGTTGAAAATGAAGGAATGGCTTTTGGACTCAGTTTCGGAGGAGTAGTTGGAAAATACATATTGAGTATCTTCAGGATTATCATGGTGGCTTTTCTGTTTTATATCCTCCACAATCTATTGAAAAACAAAGAGTCCTTGTGGCTGATTGTAAGTTTCAGTATGATTATAGCAGGCGCAATTGGCAATATAATAGACTCAATATTTTATGGACTTATTTTTTCCGAATCATATTTCCACGGTGGATTGGCTACAATGTTTCCTTCGGAAGGCGGCTATGGAAATTTTTTAACCGGCAAGGTAGTTGACATGTTGTATTTCCCTCTTATTGATACAATATTGCCAGAATGGGTTCCGATATGGGGAGGTGAAAGATTTGAATTTTTTAGACCCGTATTCAACATAGCAGATTCCTCCATAACCATTGGTGTTGCTTCTATTTTACTATTCCATAGGCAATTTTTTAACACTGAAAAACCTAAATCTGTAGTAATAAATGAAGAAATTTCAGAAATCAAAAGCGAAAACCAGTAAACACTAAATATTCATTTTATCAAACGCCTGAGTAATTCTGCTTTTATTACCAGTATATGTTTAGAAAACCAAATACTTTCTCCCGATGGCATGTAGGTATTACTGTCATATCATGCCCAATATAAATTGGGCAAAATCTTGTTATTTTGTGATTTATCTCTCTTCCTCCTTACTACTCTGATTTTAAGGAATTCACAGGATTAGCCAGTGCTGCCTTAATGGATTGGTAACTTACCGACAACAATGCAATAAAAACTGAAATCAATGCTACACAAAGAAATACCCACCAACTCATGTTAATACGATATGAAAAAGTTTGCAACCATCTTTCTGTCATATAAAAAGAAATAGGAAGAGCTAAAATAAAAGAAATAAGAACAAGTTTTAAAAAATCCTTGGACAACAATCTGGTGATACTATATATACCAGCGCCTAATACTTTTCTAATACCAATTTCTTTAGTCCGCTGTTCTGTGATAAACGTAGCTAAACCAAATAAACCCAAGCAAGCTATAATAATGGCTATAGAAGCTGTATATGTGACCATTTGTTTTTCACGAAGTTCTTCAGCG
>JAYTNJ010000130.1:0-3850 GCA_043748345.1 Saprospiraceae bacterium
AGATTTTGCCCTTAAGTCTATGAGCATCATGTGATTGTCTGTACCTTCTGATATTATTTTATAGCCTTTGGAGACAAAAGCATTTGCCATTGCATTGGCATTTGTCATGACTTGTTTTCCATAATCCTTAAATGATGGTTGAAGGGCTTCACCAAAAGCGATGGCTTTAGCAGCAATGGCATGTTCTAATGGCCCGCCCTGCATTCCCGGGAAGACAGCGCTATTGAGTATGGTAGACATCATGATTGGGTCTCCTTTTTTTGTGGTTCTTCCCCATGGGTTAGCAAAGTCTTTTCCCATCATGATGATACCTCCCCTTGGACCCCTTAGGGTTTTGTGTGTGGTCGAAGTCACTATATGACAGTAAGGCATTGGATCATTCAGTAATTTACCGGCTATCAATCCTGCGGGATGGGCAATATCAGCAAGTAACAATGCACCTACATCATCGGCAATATTTTTGAATGCAGCATAATCCCAGTCTCTGGAGTATGCAGAAGCTCCGCAGATGATCAGTTTTGGTTTGACTTCTCTGGCTTTCAGAGCGACTTTTTCCATGTCTATTCTCCCTGTATTTTCTTCTACGCCGTAGAAATTTGCTTTGTAGACTTTGCCTGAATAATTCACCGCTGAGCCATGTGAAAGATGCCCCCCGTGAGACAGGTCAAAACCAAGTATTGCGTCACCGGGTTGCAATACTCCGAGAAATACTGCCGCATTTGCCTGGGCACCCGCATGTGGCTGCACATTTGCATATTCAGCTCCGAAAAGAAGGCAGAGTCTGTCTATAGCTAATTGTTCTACCTTATCCACGACTTCACAACCGCCATAATATCTCTTGCCGGGGTACCCCTCTGCATATTTATTGGTAAGACAGCTTCCGAGGGCATTCAATACATCTTGCGATGTAAAATTTTCCGAAGCGATGAGTTCAATTCCATGTCTTTGTCTTTGCAGTTCTTCATGAATGAGATTGTTGACCAGTTGATCCATTATATTATTTTATCTGGAGTGATTTATAATAAGCGACTGCAAAGGTAATTTTTAAGAATATAAATTTTATAGCCAAAATGATTTCGTTAACAAATAAATCGATTAAGATATTGCCTGACTTTTTTATCTCTCCATTATTGCAAGGGATAAAACCTGAAAGTCCTAGACTCTTCCATGTTTTTTATGGAAGGATTGATATCGCCGTAAGATTTTATTTCTCCCGTTTTCAATAGAATGTTTATTTCGCCGGATCTTGTATCATATTGTATTACATTTTCTTTTTTTTCAAAGAAGAAATATTGTAAATCCGAAGAACTTAATCTATTTTTGTGTCCAAATGTATTTTTTATATTTTCCCATTTTTCAATGGTTTGAGGACTTTCGTCAGAAAAAACTTTGAATAATTTTCTATCTAACAGACTTTTGCAAAGATATCTCAAAATAAAATCTTCATGAGTTACAGATTTTTTTATCATCCATAGTATATCCATGTCGTCGAGAAGTACATAATTTGCTATAAACTCTTGAATGTCATATGTTTCAGTTGAAATATTAGGCTTTCTGAGAAAATAGTTTAACTCTTCAGATGTAGGGAGACTAAACCCTGCCTGTAATAGTAATCGTGCCCTTTTTAATATAGAAATCAGCATTACTTCTGCCGATATTACCGTTTTGTGAAGATATACCTGCCAGTACATCAGCCTTCTTGCCATGAGGAACTTTTCTATCGAATAAATTCCTTTTTCTTCTATCACCAGTTTATTATCGGCCACATTCATCATAGTGATAATGCGGTCATAACCTATTATGCCTTCGGCAACTCCAGAGAAAAAACTATCTCTAGTCAGATAGTCCATTCTGTCAGTGTCAATCTGGCCTGATACAAGTTGGTGCAAAAAAGGGCGATGGTATTCATCTTTAAATATTTTTATCGCCAGACTAAAATCTTTTCCAAGGTCGTTACCTATTTTTTTCAATAAAAGTAATGAGATTTCTTCATGGCGTACATTTGCTAAAGTATATTCTAATGAATGGGAAAATGGCCCATGGCCAATATCATGAAGCAGAATAGCTATACAACTTGCTTCATATTCTTCATCCGCTATGTAAATGTCTTTGGACCTGATGGTATCAAGTGCTCTTGTCATGAGATGAAGGGCACCAAGAGCATGCTGAAACCTCGTGTGTTGGGCACCTGGATACACATAATGTGAAAGTGCTTGCTGAGTGATCCTTCGCAGCCGCTGAAAAAAGGGATGATCGATGATTTCATATAGCACTTCATGATTAAAGCGGATGAGTCCATAAATGGGATCATTAAAAATTTTCTTTTTGTTCATCCTGCAAAAATATATTTTAATAACCGAACGTTATAGTATTTCACTTTGTTGACAGTATTTAATTTGGAAGTATTATGTTCAAAATGAAACAGATACTCTGAAAAGTAAAAAATAATCATGAACGATAAGATCAAAATTTTATGGGCAGACGATGAGATTGAACTGCTAAAACCGCAGTTATTTTTTCTCGAAAAAAAGGGATATGATGTGGTCACAGTAAGTAATGGTCATGATGCCCTGGATGTGCTCGATGAAGATGGTGATATTGATATCGTTTTTCTAGATGAAAGTATGCCCGGTCTGACGGGCCTGGAGACATTGTCCCGTATAAAAAATAAGCTTCCCAACATTCCGATCGTCATGATTACAAAAAATGAAGCAGAAAATATCATGGAGGAAGCCATCGGTTCCCAAATAGACGACTATCTGATCAAACCAGTCAATCCCAATCAGATTTTATTAACACTTAAAAAGATTGTGGATAATAAACGACTGGTTTCTGAAAAAACTGCAACGGACTATCAGCAGGAATTCAGAAATATAGCCACAGAAATCAACAGTAATCCTGACTACAGTAGTTGGGTAGATATTTATAAAAAAATAATTTCATGGGAGATCAGACTAGACGACAGCAATAATAGTCAGATGAAAGAGATTCTGGTAACACAAAAAGAAGAGGCAAATAAAGAGTTTTTTAAATATGTCTCAAAAAATTACATCGACTGGATAAAAAAGTCTTCTGGCCCACGCAAATCACATGAACTGCTGAAAGATAAGGTATTTCCATTGCTGGCAGGTGGCAAGCCGGTTATTTTTTTATTACTCGATAATCTCAGATTTGATCAATGGAAGATCATAGAACCAGTAATCTCGGATCTTTACAAAATTGAAGAGGAAGATTATTTTTATTCTATCCTTCCTACCGCAACCCAATATAGTAGAAATTCAATTTTTGCAGGCCTTATGCCTGCTGATATCCGTAAGAAGTTTCCGGATTGGTGGCTAAATGATAATGAAGAAGGAGGCAAAAATATGAAGGAAGGAGAATTATTAACAGACCAAATAAAAAGAATAGTCAAAAAAGATATAAGATCTGAATATATCAAAGTGACCAATTTCGCCGCAGCGAAACAATTGCAGGACAATGCCCTTAATTATATCAATAATGATTTTACTGCCATAGTGTATAATTTTATAGATATGCTTTCTCACTCAAGGACTGAAATGGAGGTGCTCAAAGAACTTGCCGGAGATGAAAAGGCCTACCGCTCACTGACCAAATCATGGTTTATCAACTCTCCGTTATGGGCAGTAATGCAAAAACTGGCAGAGAGAGATGTCCAGATTATAGTCACTACTGATCATGGCACTATCAGGGTAAGGAATTCATCAAGAGTTGTGGGAGACCGGGAGACAACAACAAATCTCAGATATAAAGTAGGGCGTAATCTTCAATATGATAAGAGAGACGTGCTTGAGGTCAAAAATCCTAATGATGCAGGTCTGCCAAGTCCCAA
>JAYTNJ010000131.1:0-26656 GCA_043748345.1 Saprospiraceae bacterium
TTGAAGAGCAAATATATAAATTATCTGTAAACTAGTTTTTTTCAGAGACTTATAATTTGCTCTTTTTTAATGTTTTATGTTTTTACCCCGAATTGCTGCAAAATAAGAAAGTGTCAGATTCGATATAGACAAATCTGACACTATTGCACTTTCATAATACAATTTTAACCTTCCTATTCTTTTCTGCTATTTGTAACATGTCTTGGCTCTGAACTTGCCATCAGTGATGTCAAATCTGACCGTGTCTTTTGCCACAAGGTCAAAGGCAAAACTTCCCGCCACTTCTGTTGAATCCTTATTGATCCAGTCAAGGGTGATAAAATTGGACTTTGAAAGACTATCTCCTTCTTTTATAAAATATATTGTGTTACTGTCATCGTTTTTATAGTGCTCAAAAACGACCATTGAAGCACTACTTCTTATGCTACCTTTTCTGAAATATATAGTATCATTAACACCGTAAAACTGCAACCAGTCATTAGCCCAAATAAAACAAAGAAAGAAAGAACAACTGTCTCCAGGCACTTGTGCAAGAAGATTTAATCCTACAGAATATTTAAAATTGGGTCCAACCCGTGGAAACATGCGTGTAGCATTCCATTCTACTCCATCAACTACACCTTTGAAATAAAAAGAGTCGGATACAACGCAAGCCCATTCTTTTTGCCATTCCTTATAAATACATTTCACAGGTTCGATCGGTTCTTCTATCGGTGTGGACTCACAGCTTAGAATAATAGTAGTGAGCATAAAGATTACAATCAACTTACACATACTATAGTCATTTTTTTAATATTTATAAAAAAGTGTCTGTGTGATGTCATTTTCCCTATTTGTAACATGTCTTGGCTCTGAACCTACCATTAGTTATGACAAATCTGTCAATGTCTTTTGCCACAAGGTCAAAGGCAAAACTTCCTGCCATTTCTGTTGAATCCTTGTTGATCCAGTCAAGGGCGATAAAATTAGACTTTGAAAGACTATCTCCTTCATTTATAAAATATATTGTGTTACTGTCATCGTTTTTATAGTGCTCAAAAACGACCATTGAAGCACTACTTCTTATACTACCTTTTCTGAAATATATAGTATCATTAACACCGTAAAACTGCAACCTGTCATTAGCACGAATAAAACAAAGAAAGATAGAACAACTGTCTCCTGGCACTATTGCATGAATATTTAATCCTACAGAATATTTAAAATTGGATCCAACAACTGCACCCATGAGCGAAGCATTCCATTCTACCCCATCAACTACACCTTTGAAATAAAAAGAGTCGGATACAGCGCAAGCCCATTCTTTTTGCCATTCCTTATAAATACATTTCACAGGTTCGATCGGTTCTTCTATTGGAGGGGACTCACAGCTTAGAATAATAGTAGTGAGCATAAAGATTACAATCAACTTACACATACTATAGTCATTTTTTTTACTTGATATAAAAAGGTTTAGTACTGACAGTCCTACCTTCTATTACACGTAAATACTTAATACCGGGTTTCAAGTCTGAAGTATCAGAAGTCAAGGCATGTCTGCCTGATATCATTTTTGTTTTAGACAAAAGTGATCGCTCTACATTTCCAAAGTCATCCAGTATATCTACTGAAACAAGATTTTCTTCTGAGAGTTTGATATCAATAGTAGTCCTATTTGCTGTTGGGTTAGGAAAAATGTTAATTTCGATACTTTCTTTAAGTTTTAAGTTTTGTGTATCATTGGATACCGGCCTGGGTTGTATATTGTTATGTATTCGAACATCTATTATTTTTTCAGAATAAACACCTCCAAAACCGGTAACTTTTACTTTCAATTTAATAGTTGCTGGCGATCCGCTCACCCCAAAATATGCAACATTGCTGTTAATACACTCACTATTGCCCATGATGAAATAATTAAAGCCGTCCGGGCTCCATGACCATTGATAGGCATAGGATTGATTAGGAATGATTCCACATGCAAAAACCGGACACCAAGTAAAATTTGATGGACTATAGATGTCTGAGGGGCCATTGATAAAAACTGTAAAAGGGTCGCTGCCGGTTTCGTACTGTGAAATAAAACGCACTGCGGTACTGTCCATGTGAATAGAATTCTGGCGCCTACGATGAGTACCTAGCCACAGGTCTTCACCTGGTTGGTAATTATAGTTCGAGGGATAGTATTCTTGGGGTATTTGTTTAAATGGATTGGAGAAAAATGGAATTCTGGGAGATGTGGTTACTAAATGGTCAGGGAGTTCTGCCATGATAGTCCTTTTGTTTATGGCATCCAATACTTTGCCTTTTGCCCACCATCTTCTTTCTGTGTCGCTTGTCGTAGGATCATCATTACTGTGGTAACACCCAAACATGTGCCCTACTTCGTGTGCAAAAGTATATCTGCCCGTATGATGCACGTGAACAACGGCAAATCCGTTTGATTTTATATATGTTCCATCCCCAAAAGGTGCCCTTGCTACACCATAATTACCAGTAGATGTCATGTATGAACTATTGGAAATCAACACTACCAGATCTGATTTTGTTTGTGTACGCAATTGGTCTATTGCGGCATTTGCTCCTAATTGAATTAAAAGATGTTCACCACTTGCACCATTATCATTAATACTAGTCAATGCGACATGAGACAATTGCACATCAAACATGTACTTTTTATATTGAGGAAAACTTGTTGAAGTTCTCGAAGCAGTGACTATACTTTGAAGCTCTATCATCTTATCATTTATGTAGGTGTTTATATTTGGGACGGCATTAGCTGCAGCAAGTGTATAAACCACCATAATTCTTACTACTGCTGGACACGGTGGTCCTGCTCGTGTTTCTACAGCTTTGGTCACTAAATCATCTGATATTTCTGACGAATGTTCACGTTTACTATCATCAGATATCACACCACATTTATACTGGTTTAAAGCGATTGCGTCTTTTTCTATCAGATAGTATATATTATTGCCGTTTGTCCTACCTTCTTCATCACTCACATCTTCGATTATAAAATGTCTGTCTGTAACATTGATTTGTGCATAAACAATTCCTTTCTGTTTGAAGACATGCAATTCACCATTATATTCTTTTTTGGAGTTATAGACCAACCCACTCCAGTAGTAGTTGTCATCGTCTGTATATTGCACATCCTGAAATGATGCCGTGTACACGGTGTTGTCTTCCGGTAGTTTGAAATTGAATTTACCCTCTTTCTGAATATTTTTAATACTTTTTAGATTGATCAGATAAGTATTTTTATTTAGACTGTTTTCTCTAAATTTTTTTGCCCACCCTACGGCTTTAATTGGTAATACATTTTTATCTTCAGGCATGACAGTAAACAGATTTTGACCACTCAGATCAGTAAAAATCATTAAAAATCCGAGAGAGAGAGAGAGAGAGAGAGATGAATTGAGTTTTCATAATGTAATTAATTTTGGTGAGTGAAGAATTACACGTAATTTAAACCTAAAACCATTTAAATTTAAATAATTAACATTTTGTTAACATAAAATTAACAAAATAAATATTTCAAATTTTAACTAAAAAAAATGGCAATAAAATTGGTCTTCAAGATCAATGTCGTTTAGTCAAGGCTTCATCAGTAAGTCCATCTATTTTAAGAGAAGGACTTACTGATGAGTAAAAACTAATGAATCTGTCTTATACCTTAAAGAAATTGATTGGAGAAAATTTTGCTTTTTAAAGAATACATTATCAATGTTTTAAAATCAAATATTTTTGCAAACCAATTTGTTTTGACTATAACTAAACGATACTGTCTTCAATATTCTAATTCAAAAGCAAACTATGCTTAATCCCATTGCCGCATGACCTTAATGGTATTTACATCTCCTTTAAGATCTTACGTACATCACTTCCTTTACAGCACGGATCACCTTGGCAGGTGTTGGCAGGTATTCATCGAGAAATGTAGGCGCATAAGGTAGAGACGTATCAGCGGAGTTGACTCTAGTCACAGGTGCGTCGAGATAGTCAAATGCATATTTCTGTATTTCATAAGCGATTTCTGCTGAAACGCCAGCAAAAGGCCAAGCCTCATCCACCACTACCAGCCTGTTGGTCTTTTTGACAGAATCTACGATGGTTTTATGGTCTAGTGGTCTTATGGTACGTAAATCTATAACTTCAGCAGAAATGCCTTGCTTTTCTAGTTCGATGGCAGCTTCTTTGACCACTTCCATCATTTTATTATAAGAAACAATCGTCACATCTGTACCTTCTCTACGAATGGCAGCTTTGCCGATGGGCACCAGATAATCACCTTCAGGTATCTCTCCTTTCAGGCCATAAAAAGATTCTGATTCCATCATACAAACAGGATCATTATCTCGGATAGCGGACTTAAGCAGTCCTTTGGCATCAGCTGGATCAATACAAGAGATAACCTTTATCCCAGGTATATTGGCCATCCAACTTTCAAAAGTCTGTGAGTGCTGCTGACCCAACTGACCTGCTGAACCTGAAGGCCCTCTGAACACAATCGGACATTTAAATTGTCCTGCAGATTGTGAAAGGGTCTTAGCCGCATTATTTACAATCTGATCAAATGCCAAAACTGCAAAATTCCATGTCATAAACTCTATTATCGGTCTTAGACCATTCATGGCAGCACCTACCCCTATACCTGTAAAACCTAATTCCGCTATAGGAGTATCAATCACCCTCCTGGGGCCAAATTCATCGAGCATTCCCTTACTTACTTTGTAAGCTCCATTATATTCAGCAACTTCTTCCCCCATTAAAAAGACACTTTCATCTCTCCTCATCTCTTCTGACATAGCCTCTCCAAGTGCTTCTCTTAATGTTAATATTCTTGACATCCTGATTTAATTTTTACAATTCATTAAAAAACTCTGCAAAAGTAATGAAATATGCATTCAAACTGTAAAAGGAATAAAAAGTTTTCACTTATAATACAACCGGAATGATATATTTGTACTGATTTTAATAATCCTATGAAATTGAACTAATTCTTTTTGGGCCTGATGATTTTAAAGCAACAAAAATATACCATACTTAAAAATATCTGGGGATATTCATCTTTCAGAGAGGGTCAGGAAGAAATCATTGACAGGGTACTTTCCGGAAAAGATAGTTTGGTCATCATGCCGACAGGTGGCGGAAAATCCTTGTGTTTTCAATTGCCGGCTTTAATATTTAGTGGGTTAACCATTGTCATTTCACCATTAATTGCTTTGATGAATGATCAGGTATCTGCGTTAAGAATGTCAGGTGTGGATGTAGCAGCATTACATTCAAATATGACTAAAATTGAGATGACAGACGTTGAAAATAAACTAAGTAAAGGCGCTATTAAACTTTTATATGTATCTCCCGAACGAATAAATTCCACAGGCTTTGTTGACTTTATCGCCCGGTATAACATTTGTCTATTTGCTATAGATGAGGCACACTGTGTTTCCGTTTGGGGCAATGATTTCAGACCGGATTATGTACTTCTAAATAAGCTGAGAGATAGATTTGAAAATGTTCCCTTTATTGCTCTCACTGCAACAGCTGATGCTGCTACTCAATTGGACATTTGTAGACAACTGCATTTACACGAGCCCGAAATATTTGTTTCAAGTTTTGAAAGAATAAATATAACGACAGAAGCCAGGCCTGCAGAACAAAAATACAAGCAAACCGTTGAATTCTTGTTCAAAGTAAAAGATCAGAGCGGAATCATCTACTGTCTGAGCCGCAATGAAACTGAAAAATTATCAGCAAAACTTAAGCAGGCGGGATTTAACTGCGACTATTATCATGCTGGTATGGAAGCATCCGAGAGGAAACGTGTTCAACAGGATTTTCAAGATGACAAAATTCAGTTTATCTGTGCTACAATTGCTTTTGGTATGGGTATTGACAAAAGTAATATCAGATGGATTATCCACTATGCTATGCCCAAAAACCTTGAAGGCTATTATCAGGAGATTGGCAGAGCAGGCAGAGATGGTACACCAGCCAGAGCTTTACTTTTTTACAGCTGGGGAGATTATATTATGCTCAAAAGATTTATAGACGATAGCCAGGCACTTGAAGATTTTAAAACTGTACAATATGCAAAACTCGAACGCATGTGGGAATATGCGTCTGCCAATGAATGTCGTACCAATGTTGTTTTGAATTATTTTGGTGAATTTAGAAGGGAACAATGTGGTCATTGTGATAATTGTATCAATCCGCCAAAAGGCAAGGATGCTACCATTATTGCACAAAAAGCCCTGTCGGCCATAATAAGATGTGATGAAAATGCATCATTAAATCTGCTCATAGATGTCTTAAGAGGTTCATATCGGGCAGAAGTCAGAGATGCCGGACTTGATAAAATAAAAACTTTTGGGGCAGGAAAGGATATTTCATTTATCAACTGGAAAATATACATTACCCAACTTATCAATCAGGGTTTGATAAGAATAGACTATACTGATGGATTTAAACTAAAAATTACACCGCTCTCAAATGCTATTCTTTTTGAAAATAAAAAAGTTAATCTCGTTGATCTTACCAGTACTGACTTTGAAATCGAGAAACCTAAACCTAAACAAAAAAAATTGGCTCTCGAAGATGAGCTTTTACGAAAACTGAAAGAATGGCGTACTGAACTTGCCAGACAACGTCAGGTGCCTGCTTATGTTATATTCAGTGATAAAGTATTTGAAAATATTGTAGCTGGAAAACCCATGACAAGAGAAGACCTGCTGAATATAGAAGGAATAGGAAAAGTAAAATCTGAGCAATATGGCGATGATCTTCTTGCTATGATCCAAGGATATATGTCTTCTCAAGATCATGTAAAAAACTTGAAAGGGCAAACTTATATTGAAACATTGCAACTTTTAAAATCAGGCTTGAGTCCAGTTGAAATAGCAAAAAAAAGAGATATCAGTGATACAACGGTGTATTCTCATATAGCTTATCTTTACTCCAAAGATGAAAATGTTGATATACAAAGATACATAACCCCCGACGAAGTCAAAACTGTGGAGACAGCATGGCAAAAATCAGGACATCAAATGGCCCTTGCAGCTGTCGCTGAATACCTTAGCGCACCTGTTGAATTTTATAAAATAAGGCTTGCTCTGGCCGTAATCCTGAAAAATAGAAATAGTAAAATATATTAGATGCGTTATATATTAACAATCATAGTATTCCATACTTTTTTAATAGGTGGAAGTACTCAGGCAAAAAAAATAAAAATTAAGGTTGAAAAGCAGCAGGAATGTGTAGTTGAGCCCTATCAACTTGTATTTAATGACGAATTTGATGGGCTATCACTTGATACCGTCAAATGGTATACTTTCTATCCTTACGGCCCTGGATCTAATCCTGATTCTTGTTCCTTCTGCCGAACACATGTTACTGCCAACGTATTTAAAGATGAAAACGTGTCTGTCCAGAACGGGTTACTAAAACTATCATCTAAAAAAATAAATGAAAAATGGTTTGATAAAAACTATGAATATACTTCCGGCATGATTCATTCAAAACAAAAGTTTACAACCTATGGAAAATATGAAATCAGATGCAAACTGCCTAAAGGAAAACAACAGTGGCCAGCCTTTTGGATATTCGGTTGGAATACAGAAATAGATATTTTTGAGTTTATTTGTAACGGTCCCAAAAAAATAGAATTTTCAGTACATAACTGGGAGTCACAAAATTGTCCTAATAAAAATCCTAAACAAGGATCTCCTTGCTATAGTAGCCAATCAAAAATGATTGACTTTGGGATAGATTTTTCTGAAAACTTCCACACATTTAGTATTGAATATGAGCCATCTATGATTAAATATTATATCGATAATGTGATGGTCAGATATATTCCTAAATATTATGACCCGAAAGGTAATCCAATAAATATCTGCAATATCAAACCCGGAGAATATCTTATGGAGCCAGCATATCCAAACTATGGAGAGCCGGTACAATTAATTGCGAACCAATCAGTCTGCCGCAAACATAAAGAAAAGAGTCCAATCTTCCCAAATGAAATGGAAATAGACTACATCAGGGTGTATCAGAAAAATATTCAGCATGATTTGATAAAATCCGGTTTTTCAATAAAAGACAACTAACTGAGATACTTCAACTGTTCATAATACTCCGTAACCCTTTCATCAACAATAATATCTCTGTTTCGTAGCGGCTGTTTGAGAATTATCCCTTCCAATGTCCTGCACCTGCTTAAAGCCACATAAGTTTGTCCGCTTTCAAACGCACCACCACCCATGTCAATGATTACTTTATCAAATGTTTTACCCTGACTCTTATGAATCGTAATAGCCCAAGCCAGCTTCAGGGGGTATTGTTTAAATGTACCTACAACTTTTGTGGTAATATTGCCGGGTTTTTCGGTATCATGATCATATTTTAATATTTCCCATTCCTGTTTGTCAACTTCAATTGTCCTTTCGCCATCACGATCATCAGCTATCCTTACTTTGATAGTATCATGGTCAAGCTCTGCAACGATACCTATCGTACCATTAACAAACTGTTTCTGAAGGTCATTTTTTACAAACATTACCTGTGCCCCTAATTTAAGCAGAAGATTAAATTCCGTAGGATATAGTGATGGGTTAAAATCCCCCGCTACAGTAGCCTTATACTCAAATATCGGCAATTGTATAGATTTTAACTCATTTTCATTGATTCTGTTGGCAATGTCGTTTCGACTACAAAGTGTTATATAAAATTCATTGTCCTCAGGTATTGTTCTATGTCTTTCATTAAGATAAATAAAGTCTTCATAATCAATACTATTCAATCTTATACAGTCCAGCAGGTTAATAAAATTTCTTTCTTCCTGTCTGTAAACATGTATCAATTCTACCATTTTCATAGAAATATGGGAGATAACCATGGCTGAAAAAAAATATGGGGTTCGGTAAGTAGTGTTAAAATACTGCTTCTCAACCGGAGTTGAAACTATAGGAGGCAATTGAAATAAATCTCCAAAAAAAACCATCTGAATTCCTCCGAAAGGAATATTTATATTACGGTTTATCCTAAGGAAGTAATCCATATTATCTATGACATCTGCCCTGACCATTGATATTTCATCAATTATCACCATGTCCAGATTCTTGTATACACTGCTGTTTTTTCTCTTTTCTATCTCAGACCTATTCAGAAGTCTGGGCGGAAATCCAAAAAAAGAATGTATAGTCTGTCCTCTTACATTTAATGCAGCTATACCAGTTGGAGCCAAAACAACTACCTTTTTTTTTGTTGTGCTTCTGAATAATTGGAGTAAAGTTGATTTTCCAGTACCAGCCTTACCCGTTATAAAAAGATTATCAACAGTATATTCGAGTTGGTCAAGAATACCGGAAAACTCGTTACTTAATGATATAGGATGTTTCAATTTATCATAAAAGCGAAATCAAAAAAAATTATAAGGTCCATTATTCATCAGATTTATTTTTTAAACCTAAAGCAAATATCTATCTTCTGAATCTTTTATTACTTTTATAATCAGGTCTAAAACCCAATCGCAAGGAAAATTGAAATATACTCAAATTATTCCTGGAATTGACCGGCTGGTTCTCTTTTAATGCCAGACTTTCCCAATTCATCGGGGAATGAAAATAATAAGAAATAACTGGAGTAATAGTAAATAGGTCAGTAACGCCAATATCCAAACCTATTCCTGCCCCCAATCTAAAAATCAAGCCTTGTGCTACCCCATTAGGTAACGGCACTGATGATAATATAGCCTGAGGTGTACCTGTGGCATTAAAATAACCCATACCCGGAGTAAGGTGAAAAAACAATCCTTTATTAAGGGATGAACCTTGTTTGGAGAATGTAGGACAATCGCAGTCGCCTTCCATATCAAGAGCATAAATCTGAGAATGAAAGTTAAAACTATAAATATTAATATTAAATCGGTCAATTATCGGATTGTTAAAAGTCGTTGAAGAATTATGATAAGATACTTCCGGCATAAATTCAATTCTCCTCTTTTTAAGTCTGAACCAATAATCCAATCCCGCTTCATATCCATTAGAAAACAACTTTTCATCGATAGAAAATCTTTGAATCAGTGTATTTTCCCAATTTTTATAACTATTGGAATTATATTTTAATCTGACTCCAAATTGTGCATGTACACTAACTTGACAACAATTTATTATACAAATCATCAATAGAACTACATTGAACCAATATTTACCCATCATAATTTGAATGTAAATTTAGACTTTGATTAGTATTAACCTATGTATGACAATAATTCTTTATTAAACGTAGAAATCCAATAAATAGTTATATGTACCAAAAAATAAAAAGAGGGATACTTCATAATGAAATACCCCTCTTTTATATTAAGTAATTATTAAATATTAAATCACATCATATTCATTAATTGATTCAACGACAAGGTTTTTAAATCTTGGTAATCCGGTACCAGCTGGTATATTCTTTCCCACAATGACATTCTCCTTCAGACCTGAAAGCGAATCACGTTTTGCAGATATAGCGGCTGTGCTCAGTACCTTAGTAGTTTCCTGAAACGAAGCAGCTGAAATCCAACTTTCAACCCCCAATGATGCACGGGTAATACCTTGTAGAATGACGCTCGAAGTAGCGGGTACAGCATCCCTAACAGTGATGATCTTTTTATCATTCCTTTTCAACATAGAATTTTCTTCTCTAAACTGTCGAATTGAAACTATTTGACCTGCTTTCATTGATGATGAATCACCCGGATCAGTCACAACTTTTTTATCAAAAATCCAGTCGTTCTGCTCGTTGAATTCGTGTCTGTCAACAGCTTCACCTTCAAGGAATGTGGTGTCACCCGGGTCAACTATATCCACTCTCCTCATCATCTGCCTCACAATCACTTCTATATGCTTGTCATTAATAGCAATACCCTGAGAACGATATACTTCCTGTACTCCATTGACCAGATATGATTGAACAGCAAAAGGCCCTTTGATATTTAGAATGTCCAATGGGGCAACTGCTCCATCTGATAATTGCATTCCAGCCCTCACAAAATCACCTTCCTGAACAAGCATGTGTTTAGAAAGACCAATAAGATATTTTCTTCGTTGCCCTGTTTTTTCATCATCTACAAAAATCTCTCGATTACCTCTCTTTATCTTCCCATAAGTGACGATACCATCAATTTCAGCTGTTACAGCTGGGTTGGAAGGATTCCGTGCTTCAAAAAGTTCTGTAACTCTGGGCAGTCCCCCAGTAATATCCTGGATTTTACCCAAATTACGCGGTATTTTTACAATCTTTTGTCCCGGAATAATTTCAGCATTATCTTCTATGGATATGTATGCTCCCACGGGAAGGTTGTATGTCTTCAATTCATCCCCACTTGGAGAAACGATACGTATCACTGGAATCTTCTTCTTATTCTTAGCTTCAATAATTACTTTTTCAGCATACCCCGTCTGATCATCTCTCTCTACGCGATAAGTCATCCCTTCCTCAATATCTTCAAACTGAGCAATTCCACCAAATTCAGATATGATAAGATTATTGAAAGGATCCCATTCGCATAACGTCTGACCTTTGGATATTTTTTGCTTTTCTTTTACCAATAAGGTAGAACCATAAGGAATAAAATAAGAGTTGAATACTTTCTTTGTCTCAGGATCTACCACTCTGATCTCTCCCGATCTGGATAATACCACCTGAAATTTAGAACCGCCTTCTACCTGTTCAGTAATTTTAATATTATCAAATTCTATAACACCGTCGTACTTTGTTGAAATTTCCGATTCAGTCTTTGACACTGAAGCGATACCACCCACGTGGAATGTACGAAGTGTCAACTGTGTTCCAGGCTCACCAATAGATTGCGCTGCGATGATACCAACAGCGTCACCCATCTCAACCCTTCTTCCGGTAGCCAGGTTTTTACCATAACATTTAGCGCAAACTCCTACTTTGGTTTCACAGGTAAGTACAGATCTGATGGTAATCATTTCTATGCCGGCCTTTTCTATATTTTCAGAAATCTCAGGATTAATGTACCCACCGGCCTCTACAAGCATCACATCAGTTACCGGATCCATGACATCATATAAAGAATATCTTCCAACAATTCTTGAAGCCAGGGTTTCAATAATATTTTCATTATCCTTGAGTGCTTCTGTATCAATGCCCCTTAATGTGTTACAATCCTCCTCTGTAATAATAACATCCTGAGCAACATCCACAAGCCTTCGTGTAAGGTAACCTGCATCTGCCGTCTTGAGGGCGGTATCTGCCAAACCTTTTCTGGCACCGTGAGTAGATATAAAGTATTCAAGTACAGATAGTCCTTCCAGGAAATTAGCTAAAATTGGGTTTTCAATAATAGCTCCTCCGGTATCACCTGATTTTCTGGGCTTTGCCATAAGACCTCTCAAGCCGCATAACTGTTTTATCTGTTGTTTTGAACCTCTGGCACCTGAGTCAAGCATCATGAACACTGAATTAAATCCTTGCTTATGCTGAGCAATTTCTCGCATCAGGTTGTCCGTAATCTTATTGTCAGCAAATGTCCATTTATCGATGACCTGATTGTACCTTTCATTAGGAGTAATCAAACCATTATTATAATTTTCCCAAACTTCATCTACCTCCTCCTGCGCGTCAAGAAGTGTTTGTTCTTTTATACTCGGAGTAATCAAATCACCTAAGTTGAAAGACAATCCACCTTTGTAAGCCCAGAAAAAACCAAGGTTTTTAATTTCATCTAAAAACTTTGCAGTAGCGCCAAAATCTGTGCGGTTGATAATGTCTGCTATGATCTTTTTTAAGTTCTTTTTGGTAAGTAATTGATTGATATATGGGACTGATGGTGGAGTACTTTGATTAAATAATACTCTTCCAACTGTTGTTTCAATTATTTTAAAGACAATACTTCCATCTGTATCTTCCGCATTTGCTCTTACTTTGATCACAGCATGAAGATCTATCACGCCCTCATTGAATGCAATGATGACTTCTTCCGAACTATAAAATGTCTTACCTTCTCCCCTTACTTTTATTTCTCCGGCTGTCTTTCTTGGCTTGGTAAGATAATACAATCCCAAAACCATATCCTGAGAAGGGAGTGTAACGGGAGACCCATCCTGAGGATTGAGCATGTTGTGTGCGGAAAGCATCAACATTTGTGCTTCCAGAATAGCAGCATGTCCTAAAGGAACGTGAACCGCCATTTGATCACCATCAAAATCAGCGTTGAACGCACCACAAACCAAAGGGTGCAACTGAATGGCTTTCCCTTCAACTAATCGGGGTTGGAAAGCTTGAATTGAAAGTCTGTGAAGTGTAGGGGCTCTGTTAAGTAGCACGGGATGGCCTTTAAGTAAATTTTCAAGAATTTCCCATATGACGGGATCCTTTTTATCTACCAGTTTTTTTGCTGATTTTACAGTCTTTACTACACCTCTTTCTATAAGTTTTTTTATAATAAATGGCTTAAAAAGCTCTGCAGCCATTCCTTTTGGTATACCGCATTCATGCAAAAGCAACGTGGGTCCAACGACGATAACAGAACGTCCTGAGTAGTCTACCCTTTTTCCCAGAAGGTTTTGACGGAATCTTCCTTGCTTACCTTTAAGTACATCACTTAAAGATTTTAGAGATCTTCCACCTTCTGCTTTTACTGCATTTGATTTTCTTGAATTATCAAACAAAGAATCAACAGCTTCCTGTAGCATTCTCTTCTCATTTCGAAGAATCACCTCAGGGGCTTTGATCTCTAAAAGTCTCTTAAGTCGATTATTTCTTATTATCACCCTTCTGTAAAGATCATTTAAGTCAGAGCTGGCAAATCTACCACCATCAAGTGGCACGAGTGGTCTCAATTCAGGAGGTGTTACAGGCAGATATTGAATTATAGTCCATTCAGGTCTATTTTCAGTAGATCTCATGCCATCTCTAAATGCTTCTACAACTCTTAGGCGTTTTAGCGCTTCTGATTTTCTCTGCTGAGATGTTTCATTAGCAGCCTGATGTCTCAATTCAAATGAAAGTTCGTCAAGTTTAATCCTCTCCAAAAGGTCTTTGACCGCATCCGCACCCATTTTAGCAATAAACTTATTTGGGTCATGGTCATCAAGCATTTGGTTATCTTTTGGAAGAGTATCCAAAATATCGAAGTATTCTTCTTCAGTAAGTAATTCATTTTTAGAAATAGAATTCTGTTTAATTCCTGGCTGAATAACTACATATCTTTCGTAATATATAATAGTCTCAAGCTTTTTGGAAGAATAACCTAAGAGATATCCAATTTTATTTGGCAATGATTTGAAAAACCATATGTGTACGACCGGGACCACTAGTTTTATGTGTCCCATCCTTTCGCGTCTGACCTTTTTCTCAGTAACCTCCACCCCACATCGATCACAAACTATACCTTTATATCTTATTCTCTTATACTTTCCGCAATAACACTCGTAATCTTTGACTGGCCCGAATATTCTTTCACAAAAAAGACCATCTCTTTCGGGTTTGTAAGATCGATAATTTATAGTTTCCGGCTTTAATACCTCCCCAAAGGATCTTTCCAGAATTTCATCCGGTGAACTTAAACTAATGGTTATTGATTCGAATCCTTTAGTAGGTTTTACACCCTTCTTTTTTAACATAATAATACTTTATTAATCGTTAAAGAAATTAAATTTAGTCAAACTTGATATCCAAGGCAAGTCCTCGAAGTTCATGTACAAGTACATTAAATGACTCAGGAATATTTGAGTCAGGAATGTTGTCCCCTTTTACGATAGCTTCATAAGCTTTTGCCCTACCTATGATATCATCTGATTTTATCGTGAGCAATTCTCTTAGGATATTTGCTGCTCCGTATGCCTCCAAAGCCCAAACTTCCATCTCACCAAATCTTTGTCCACCAAACTGAGCTTTACCGCCTAAAGGCTGTTGTGTAATCAGTGAATATGGTCCTATAGAACGAGCGTGCATCTTATCGTCTACCATATGAGAAAGCTTGAGCATATAAATGACACCTACAGTCGCCTGTTGATGGAACCTATCCCCCGTCTCACCATCATAAAGATAAGTTTGACCATAAGCAGGAAGACCAGCTTTTTCTATGTATTGCTCTATTTCATCAAGACTAGCGCCATCAAAAATCGGAGTTGCGAATTTAATGTTAAGCTTTTTGCCTGCCCAACCCAAAACGGTTTCAAAAATCTGACCAAGGTTCATCCTGGAAGGCACACCAAGAGGGTTTAGAACGATATCCACAGGAGATCCATCTTCAAGAAATGGCATATCCTCTTCCCTGACTATTCTGGATACAATACCCTTATTTCCGTGTCTTCCAGCTAGCTTATCACCCACTTTAAGCTTTCGCTTCTTAGCAAGATATACTTTTGCAAGTTTTAGTACACCTGCAGGTAATTCGTCTCCGATACTTATATTGAACTTCTCTCGTTTATATCTTCCTAATTCCTCATTAACTTTGATGGAATAGTTGTGTAGAAGCCTGGCAATCATTTCATTGGTATTCTGATCTTTGGTCCATCCGCTATAATCTACCTGAGAGTATTCCATCTCCTTGAATGCTTTTGGACTAAATTTAGCACCCTTTGGTATTAAATCTTCATTGTAAATACTGCGTACACCATCTGAAGTTTTACCATCCAAAAGAGTCATCAGCTTATCAATAAGTATGGTTTTCAATTCATTCATATTGATGGCATGTGTATCCTCAAGCTTTGATAGTAACTCTTTTTCCTGAACTTTTTGAAATTTATCTTTCTTAGCTCTGGCAAATAATTGTTTACCTATAATTACACCAGCTGTAGAAGGTGAAGCTTTCAGAGACGCATCTTTAACATCACCCGCTTTATCTCCAAAGATTGCTCTAAGTAGTTTTTCTTCAGGTGTTGGATCAGATTCTCCTTTAGGTGTAATTTTACCAATAAGAATATCGCCTTCTTTGACCCAGGCACCTACTCTTATGATTCCATTTTCATCAAGATCCTTAGTAGCTTCTTCGCTTACATTTGGAATATCATTGGTGAGCTCTTCTTCGCCCAATTTAGTGTCTCTGACATCAATTTCGTAGCTTTCAATATGCAGAGATGTAAAGATATCTTCTTTTACAACACGTTCTGAAAGCACGATTGCATCTTCAAAGTTATAACCTTTCCAAGGCATAAATGCTACCTGAAGGTTCTGACCCAAAGCAAGTTCACCGTTTTCAGTAGCATAGCCTTCACAAAGCAAACTACCTTTTTTCACCCTCTGCCCTTTCTTAACGATAGGTTTTAGATTAATACAAGATCCCTGGTTAGTCCTTATAAATTTTATCAGACTATACTTTTTGATATTATCATCAAAAGAAACAAGCATTTCTTCTTCTGACTTATCATATTTAATAACAATTTCGTTTGCATCCACATATTCAACTACTCCTTCACCTTCTGCATTTATAAGCATATTGGAGTCTTCAGCTACTTTACCTTCCAATCCTGTACCTACTATTGGAGATTTCGGACGAACCAGTGGTAATGCCTGACGTTGCATGTTTGAACCCATTAAAGCTCTGTTTGCATCATCGTTTTCCAGAAAAGGTATCAATGAAGCGGAAACTCCTACAATCTGGTTAGGGGCAATATCCATGTATTCAACCTCCATTGGAGAAAGTACTGGAAATTCACCATGTTCTCTTGACTTGATTCTATCATTCAGAAAGGCTCCTGATTCAGCAACCTGTGCATTTGCCTGAGCAATTCGCCTGTAATCTTCAGCTTCGGCTGATAGGTAATGTATTTCGCCACTTACATCAACTTTGCCATCAATTACTTTCCTGTATGGGGTTTCAAGAAATCCCATCTTATTAATTTTAGCATGAACACACAGTGTAGATATCAAACCAATATTAGGACCTTCGGGTGTTTCAATAGTACAAAGCCGACCATAATGAGAATAGTGAACGTCTCGGACCTCAAAACCAGCTCTTTCTCTTGAAAGGCCTCCTGGACCTAAAGCCGATATACGTCTTTTATGGGTCATCTCAGATAAAGGATTTGTCTGATCAAGAAACTGAGAAAGCTGACTTGTACCAAAAAAAGAATTAATTACTGATGAAAGAGTTCTTGCGTTAATTAGATCTATAGGAGTAAAAACCTCATTATCACGCACATTCATACGCTCTCTGATCGTTCTTGTCATACGGGCCAGCCCGACGCCAAACTGAGCATAAAGTTGTTCACCTACAGTACGTACCCTACGGTTGGCCAGGTGATCTATATCATCTAGTTCTGCTTTTTGGTTTACAAGGCTTACCAGATACTTTACAATAGATATGATATCTTCTTTTGTTAATACTAAGGTCTCTTTAGTGATTTCAAGCTTAAGTTTACGGTTGATTTTATATCTCCCTACCTCCCCAAGATTGTATCGTTTATCTGAGAAAAATAATTTATCAATAATACCACGTGCAGTTTCTTCATCAGGAGGATCTGTGCCTCTTAACTGACGATATATCTGTGTTACAGCTTCCACTTCAGATGAAGAAGGATCCTTTTGAAGAGTATTGTAGATGATTGAGTAATCTTCTTCAAGGTTTTCTTTTTGAAGAATTATAGTATCAGTATCTACATCAGAAATAAGATCAATATTATCTTCATCCAGAACTACGTCCCTTTCCAGTATAATTTCATTTCTTTCAATGGTTACTACCTCACCTGTATCTTCGTCCACAAAATCTTCTGTCCATTTTCTAAGAACTCTGGCAGCCAGTTTCCTGCCGATAGCTCCCTTTAGCGATTGTTTATCTGTTGAAATTTCTTCAGCAAGGTCAAATAAATTCAAAATGTCTTTATCTGAATCAAATCCTATAGCTCGGAGTAATGTTGTTACGGGAAATTTCTTTTTCCTGTCAATATATGCATACATTACTGAATTAATATCTGTGGCAAATTCCATCCAAGCTCCTTTAAAAGGAATGACTCTAGCTGAAAATATTTTTGTTCCGTTCGGGTGGAATGTCTGACTAAAAAATACTCCCGGAGATCTGTGAAGCTGAGATACAACTACTCTTTCAGCACCATTTATCATGAAAGTACCTTTGTTGGTCATATATGGTATATTTCCAAGGAATACATCCTGAACTATGGTTTGAAAGTCAACGTGTTCTTCATCATTACATGATAATCTCAGTTTAGCTTTTAGCGGAACACTATACGTGAGCCCACGTTGCATACACTCTTCAATAGAATATCTGGGAGGATCAATAAAATAGTCTAAAAATTCTAAAACAAAAATGCTTCTAGCATCAGATATGGGAAAATTTTCCTGGAAAACCCGGTATAAACCTTCATTTCCTCTATTTTCCGGAGTAGTCTCTAACTGAAAAAATTCCTGAAAAGATTTTATTTGAATCTCGAGTAGATCAGGATAATGGTTAGCTAATTTAATTTTGCCGAAGTTGACTCTTTGATTTCCGGCTGCGGTTGCGACTCCGTTTGATGTCATACTTATGTATTATGTTTAGCGTAATTCAAAAGGGAGTAAAAAATTGCTTTTACTCTTAAAAAATTTTTAATGACAATAGGCTTAACCAACCATTAGGTCAGTTAAGCCAGATATCATTATTTTTCAGACTTGATTTCTGCGATCAAGTCATAAAAACAGTACTAAAT
Organism: Saprospiraceae bacterium; assembly: GCA_043748345.1. Classification (GTDB taxonomy): domain Bacteria; phylum Bacteroidota; class Bacteroidia; order Chitinophagales; family Saprospiraceae; genus OLB9. The sequence goes on from JAYTNJ010000131.1 coordinate 18,648, forward strand.
TACTTCAATTCTACTGAAGCTCCTGCACCTTCAAGGGTAGCCTTGATAGATTCAGCCTCAGCCTTTGAAGCACCTGCCTTCAATACAGAAGGAGCTGCGTCTACTAAATCTTTTGCCTCTTTTAGGCCAAGATTAAGTAAAGTTTTTACCTCTTTTACAATTGCAAGCTTGTTTGCACCTGATGATACAAGATGGACATCAAATTCTGTTTTTTCAACCGGAGCTTCAGCAGCAACGCCGGCACCCGCAGGCGCAGCAACGGCTACAGCGGCAGCAGCTGGTTCAATTCCATATTCATCTTTTAAAATATGAGCTAATTCACTTACTTCTTTAACTGTTAAGTTTACTAATTGCTCTGCGAAAGCTTTTAAATCTGCCATGATATAATGGTTTTTAAGTTTTATTAAAAAAAATCCGTTAATGTTGGAAGCTATAACGTAACATTTCTGTATCTCACTTTTGAGAAAATCATTATTCTATTCTCTTTCTTCAAGAGTCTTAAGTATGCCTGCTATCGTCGATCCACCTGATTTAAGTGCACTGATGACATTTTGGGCCGGTGATTGAAGCATGAAAATAATATCTCCAATCAGTTCATTTTTAGTCTTTAATTTGATAAGTAATTCTAACTGATCATCACCAAAGAAAACATCCGAATCAATGTACGCTGCTTTTAATGCCGGCTTTTGATTCTTTCCTCTAAATTCTTTGATAATGGATGCTGGCAATTTCCCATCCTGAGAAAATAATATTGTGCTTTGTCCTTTAAATGCTTCAAAAATAGATTTGAAGTTTTTACTTTCAGCATGCTCGTCCATAGCTTTTATTGCTAGGGCATTTTTTACAGTTTTCACCTCAACACCCTTTTCAAAACATGTTCTTCTCAGCTGATTAATTTTGGCAACTGTAAGCGTAGATGCATCGGTAACATAAAAATATGAAGAATTTTCAAACTTCTCTTTTAGTTCCTGAATTAATAAACCTTTATCTGTCCTTGTCATTTCTTATGTTTTATTGGTTTATTTAATAGTTTTTGTATCTACAGATATTCCAGGACTCATGGTACTTGCGATACTTATTGTTTTCATATAAATACCTTTAGCTGTAGAAGGTTTCATTTTTTCCAATGTTGTAATGAGTTCTATCGCATTTTCAGCAAGTTTCTCAGGTGTAAAAGATACCCTTCCTACAGGAGAATGGATAATACCATACTTATCTACTCTGAATGAAATCTTACCTGCTTTCACTTCTTCTACAGCACTACCTACATTTAAAGTAACAGTTCCTGTCTTTGGATTTGGCATCAAACCCCTTGGTCCTAAAATACGACCGATTTGTCCCACCTTTGCCATAACATTTGGCATTGCAATAATTACGTCAACGTCTGTCCAGCCTTGGCTGATTTTTGTGATGTACTCATCAAGTCCTACATAATCAGCACCTGCTGCTTTAGCTTCTGCTTCTTTGTCTGGAGTACACAAAACTAATACTTTTTTAACTTTACCTGTACCATGAGGAAGTGTCACAGTACCCCTTATTGCCTGATCAGCTTTACGCGGATCTACACCTAATCTAACATGAATGTCTACCGAAGCATCAAACTTGGTAGTGTTCACATCTTTTACAAGTGCTGTGGCATCTCTTAGGGAGTAAAGTTTCGCAGAGTCAACTTTTGCATTGACTGCCTGTCTTTTTTTACTAACTTTAGCCATAAATAAATAATTTAAGGTATTAGCGTCAGTTTATAACCACTGACTCCCTTACCGGTTTAAAAAAATTAATTCGCGTCTGAAACCGCAGTATTGCCCCAAGGGGCATCACCAGAAACGGTAATTCCCATACTTCTTGCAGTACCGGCCACCATTTTCATAGCAGATTCTACCGTAAACGCATTAAGGTCCTTCATTTTACCTTCTGCTATATCCTTTACCTGATCCCAAGATACAGAACCTACCTTATTTCGGTTAGGGACTGCTGAACCTGATTTTACTTTTGCAAGCTCCATAAGTTGAGCAGCCGCTGGTGGAGTTTTTATAACAAAATCAAAAGATTTATCTTTAAAAACAGTAATCAGTACAGGTAAAACTTTACCCATTTGATCCTGTGTCTCTGCATTAAATCTTTTACAGAATTCCATTATGTTCAAACCCTTAGAACCCAAAGCCGGACCTACAGGAGGAGCAGGATTCGCCTGTCCGCCTTTAACCTGAAGCTTTATATATGTTTGAATTTCTTTTGCCATTTTTTAATCTGATTTTATAAAAATTAATACAAAAACTTTAGGGAAGCACCATTACTGATCTAAAGTCATTTTATTTTATGATTGCTTTTCGACCTGCATGAAGTTCAATTCTACTTCTGTACCACGACCGAATATTTTTACTATTACTTTCAATTTCTTTTTATCTTCATTTACTTCTTTGACATCTCCTACAAAATCATTGAACGGACCGTCTATAATTTTTATAGTTTCTCCAATAATAAATGGCTCTATCATAGCTGCTGTAACTTCCTGAGAATCATCAACCTTTCCTAACATTCTATTGGCTTCAACCTGCGACATCGGTATAGGGTGGGTCTTGCCAAGAAAATGTATAACATTTGCCACATTTGAAATAGTCTGTACGACTTCGCCTGAAAACTTGGTATGATCTGCTTCTACAAGAATATAACCCGGAAGAATATTTCTTTCAAGTATTACTTTTTTACCGTTCCTGATTTTATAAACTTTTTCAGTCGGAACCAATACTTGGGTAACTATCTCCTCCCATCTATTACGCTGAATCTCAAGTTCTATTCTCTCTTTAATACTTTTTTCTTTTCCACTTACTACGCGGAGAGAATACCACTTTTTATCTTCGGACATCGTTATTATATTTTATAATTGAATTATAGTTCGTAGATAAACTTAAGGGAACTATTTGCAATAAAGTCAAAAATAAATATAACTAAAGAAATTATTATTGTTCCAATTACAACCAATTTCGCACTACTGATCAATTCATCCCAAGTAGGCCAGGTAACATGGTGCAATAATTCATCATAACTTTCTTTAAGATACAATCTGATATTCTCCATTTGAAATAAATTTAACTTCACGTATTAGGCGAAGCATTATTAATTAAAATTTGCAGGGGAGACAGGGCTCGAACCTGCGACCTACGGTTTTGGAGACCGCCACTCTACCAATTGAGCTACTCCCCTAGGACATAAAAGTTACATACTTTTATAAAATGAAAAATTAAGCACCCCTAAGAGTACTTAATTTTTCTAATAATTTTATAAGTGATATACTTATTAAGATATGATCTCTGTTACCTGACCAGCTCCCACTGTTCTACCACCCTCTCTTATCGCAAAACGAAGACCTTTCTCCATCGCAATAGGGCTTAATAATTTAACCTCAAGTGATACGTTATCCCCAGGCATAACCATTTCTACGCCAGCAGGTAAATTGACATCTCCCGTGACATCAGTTGTTCTAAAGTAGAACTGAGGTCTGTATCCGTTAAAAAATGGAGTATGTCTTCCACCTTCATCTTTACCCAGTACATAAATCTCACACTTAAAGTTAGCGTGAGGTTTTACAGATCCAGGCTTGATAATTACCATACCCCTTCTGATAGCATCTTTTTCAATACCTCTTAATAAGATACCTGCATTGTCCCCAGCTTCCCCTCTCTCAAGGATCTTTCTGAACATTTCAACACCTGTCACTGTTGATGTCAATGGTTTATCTCCTGCCTTCATCATACCTATTATCTCCACAGGATCACCAGTATTAATAACGCCTCTTTCAATTCTACCTGTTGCTACTGTTCCCCTACCTGTTATGGAGAAAACATCTTCAATCGGCATAAGGAAAGGTTTATCCACATCTCTTACAGGCTCGGGAATCTGCTCATCCACAGCAGTCATCAAATCAAGAATCTTTTGCTTTGCATTGGCATCGCCTTCAAGAGCTTTAAGAGCCGAACCCTGAATAATTGCAACATTGTCTCCGTCAAACTGGTAAGCACTTAAAAGTTCTCTTAATTCCATTTCAACAAGCTCCAACATCTCCGGATCGTCAACAAGATCCACTTTATTCATAAATACAACTACTGCAGGAACTCCTACTTGTCTCGCAAGAAGTATATGCTCTCTTGTTTGAGGCATAGGACCATCAGTAGCAGCGCAAACTAAAATAGCACCGTCCATTTGAGCAGCACCAGTAACCATGTTTTTCACATAATCGGCGTGACCAGGACAATCTACGTGAGCATAATGTCTGTTCTTAGTTTCATACTCTACGTGCGCGGTGTTAATTGTAATACCTCTTTCTTTTTCCTCCGGAGCAGCGTCAATTGAGTCATAATCTTTTTTCTCAGCGAAGCCGTACTCTGAAAGCACGTAAGTAATTGCGGCAGTAAGGGTAGTCTTACCGTGGTCAACGTGACCAATGGTTCCGATGTTTACGTGTGGTTTGGTTCTAACAAATGTTGATTTAGCCATCAGTCAAAAATTTTCTGAACTTTAAATATTTAGTAAAAAATGATATACATATAAAATGAGCCAATGAAGGGATTTGAACCCTTGACCCCTTCCTTACCATGGAAGTGCTCTACCCCTGAGCTACATCGGCCAAAATAAAACAATTAGCTCCGGGTGTTTGAAAATCTGGAGCGGAAGACGAGACTCGAACTCGCGACCCTCAGCTTGGAAGGCTGATGCTCTACCAACTGAGCTACTTCCGCATATATTATAGCAAAATATAAGAGCAAGTGTGGGGATGATAGGATTCGAACCTATTCAGGCATAGCCAACAGATTTACAGTCTGCCCCGTCTCTCCAACTTCGGCGCATCCCCGTCTTTCTCTTCCGAGCCAGTGGAGGGATTCGAACCCCCGACCCGCTGATTACAAATCAGCTGCTCTGGCCAACTGAGCTACACTGGCATGCTACTTTTTAGTCAAAATTTCAAACGACAAATGGATCTTTTTCCAAAAGCGATGCAAAGGTAAGACTTTCTCAAATATAAAAAAACTTTATCTCAAAAAATAATTAAAATATTTGTTAAAGTTAAAATAAGGTTTTTCATAATGTTTACTTCATGTTAACATGGATATTTGTTTCCAAAATTACCCTATTTATCCAGCATTAATAAACAAGATACGTCTTCATTTTGTTAAACATCTTTTTAAGATAATTACTGTATTATTTAATTCATTTATTTTATATTGATAACAATGGCTTTTGAAAATATTGAAAATTTACCTATACATTGGAATGATCATGAGGATATAGGAATGAAACTTTACGAAAGATTTGGTACGAGTTTCGACGAAGGAAAAATTTATAGAATCCGGTTTACAGAATTGATTGAATGGATTTTGGAAATTCCAAGCTTTGCAGGAGAAAGAGAAGCATGTACTGAAGGGCATCTTGAGCAAATTCAAGCCAAATGGGTCTATGAGTGGAGAGACAATCAATAAATTTGAGTTTTCTTACAAATTATCATCAATTAATGCAATCGGTTCTGATGTATGCTACCATTCCCATACTAACAAATATCTTTTTAAACAGAAACTTTGAATGATTTATCAGTCTACACATAATTTTATCCTAGATGGACCACTCTCTATTTAAAAAGATTACCACTTTCATATTTGACGTGGACGGAGTTTTTACCAATAGTGAGGTGATTGTAATGGAAAATGGCGATCACGTCAGAATAATGAATACAAGAGACGGGCAGGCTCTTAAGATTGCAATGGAAGCTGGTTTTAACGTTTCTATCATAACTAAAGGGTTTTCAGCAGGTGTCAGGAAAAGATTTGAATTTTTAGGTGTACCTCACATCTACGACAAGCTTTCAGAAAAATCTGATGCATTCTATGAATATACATCTCTTTTAGGGTTGAAGAAAGAAAATATTCTTTTTATGGGAGATGATATTCCAGACCTTTTATTATATGATAAAGTAGGTATTTCTGCAAGTCCAGCTGATGGTGCAGTAGAAAATCTGGCAAGGGCTACGTATATTTCTTACAAAAAAGGTGGTCATGGGTGTGTAAGAGAAGTAATAGAAAAAGTACTCCGGATACAAGGAAAATGGAATTTCTAAGGAAAGCAAAAGGTTTTATTTTATTGGCAAGGCCGAAAAATCTTTTAATAATCGGCCTCAATCAATTTATATTATATCATTTCCTGATTACACAGTTTTCAACAAACGTGACACTTGATTATAAACTGTTTTTTTTATTGTCTTTTACTACGATACTGACGGCCTCGACCGGATATGTAATAAATGATATAATGGACCAAAAGGGCGATGCTCTCAATAAACCCAGACTAACCTATATTCCTGATCCTGTAAGTCACAAATCAGCCAAAGTATTTTATTTCCTTCTTGCAACACTATCCCTTTTAATATCAGTATTTTTGGATTTTTATTTGAATAATCTCCTAATTACCCTAGTTAGTGCGTCGATTATCGCTTTATTATATGTTTATTCAAGGTATTTAAAAAGAAGTGTTTTTATAGGAAATATATTAATAAGTATTCTGGTTGTTGCAGTAACAGGAATATTGTTTTTTGTTGAAAGGAAAGCAATTTTTGAATTTTCAGAAACATTTCATATTGAGATTATTTTACAGATCTTTTATGGATATATGATTTTTTCATTTTTGATAAACCTGGTCAGAGAAATAATCAAAGACATGGAAGATGTAGAAGGAGATAAATTAATGGGGTATAAAACATTTCCAATTCAATACGGCATCGAAAATGCAAAAAAAACTTGTGTCAGTTTATGTATGGTAACAATTGTCATTATTTTAGTTTGGCTACATCTCCAAAATGAAGTGAAAGATTTTAGGTTTATTATATTTTTACTATTGCTCGTTGTATCTCCCTTGATATTAATCATCCAAATTCTAGTAAAACCTACACAAAAAAGAGATTTTTCAAGAATAAGTTCCATGTTGAAATGGGTCATGATAGCCGGTATTGCCAGTATAGTTTTGATATCACAAAATCTGCAAGAATATATTCAACGTGGATAAAAAACTCATTCTAGGCTCCAAATCTCCCAGAAGAAGTCAGTTGCTGACTGAAGCGGGTTTTGTTTTTGAAGTGAGATGGCAAGATATTGATGAAAGCTTTGATAGCGGTATGCCTATATTTGAAGTGGCTGAAGATCTTGCCATAAAAAAAGCATTGGCACTCAAAAATACACTTGAATCCAATGAAATCTTGCTAACCGCCGATAGTGTTGTGATTTTAAATAATAAGATTTACAATAAGCCTTTAGATTATTATGAAGCAGTTCAGATACTGTCAGAGCTTTCAGGAAAAATTCATATCGTTGCTACCGGTGTTTGCCTTATGTCTCTGGATCTGACCAAGTCATTTACGGTACAGACTTCGGTAACATTTGAACCACTATCATCCTCTGAAATTGATTATTATCTTCATGAATTTAAGCCTTATGACAAAGCAGGTGCTTATGGAATTCAGGATTGGATCGGATTATGTAAGGTCAGTAGAATAGAAGGAAGTTATTCAAATGTAATGGGATTGCCGATGAAAGAAGTGTATACTGCATTACAACAATACAATGTACTGAAATGAAAATACAATGGGAAAGTTCAGGGGTGACTGTATTTGAAAGCAGTCTATACAGAACTACAAGCTCTATTATAGGTTTTGATACTTCAGTTATCATTGTTGACCCAAACTGGCTCCCGAATGAAATAGAAACATTACAACATTTTGTCAGCAAAAATCATACTGGGAAAAAACAATTTTTGTTATTTACACATTCTGATTACGACCATATAATTGGATATGGCGCATTTCCATCTGCACAAGTTATTGCATCTGAATTATTTGTAAAAAATAAATTAAAAAATAAAATTCTCAACCGGATTTATGATTTTGACAATGAGTACTATATTACGCGACCTTACCCAATCTCCTACCCTGATGTCGACATAATAATAACTACATCAGGCCAAAAAGTAAA
>JAYTNJ010000132.1:0-25315 GCA_043748345.1 Saprospiraceae bacterium
TGTAAATGCGATTTTTGATTGATCATTTGACCATATAAAATTAGACATTTTTGCATCCTTGGGTAGTCCCTTCACTTGAATCTCTTTGCCGGACTTTACATCCAAAATAGTAGCGTTGATGAAATATCCAGTTCTATTGGACGAGTTGGTGACGGGATTTACCCTGATACCCGCTAGTTTTATCTCCGGCGCGGCCAATTCGTCGATACTTTTATATGCATTTCTGTAGAGCATCAAAGCCTGCGAAGCATCATGTTTCATTCTTATCGTAGGTGCAGGTTTAGCATCTGCCAACGAAAGTATATCATCAGAGGGTTTTTTGTATGGAAAATCTGTTTGAGCAAAAGTATAATACATGTCAAATATTAATATGGTACAAAGTATAGTTCTTAATAAAAGATAAGTTCTCATTTGATGATGGATTTAGTTAACAATTGGTCAAAAATAATTTAAAATGCTGTAAATAATGAATTGTAAGAAAAAATATAGTGAAAAGAACAAATTATTATAAAGTTAAGATATAGTCTTTTCTTTTACAATAATTTAGATATTACCAATAATCCTTATGTTTTAAAAAAGACAGGGTTGATTATTCAAGTTCTTTGAGATAAAGCTGAATGGTGTTTTTTAAGCCGAAATAGAGAGCATCACAAATAAGTGCATGTCCTATAGAAACCTCCAGCAGATTGTGTATGTGCGATTTAAAAAATCTGAGATTTTCAAGGTTCAGATCGTGACCTGCGTTGATTCCCAGCCCAATTTGAGTACATATCTTCGCAGCATTTGAAAACTGTTTTATTGCTTTTTCTTTATTTCGATTGAAGTCATGTGCATAGGGTCCGGTATAGAATTCGATACGCTCAGCACCTGTTTCTTTAGCGGCATGTAATCTGTTCTCGATAGGATCAATGAACAGACTTACTCTTATCCCCTTATCATGCAATTTTGAAACTTTTTCACTTAGGTATTTTTGATGAGTAATCGTATCCCATCCATTATCAGAAGTAAGGGCTCCTGGCAGGTCCGGGACAAGGGTACATTGATGTGGCTTGTTTTTAAGGACTAATTCCATAAATTCATCAGAGGGATAACCTTCTATATTAAATTCAGTGGATACTATCGATTTTAACTCAGATATATCACTAAAGCGTATGTGCCGCTGATCAGGTCTGGGATGGATAGTAATACCCTGAGCACCAAACTCTTCACAATCCAATACAAAATTTACCAAATTAGGATAATTCGCACCCCTGGCATTCCGAATGAGAGCAATTTTATTTATGTTAACACTTAATTTAGTCATCTAAGAAGAGAGAATTTGTATGGATATATTCTTAAGTCCAATTAAGATTCAAGGCTTTTTTTAGTGCTAATAATATCCCTGATTTGCGCTGCTTTTTCATAATCTTCTTTTTGAAGAGCTTCTTCCAGAAGCTTTTCCAGGCTTGACAAATTCATGTCCTCTATAGAAGTAGTTTTAGGCCGAATCGGGGTTTTCGGCAGTTTTTCTTCTTCATCCAAAATAACTCCTGCGCTTTCCATGATAAATTCAAAAGTGTAAATAGGGCAGCTATATCTTACTGCCATAGCTATTGCGTCTGAGGTGCGCGCATCTATTTGCATGACATTACTACCTTGCATACAAATAAGTTGAGCATAAAATATTCCATCCAGCAAATTATTTATAAGAACTTCTTTGAGTTCAATGTCAAATGCATCCATTGTATTTTTGAAAAGATCATGGGTCAAAGGACGATTAGGGGTCATATTTTCCAAAGCCACTGCAATTGCCTGAGCTTCAAAACCACCAATAACTATAGGCAGCCTTCTTTTACCATTTTCCTCACCTAAAACCACAGCGTAATTGTGTGACTGAGTCACGCTATGTGATAATGCCATGATATCTAATCTTACTTTCTTCATCTCGGTTTATATTGACGTGCAAATTTAAAAAATATATTATGAAAGCAGAGTTCAACAGATTTAATTTAAAAGAAAGTAGCAACTTTGTCCACTATATATTTTTAACAATTCTTATATTTACACTTTTCGCATACAAACTAATTTACATAATCAACTAATGCAGATTGTTGCTTTGTGAAATAATTATTAACTAAATTTGGTTGCGGATACTGGATTATTAATTTGTTGAATGAATATAAAACCAATTTGATTCGTTCTTGTTCTTCAAAATAAAATTTATTATGTTTGGATTGTTTAAAAAGAAAAGTGAAAAAGAAAAATTAATGGCCCAGTATTCCAAACTTTTAGAAGAAGCCTTTTATTTATCAAAAACCAATAGGGCAGTAAGCGACGCAAAAACTGCTGAAGCTGCGGCTTTATTAGAAAAAATTGAAAAAATCATTGAATAATTACTTTTGAAGATAATTTTTACGGGTCCTGAATGCAGTGGTAAAACTTCTTTGGTCAAAGAAATTTGCGATAAAATGAATTTTTTTGAAGTATCGGAAATCGCCAGAGAGTATTTGAATATGAGGAACAACACGTATGATGAATATGATTTGTTTGAAATAGGCTTACTCCAATTGTGGGAAGAAAAAATCCTGACAACCAAGCATCAAAATATATGTTGCGATACCGATCTTTTGACAATTCTTATTTGGCAAAATGAAAAATACTCAAAGATCGACGCTTTTTTACTAAAAAAATGGATTGAAGCACAACCTGATATTTACTTTTTATGTACCCCAGACATAAAGTGGGAATATGATATCCAACGCGAAAATCCAAACGACAGAGAAAGACTTTTTACGGTATACGAGGACTTTTTAAATAGATACCAAAAGACTTATGTTGTGATAAAGGGTTCATTATCTGAAAGAATAGAGCAAGTCATGAAAAACGTCCAAAAGTTATTATGAATATGTATTTCTAATTCTTTACCGGCATATGAGATTCAGCATAACTATAAGCGTCCTTTAAAGAAAGAAAGCACTTTTCTTTTCCTATTAGTGTTATAATGCCACCTTTTGTAAGCATATCTCTTACAGGTCCGATAAAGCTGGCCCCAAGGAAAGTTATGTTGCTTTTTTTCATGTCGTCTATCATGTCATGAAGTGCGTGCATTGCAGTCGAGTCTATGGCACTAATGGGGGATGCATCAAGAATAAAATATTTTGGGTGATTTCTATTATTGATCAGACCATCTGCCTTATCTCTGAAATAATTGACATTGGCAAAATAAAGCTGAGCATCAAACCTCATTACAACTATTTCATCTCTAACTAAAGCTTCTTTATATCGAAGGATATTTCTGAAGTCCTTCCCTTTATTTATAAGACCCAGTTCTGCAAAATGTGGGTATGAAACCCTATAAATCAAAACGGCCAAGGATAAAATCACTCCCAAAAGAATACCTTCTTCTATTCCAAATATCAAAGTACCAATAGCGGCTGTAACAAATAATCCGAAGTCTATTTTGTCAGTATTCCAAAGATGTTTCGCTTCTTTGAAATCTATCAATCCGTAGACAGCAACAATAATGATGGCAGCCAGGATAGTATTTGGTAAAAAATAAAAATAAGACGTAAAAAATAGAAGTGTGAGAATGATAAGTGTTGCGCTGATAAGTGATGCAAGTCCGGTTTTGGCACCAGCCTGGTCATTGACGGCAGTACGGGAAAATCCTCCCGTAACCGGAAAAGATTTAAAAAATGAGCCGGCTATATTAGCAATTCCGAGAGCCAGTAGTTCTTGATTTGCGTCTAGTTTATAATCTTTATGCCTGGCTTGTATTGCCTTGGCAACTGCAATAGACTCCATAAATCCAACAAAAGCTATCGTGAAAGCTGTAGGTAATAAGGCCTTTAAAAATGAAAAATCCAATAGAATAGCACTGAAAGTAGGCAGACCTTGAGGTATTTCTCCTAAAATTTTAACTCCTTTTTCGTTTAGCCCTCCAACATATACCGCTAAGATTCCAATCGAAACAACTACTAAAGGGCCTGGAATAAGTTTATGAATTTTTTTAACAAAAACAAGCAAAATAATAGCTATGAGCCCGATTATAAAAGATAAAAAATGAATAACTCCCAATTGCTGAATAATCTGCTGAATAATCTGTATGAATTTTTCGCCGTTTACTTTGATGCCTAATAAATGCTTAAACTGGCTAAATCCTATGATTAGAGCAGCAGCAGAGGTAAATCCGGCAATGACGGGATGTGATAAAAAATTAACAAGAAAACCTAGCCTGAACAAGCCCATACTAAACTGTAGAATACCGACCATACATGCCAGCAAAATAGCCAGTGCAATATATTGATCAGTGCCCGCTTCTGCAAGTTGTCCAACACCACTCGAGATCAATAGACTAACCATTGCAACCGGACCTACTGCAAGTTGTCTTGATGTGCCTAAAAAAGCATAAATGATTAAAGGTAATGTAACAGAGTAAAGACCATAAATAGGAGGTAGCCCTGCTAGCATTGAATAAGCCATTCCTTGAGGAATAAGCATAACTCCGACAGTTAGGCCTGCCGATATATCACCATTCAGCCAGTTTTTATTATAATTTTTTATCCAATCTAAAGATGGAAGAAGATTTATTTTCAAATTTACTGTATTTTATTTCTATCTTTTAAATATCTTTGATCAAGGATCCAATTCAGGCTTATGATTATCGGAGGCAAAGATAGTATATTTTAAAGTTGATCAAATGCAACCTAAGTTACATTCCATCTGAATATCAGTTATATAAATTAAAGAATAAAAAATGTTGATTATATAATTTTTCAAATACTTTATGTGATTTAAATCATCTACGGTAACTTTGGTTACATGGTGTTAAAAAAAATCCTTATATTTTTGCGGCATCAAATAAATTTTTTATTATGTTATTTCAACACATTTATGATAAAAGTTTGGCACAGGCCAGTTATCTGATCGGCTGTCAAAAAGCCGGAGTGGCAGCAGTAATAGATCCAAAGCGGGATGTAGATACTTATGTCGACATTGCTAAACAAAATAATATGAAGATCACCCATATCTTCGAGACGCATATTCATGCAGATTTCCTTTCAGGTTCGAGAGAATTGGCGGCTCTGACAGGGGCAGATATGTACTTATCTGATGAAGGTGGGGATGATTGGCAATATGAATTTGCACACAAAGGACTGAAAAACGGAGACGAAATAAAAGTGGGTAATTTGATATTTGAAGTGCTTCATACTCCCGGGCATACACCCGAAAGCATAAGTTTTTTACTGACAGACATACCGGCGAGTAAGGAACCGGTTATGATGTTTACTGGTGATTTTGTATTTGTGGGTGACATAGGAAGACCGGATTTATTGGAAAAAGCTGCGGGAATGAAAGGTACGCAAGATGCAGGTGCATTACAAATGTATCATTCCATCAAAAAATTTGACGAATTACCGGATTATATTCAAGTATGGCCCGGGCACGGTGCCGGTTCTGCTTGCGGCAAAGCACTGGGTGCTGTACCTAGTACAACCGTCGGGTATGAAAAAATCAGAAATTGGGCTCTCCAATATAAGGAGAACCAAACTGGATTTGTAGATTATCTTTTGACTGATCAACCGGAGCCACCAAAGTATTTTGCTATGATGAAGAAGCTCAATAAAGTAGAAAGACCGCTGATGATTGAAGTTCCAAAACTCAAGCAATTATCCGTAGAAGAGCTAAAAGCCGCGTTGGGAAAAGGGCTCAAATTGATAGATACACGTAATAAAGTGGACTTTAGTGCTGGATTTATACCTGGAAGTATCAACATTCAAGGCAATAATGCATTTGCCACTTGGGCGGGTTGGTTCCTTACTTATGATGAGCATTTTATATTATTAGCCGATCCTGACCAGTTGGACGACCTTACTAGAAAATTGATGCGCATAGGATTGGACAATATCATGGGTTTCATACCATCAACAGATGTATATGAAGGTGTACTTCAATCTTCCAAATTGATAGGATATGATGATTTTAAGACAAAGTTGAATGATAATAGTACCCAGATTGTGGACCTGAGAGGTGTTACTGAGTATAATGCTGGTCATATCCATGGGGCTGAAAATATATTTGTTGGTACGATTCTTAAAAATATTGATAAGATAAGTAAAAACAAAGACGTCATAATCCACTGTCAGGGTGGGGACAGATCTGCCATTGCCTATTCACTTCTAGCCAAGGAAGGTTTTACTAACATTTCAAATTATTCTGATGGAATGAATGAATGGATTGATAAAGGCGAAAAAGTTGAATTTAACTGATAATTATTTTTTTTCTTTCAATAAAAATTGAAAAATGTTTTCATGGTTAAAAAAGGTGATAGGTGCAGGTTTGCACGATCAGATCATCGAAAAAGGTGCAGTTATTGTGGACGTCAGAAGTAAAAATGAGTTTTCTTCGGGTCATCTAGCGGGAGCTGTAAATATTCCATTGGAGCAGATAGGAATGCTTGCCACTAAACTTATTTCCTACCCGCAGGTCGTTGTCTATTGTCGGAGTGGAAATCGTAGTGCACATGCTAAGAGAATTTTGAATGAAAATGGAATTTCTCATGTCATCGATGCAGGTTCTCTGTCTTCAGTTCAGTTGCTTGCCGGGGCGACTGGATTGATTAAAGAAGAATTAATAAAAGAAGATTTTGGATTATCAAAAAAATCAACTCCGGCAGTAAAAGATCAGAATGTATTAAAAGTACTTATCCCAACGGATTTTTCTGTTCAGGCTGAATATTCTTTTATCATGGTCAGAAAACTGGAAGAAAACATGTCTTTAGATATTCACTTTCTGCACGTGATGGATATGCCTGAAACCGTAACCTTGGATGGAAACGGAGATATTGCAACATGTGGAGAGATAGATATAAGTTATGTAAAAGACCAAAAAAAGATCATTGAAAGAAAATTAAATAATCTCAAAACACTGTATGGTGATCATGTCAAAGTACATATGATATTGGGAAAGGTTACAGATTCGATTATTAAGTTTGCAGAGTCTGAAAATTTTGATCTTATTGTCATGGGCACAAAAGGGTCCTGGGGTTTAAAGGAAAAATTGACTTCATCTCAGGCACAAATCATTTCAAGAAAAGCAAAAGTTCCTTTGCTGTCATTGATGTGCGACAGATCAGACCTCATAATCAAAGATATATTATACGTACATGATTTTAAAGAAGCTGAAACCCTACATTTACCCTTAATGAATAAGTTCGCCGGATGTTTTGATGCCGTTTATCATCAATTATATATTGCACCAGAAAATCAAGAAACAACTGAGTCGGAAATTCTCTCTAAGATGGATATTTATGCAATTAATCACAATCTTTCAAAACATTTGAATCATATTGTTTATGCGGCTGGTGTTGAAGATGGTGTAAATAAATTTTTAGCACGTCAGGATATAGATATGATTTTTATTGGAACTCACGGTCAAGGTGGTCTATTTTATAATAGTGGTGCTGAAAGTTTAGTAAAACACCTTTTTAAACCCATCATTTCATTTCACTTAAATTAAAAAAAAAAGAACAGTTTCCATGCAAGAATTTATAACTCAAAGTTGGTCCTGGTGGTTTTCGGGACTTATGATCTCATTCGTTATGTTTTTGTTATTATTTTTTGGAAAGTCTTTTGGATTTTCTTCTAATCTAAGAACCATTTGTGCAGTTGTTGGCGCGGGGAAAACGGTAAAATTTTTTGATTTTAACTGGAGAACTCAAATTTGGAACCTTGTATTTTTATTAGGAGCTATCATAGGCGGGATTATCTCAGGCACACTTTTGAAAAATGAGACACCCGTTCAAATATCGTCTGCCACAATTTCAAATCTACAGGAACTTGGGTTTGTTGCTCCGGAATCCATGCAGCCAAATGAAATATTTGGATTTGATGCAGTTTTTTCTATCAAAGGGTTTTTAATTCTATCAATGGGAGGTTTATTGGTTGGATTTGGCACTAGGTATGCCGGCGGATGCACATCTGGTCATGCTATCAGTGGGCTTTCTGACTTGCAGCTTCCTTCTTTAGTAGCAGTGATAGGATTTTTTGCCGGAGGTCTTCTCATGACACATTTGATATTTCCTCTTATTTTTTGATTCCATAAGTAATTCAAGTAAAATGAAATTTATAAAATTTATGATTGCTGGGATATTGTTTGGGATAATTATGTCACAATCTGAGGCAATCTCTTGGTATCGAATCCAGGAAATGTTTAGATTCCAGGGATTTCACATGTACGGTATTATAGGTATTGCTGTATTATTGGGGATTACAGGAGTCTGGTTGATTAAAAAATACAAAATCAGAGATTATGAAGGAAACCCGATTTTATTTTATCCAAAGGATAAATCAATCATTCGTTATGTAGTCGGAGGAGCAATTTTTGGCATGGGTTGGGCTCTTAGCGGAGCTTGTCCCGGTCCTATAGTAGTGAATATAGGATACGGATATTTTGCTATGATTGTTGTCTTCTTTTTTGCTATCGTTGGTACTTATTTATACGGACTTATCAAAGATTCGCTTCCTCATTGATATTTTACCGTAAATATGACTTACTTTACGAACATTTGCTAATTAGAAAATTTGCTCAAAATTAAACTCGTTATGTTTAAATTTTTAAAATCCATTTTCACCAGAGCTACGGCACTTGATTTGACAGAAATATTATCAAAGAAGCCATTTTTAGTTGATGTGCGAACAACAGTTGAGTATGCTCAGGGACATCCCAAAGGATCTATTAACATACCATTGAATAATCTGCCGTCGTGTATAAATAAATTTAAAGGTAAAAAAGATATTTTAGTTTTTTGCCGAAGTGGCAACAGAAGTAGTAAAGCAAAATTATTTCTTGAATCTCAGGGAATTAATAACATTATTGATGCAGGGGCATGGAAAAATGTGGGTAAGTTTACTGGGTAATGTTTTATTATTGACCAATTTGCAACCATTTGTCTAATCATATATAAATTATTATGCTTGAAATTTTATCAAAACCATGGCCATGGTACATAGCTGGTCCTTTGATCGGACTTACAGTGCCGACATTGCTTATACTAGGAAATAAAGCTTTTGGTATTTCTTCGTCCATGCGTCATATATGTGCTGCTTGTTTCCCTGCCAATATTGAATATTTTAAATACAATTGGAAAAAAGAGATATGGAACCTAATATTTGTTGCTGGAATTTTGGTTGGGGGTTACCTTGCAGTTCATTTCATTCAAAATCCTAATGAAATCATTGTTAATGCGGATTTGAAAACTGAATTGGCAGGTTACGGAATTACTGATTACAGCAATGCTCTTATACCATTAGATGTGGTGAGCTGGCAAAATATACTGAGCCTTAAAGGATTATTGATGATTGTTTTTGGAGGATTTCTTATTGGCTTCGGTACGCGGTATGCAGGCGGATGTACAAGCGGTCACAGTATTATGGGACTATCATCATTGAGCTGGGCATCGCTAGTAGCTACAATTTGTTTTATGGTAGGAGGATTTTTTGCCGCCAATATCCTATTACCTTATATTCTTAGTCTTTAAAATAAAAGCGATGAGTGTCAATAAAAAATCCATGGAAGTTGATGAGTTTCAACCTGAATACGATAAAGATCTTAAATTACGGGAGCTTGATAGTATGTGTGTAAATGAAAGCAGGCTGGATCATAAATGGTACCACAACTTGAAATATCTTTTTGTAGGAATATTATTCGGGATAGTGTTTGTAAAGGCTGAAATCATTTCATGGTTCAGGATTCAGGAGATGTTTAGGTTTCAATCTTTTCATATGTATGGTATCATAGGTAGTGCGGTAGTAGTTGGGGCTTTTTCAGTTTGGATCATCAGAAAGTTTGGAATAAAAACCATCTACGGGGAAGACATAATCATTCATATTAAGCCGTACAATAAGGGAGTAATAATCGGCGGATTGTTATTTGGGATAGGTTGGGCGATTACAGGGGCATGTCCGGGTCCATTATTTGCTCAGATAGGTACAGGTACTACAGTCATCATAGTAACTTTAATCAGTGCAATTGCTGGTACTTGGGTATATGGTTTATTAAGAGATAAATTGCCACACTAAATTTTTAAGGCCAAAGATCTAAATAAAAAAATGATGCAAAATAATCATTTGAAATCCACGGAATATAATTTGGTTAACATTACATCGTTGATATATTTCGTAATAATGGTTGTATTCGTTTTGATTTTTACTATATACCAAATATTCAACACCACAAATAGCTTAATACCTTGGCCTGAAACGAAAGTCAATGGTGAAGAAATTAGTACAACTCAAATGTATTCAAAAGAAACGGGTACGTTTTGGGAAGCCCCTGATACAGAATCTATAAAAGGTTCAGGTCTTGAATCTCAGATACTTTATGGAAAAGACCTAATTTCTCATACTTCAAAATATTTAGGTCCAAAAGGTACGGTAATGCAAATCTCCAATGGCATGAATTGTCAGAATTGTCATTTGGAAGCAGGTTCTAAGATTTTTGGCAATAACTATGGTTCAGTATCTTCTACATTTCCTAAATTCAGGGCCAGAAGTGGGACAGAAGAGAGTATTTATAAGCGTGTAAATGATTGTATTGAGCGAAGCCTGAATGGTACACCACTTGATACCTTGGGCACTGAAATGCAGGCTATTAAAGCATACATGCTTTTTTTAGGTAAAAATGTGGAAAAAGGTGTGGTGGTTAAAGGTTCCGGCCTGAAAAATATCCCATATCTTGATAGAGCTGCTGATCCTGTAAAAGGCAATGAGATTTATAACGCTAAATGTGTTTCATGCCATCAGAAAGACGGAAATGGTGTGATGGCCACATCAGGAGATGAATATACATATCCTCCCATGTGGGGAGAGCACGCGTACAACGACGCCGCTGGCCTTTATCGATTGAGCAATTTTGCCAAATATGTTAAATATAATATGCCGCTTGGGGCAACATTTGACGCTCCACAACTCAGCGATGAGGAAGCATGGGATCTTGCAGCTTTTGTAAACAGCCAGCCTCGTCCACACAAAAATACGCCCGATGACTGGCCGGATATCAGTAAAAAACCAATTGACCATCCTTTGGGCCCTTACATCGATGAATTTAATGGAAAACAGCATAAATACGGACCATTTAAACCTATAGCGGAAGCCCGAAAGGATTCTAAATAAAAAAAGAGCAATGAGTCATAATAGACGGACATTTTTAAAGTCAATAGGTGTGGTAGGTGCAGTAGGTGCAGGATTAATCACTCCTGTAAAGATATTAAGTGATAATAGTCAAGTAACGGAAAATAAAATAGATTTTATCCCTGAAAATTTTAAATTGACTATCCTTCAGACCACCGATGTCCATTGTCAAATACATCCTCATGATGAATTGTTTTGGGAAAAGGGAAAGGCTGTTTTCAGAAAAACCGGTGGTTATGCTCATTTGGCCACTTATATTAAACACCAAAGAAAAAAAAATAAACATACCTTTTTAATAGATACGGGTGATATGTATCAGGGGAGCGAATTATCTGTAAAAACAACAGGGAAGGCGATGTCTCCTATTTTGAATGCTTTAAGATATGACCTTTATTTACCTGGCAACTGGGAAGTTATCTATGGTAAAAAGGAAATGCAGACATTACTTGGGGGATTAAGTGCACCTAAAGTTTGTGCCAATATGTACCATGATCTTGGTGAAGGTAAGAAAGGGGAACATATTTTTCCGCCATACTATATATGGAATGTCAATGACATAAAAATCGGATTTTTGGGATACACAGATCATCTGGTTCCCATCAGACAGTCTCCGAATTACAGTAAAGGAATCATATATACAAAACCTGAAGAAAATATTGCATATTATGTAGATACACTTAGAAACCAGGAGCAGTGCCAATATGTAATTATTATTGCCCATTTAGGGCTGTCACAGCAAATTCATCTTGCTAATCAGGAAGTTACAAAAGGTGTGGATTATATTTTAGGAGGTGATACCCACGAGCGCGTAAGAAAACCTATCAAATGTACATATTCCAAAGTGGTAGAGCCAGGTGCTTTCGGATCATTTTGCGGTCGTCTTGAATTAACAATTCAAGGAGGTAAGATAGTAAAAGATGACTACTTTTTAGATGAAATAGGACAAAGTAAATATAAAGAAGACAACGAAATTTCAAACTTGATCTTTAATTTAGAAAAACCATTTGTAGATGATATTGGCAGAATTGTTGGATATAGCACATTACCATTGTACAGATACTTCGTCATAGAAAATACAATTGATACAATGGTAGTGGACTCACTGCGCTGGCGTCTCAAGGATATTGATATTGTTTTATCAAATGGTTTTAGATTTTGTCCACCCAGAAGTACTCCTGATAAAAGTGGAAATATACCTATTACCAATGGATATATATACGATATGTTGCCGGTGGATAGTAATATCAGGATCGGGAAAGTGACGGGTAGCCAAATATTGATCTGGCTCGAGAAAGAGCTGAATAATGTCTTTGCTCAGGATGCTTCAAAAAGATTCGGAGGGTGGGTAACTAAGTTTAATGGCATGATAGTACGTTTTAGAGCATTTGGCGAAGAAGGTAAAAGAATTGAAAGTATCAGTATACAAGGTCAAACATTAGATATTCAAAAAATTTATACAATAGCAGCTTGTGAAAGGGATGGTGATCCTGTAGATATGATCTGCAGAATCAGAAATGTGATGGAAGCAAAAAATTTGGATTACACTTTGCACCAAAATATGCGGGATTATCTGAAAGAAAATTCGCCTGTGACCCCAAAACCAAGGAAGTCAGCTATCGCATTGGACGCTCCTGAGACGTTATTATCGCAGGTGTATGGAGTGGATTATGAGTTTCATTAAAAAAATTCAATTTATAGCTATTTGGATAAAATTATGAATTTATGTCTATGCCAAAATTAAATAGTTACCAAAACATTAAAACTTTCCAATTATTTTAAAAATAATCAATTAATCAATTTTATATGAAAACATTATTAGTTTTAATATTTGGCTTATTGCTTTCCAATGGTGTAATGATGGCTCAGGCTAAAAGTAAAATAGAGACTAAAAAGGCAAAAACACATAAAATCATTTTTCAAATGGTTTCTAAAGATACTGCGGATCACAGTGCTTTGGTGCGTCAGATTTTAAATATTCAGCAGTTAGCACCTGGCACTAAAATAGAGGTAGTTTGCCATGGACCCGGACTAAGTTTTATTCAAAAAGGCAAATCACTTGTATTGGATAAACTGGCAGAACTCGCTGCAGCAAAAGTTGATTTTGTAGGATGTGAGTTTACTATGACTCAAAAAAATATAGCCAGAGATCAGTTGATGGACCAATGCCGTACAGTCCCCGGTGGAATCTTAGAGATAGTAGAGCGTCTGGAAAAAAATTGGAACTACATTAAAGCAGGTTACTGATTATTCCTTATCTGTGTGAATCACATCTGATTTCATTTGGCCATAAATATATTATTATGAAGTCAATTTCACTATTGGTACTTTTATTATTTTGCCTTGATGTAACATACGCACAGCATCAGGACCTCCATGAGAAACCTAAAATATGGCTGGCAGATAATAGCAATGCGGGGGACTCCACCACTTTATTATCAGCATTCAAATCAGGAAGTATAAATGGTCATTTCAGATTTTTCCATTCATCTATAAGAAATCAAGGAGATTTGTCTGATTATCATGCAAACGCCATAGGAGGAGGTCTGAGATATGAGTCAGGGAGCTTTCATGGATTGCGGGTAGGAGTGAGCGGGTTTTATATATTTAACGCAGTCTCATCTGATTTAGCTTTAAAAGATAATGTAACCGGGCAGGCAAACAGATATGAAATAGGACTATTTGATATTGCAAACCCTTCTGATTTGAACGAAATAAACAGAATAGAAGAATTGTTCTTGAAATATAAACGGAACGAAACTATGTTTACATTTGGACGACAACTATTAAATACTCCTTTTATAAATCTACAGGATGGGCGAATGCGGCCGACTTCGGTAGAAGGAATATGGTTTGAAACAGCCTTTAATAAGATTCACCATTTTCAGTCAGGTTGGATTTATGGTATTGCTCCACGTGGTACCAAGAAGTGGTATAGCTTGGCATCATCCATAGGAGTATATCCATCTGGTGTAAATGAGCTGGGAATAAAATCGGACTACTATGGAAATATAAAAACTTCCGGAGCATTTTTTTTTAATTATGAAAATAAAGTAATAAAAAACCTTACCATAAATTTTTGGGATATGTGGGTCCAAAATATCATGAACACGGCTTTGCTGCAGGCTGAATGGCAAAAGCAACTCACGACAATTAAGTTTTATAGTGGTGTTCAGTTGACTTTACAGAATAAATCCGGAGACGGGGGAAATTCTGATGACCGGAAGACTTATTATTCAAGTAATGATCCATTATTGATATATGGAGCCAGAATGGGCATAAAGACAGATAAGTGGGATCATAGCCTAAATTTCAATCATATAGGTGATTCAGGCAGATACCTGATGCCAAGGGAGTGGGGTAGGGACAATTTCTATACTTTCATGTCCAGAGAGCGAAATGAGGGATTTGGGGGTGTGACTGCGGTAGTAGGAAAAACAACTTATACACTTTTTCAAAAGACTTCTTTTCAATTATCTTATGGATATTTTTTATTACCGGATGTTAAAAATTTTGAGCTTAATAAATTTGGTATGCCTGCATATACACAAATGAATATTGATATAAGGCATAAATTTTCGGGTTTGCTAAATGGTTTTGAAAGTCAGCTACTATGGGTATTCAAATGGAAAAAAGGAGAAACGTACGATGATCCCAGATATGTAATTCATAAAGTGGATATGAACTTGTTGAATATTGTAATAAATTTTAGGTTTTGAAGTGATATTTTATCAATACTTATATGACCATATGAATAATAAAATAACCTTTGCTAAAACGAAAATAATTTTATTTTTTGATTTAAAATTGATAGTATTTTAATTTTTATTATACTTCAGCAGTAATATTGGTAGCAAAAAAGGAACATATATTAACCCACAATGCTTGTTAACCAGACGCAATAGCCCTGATTACGGGGTTTTCTAATTTTTTTAGTTTCGGTTTGTGTACTACAGATTTTAATATTGTGAAAGGTCTGTGTTTTACTTACGGTGCTGTAAAAACATATTTTCTTAGAGTTAGTCGGATAAAGGATAAAAATTAGGACTTAATGTTCTTGGGTAGAGAAAAAAATAAATAAATATCAAAACTTCTTGAAAAATTTGCCTAAATCAGTACTTATTCCAATATGATTTGTTGCACCTGCGATGTGATGATATCCCACGCCATAGTCAAGTTTAAAAGCATTAATTTTGACACCAAAACCAAGACTAAATCCAGCCAGGCTTCTGAATGTGGATATTGAAAGTTCTTTGCGACGTAAATGATTGTAACCAGCTCTAAGTCTTAGATTTTCATTTTTTCCAAGTAAAAACTCCCCATTGAAAACCAAGTGCCGGAATATATTATCTACCGCATTAGATAAGTCATTTTCTTTGATGAGCTCGCCAAATATATCCGTGTTTGCTTTTTTATCAGGGTCGTCGTACCTGGCATTTGCTCTATGAAGCTGATGGGCAATAACAGAAAATCTGAAAGGCAAATATTTAAGTTTTTTGGATATTCCTATCTGAATATCTAGTGGGGTTCCTGATCTTGCACCGGTATATGTGGTCAATTCGTAACCGATATTTTTAATTAAGAAAGTTATTATTACTGATGATGAATCATTTTGATAATTGATGCCCAAATCCAGTAAGGCGCCGATAGAAGAATAGGATTCAGGATTACTGAACACGGTTTTAAAATTTACTCCTGCTGAGATTCTGTCTGCAATTTTTTTTGAAGCGCCCACTATAAATGCAGTTTCTCTTACAGAAAAATTATCTTGTTGGTTTCCTAATACATCAGCATATTTGAATTCACCATAGTTGATATACTGGATACCAAAGTGGGTATTTAGGTTTAATTTCTCAAGGTATCTTCCATAACCCAAATACCCATTCTGGATATCCGCAAAGTGAAAATTATGTGAAAACACAATTTTATTGTGCATTTTTTTATTGAGTGAAGCAGGATTTGCGGCTGAAAGGGCTACATCGTCATCCATAACACTAATCAGATGACCACCCAAAGCAGTGATTCGCGCCGAGGATGGTAAATTCAGAAATTCGTAAGAGTTTTTTCCCCCTATCTGTCCGTTTCCTACATTTAAACAGGCACCGGAACAATAAATAATAATCAGATAGTAGATTTTATTCATATTTTACAGTATCGACATTTATTATGGGCATTCCTGGTTTCCAAATAGTTCGACAAATAGCCTGTGTGTCGCATTTCATTATTTTTATTGGAGTACCTAATGAGTCGTATTCGTATAAAATTCCATATTCATTATCACCATTTCTATATGTTCCTTTCCATTGTATTTGCCCATTTTCAAAATATTCAGAAAAAGGTCCGTTTTCTTCATTGTTTGACATGGTTACTTGTTCCTTTAATTTGCCACCTGAATAATAAGCTTTAAGGATACCGCTAAGTATATTTTTTTTATAATTTTTTTCAAGCTTTACATCCCCATTTGGGTAGAAATTATAATATTGTCCTTCAAGATGTCCCATCTCGGAATAAGATTCTTCTATTTCTTTTTGCCCGGTTGCATAGAATAGAATCCTTTTGCCGGTTAGATTGCCTTTTTTATAATTACTGTCTTCTTTAAGAATACCTGTAGGGTAATACGAACGAAAAATTCCATGTTTCTCTTTGTCTTTATCTATACTGTATTCTTCCATGAGCTTACCATTTTCATAAAATTTCTCAACCTTGTTATCAGAACAGCTTAAAAAGCACAAAATAATAACAATATACAACAAATGTTTCATAAAAGCTTTAACGATAAAATCCTGCTTAATTGTATCTTTAGAAGCATTTAAGAATGAGAAAATTTTAAAATTATACCGTAATCAGATAGGGTAGAGTAATTTTAAAATTTTGGTTTTATACACCCATATACATCTATAATCCTCTTCTTTTTATTTCTGTTTCTATTAAGCTTAGTTCGCGACTCATATCGCCAGTAACAGAAGCATTTTCCTGCGTCCGCCTTATCAGATACGGAATCACGTCTTTTATAGGACCATAAACTACATATTTGGCTGCATTGTAGCCTGCCTTAGCAAGATTGTATGTAATATTATCACCCATCCCGAACAGCTGACAAAAATTGATGTGAGGGTGATTATGTTCAATACCTTTTTCATGTATGAGCCGCGCTTGTAGCATATTACTATCTACATTATGTGAAGCGCAGCAAGATGATATGGTTTCGTGATTTTCTACACAATATTTTATGCCATTGTTAAAATCGTTATCTGTAGAAGATTTGTCAGGTTGTACAGGATCAGGATATTCCATTTCTTCAGCTCGCTTTCGTTCTTTATCCATATATGCCCCTCTTACCATTTTGCAACCGAAAACAACACCACTTTTGAGGCATCGGGCATGATCGCGCTTTATATGTGAAAATTTAGATGTCAGATACAGTTGATAAGTATTATACACGATAGCCCTTTCTTTATTGTATTTCTCAGACATTAACATAACCATCTCATCGATCGGATCCTGAATCCAACTTTCCTCAGCATCTACAAAGACACTTATTGCTAGTTCATGTGCTTTACTGCAAATCTCGTCTACTCGTTCATAAAGATGTTGGTATTTTCTTTTTTCACCTTCTGAAAGAGATTCTTTGTTATGTATTTTTTCAAGAATTTTTTGATCTACAAGACCAGTAATTTTGGTACTTACAACGGGCACAGAATTGTTAGAGGCGGCCATTTCAATTGCCTTTAATGTTTCTTTCATGACATTATCAAGATCGTCTTCGTCAAACTTACCTTCAGCTCCAAAATCTAGGACTGTAAAAATGTCCGACTCATAAAGACTATCAATTGTATTTTGACAATCCAATAACGATTCACCTCCACAAAACTGTGGGAAAATGGTATTTCTAACGGCTAAATCTGTAAAGGGAAGCCTTAATTTTATAGCAAATAAACCAAATTTTGATCCTAAATTCACTAAAGTATGATTATTCATCAGACGAAATAGCCAGGCAGTCTTTTTAAGCCCTTTATCTGATTTGTTGGCAAATGCAACTTCAGTATTGGAAAAATCAAGACGTAGATTAGGTTCGGGTTTACTCATATATTATTAAATTTCAGATTGGTTCCATATTTCCCACGATTTTTCAGCTTGCAGAATAAGCATATCGTGACCATTTTTTACTTTGCAGCCGCGGCATATTCCTTCGCTCAAAAATATGGTTTTTTCGGGATTATATACAAGGTCGTACAGAAAATAATTTTCAGTTAGCCATCGGAACGGTATATCGGGTTTTGACAATATGTCTGGATACATACCTTGTGGTGATGTATTAATGATAAGATTACTTTTTGAAAATATATTTTTTTTTAAATCGGAATAGGATAAAGCACTTTTAGAATTTCTGCTAACAAGTGTATAACTAATACCCAATCGCATCAAAACATATTGTACTGCTTTTGATGCACCACCTGTTCCTAAGATCAATGCATTAGTGATACTTGAAGGATTATCTATCAGGCCAAGCAATGACATTTCAAATCCATAAACGTCAGTGTTATAGCCCTTGGATTTACCATTAGTAAATTTAATAGTATTAACTGCTCCTATTTCTGCAGCTGTTAGGTCCAAAGTGTCAATATAAGGTAGTACCTGCTCCTTGTATGGAATGGTAACATTGAGACCACTAAGTTCTGAAGACTGGATGAGTTGGGGTAAGTCTTCAATTTTCTCTAAGGGATAAGCATTGTATTCGGCTGAAATATTTTCATTCAAAAACTTATTTTTGAAATATCCTGGAGAAAAAGAATGGGACAATGGATATCCAATCAGTCCGAATTGTTTCATGATTTACATTCTAACACTTACAAAATGAGTTAACATGCTTTACAAGATCCGGGAAGAATGCTAGAAAATTAAATTCCAAATCAATGGAATGATTCTTAAGGTCCAAAAGTATTGACTCAAAATGATTTTCAAATTTAACCCTTTTTTTGAGCCTTAAAAATGTTTTAGAGAGCCTTTCTTCATTAGCGCAACTCATCAGGAAATCATCAGCAATCATTATAGGTAGCATGTTTTTGAGTTTTTCAGGAAATGATTCTTTGTTTTCATTCAAAATAGAGTAAACATTTGTGATGAAAGGTACCAGATCTATAGAGCAAAATTTAGCCCAATTTTTTGTCAGAAAGTAATCAAAGAGTATATCGATGATGACGGGAGAGTATTTGCCCTGAGTAGGTCTTAAAATAAGAACACATGACTTTACAGCCGAATGTTGGTCAGTATAGCTATCTATTGATTTGTGTAATTCTATGCCTTTTATAATTTTGTCCGGTTGTGATTTCACTTCTTTGATGGTCAGAAAATCCGCAATAAAATTTCCCGCCATTAGATCCTTGTCATGACATGAAAGAAGAACATGGGCCAGATAGTTCATTTTTATTAGCTTATGTTTTCTAGGAGAGGTTCATGTTTCAAGGCCCTGAAATCGACAGAGCTTACTGAAGATATACCTGGTTCAGGCATATATACACCATAAAGGACGTCCACTTCAGCCATAGTAGACTTATTATGGGTCACTATAATAAATTGGGATTCACTACTGAAATTTTGGATAATTTTGTTAAATTTCTGTATATTAGCATCGTCAAGCGGAGCGTCCACTTCATCAAAAATACAAAAAGGAGCTGGTTTTAAAAGATAAAGAGCAAAAAGTAAGGCAGTTGCTGTCAGGGTTTTTTCCCCTCCTGACAATTGGCTCAATGACCTTGGCTTCTTTCCTTTTGGTTTTGCAATGATTTCTATTTCTGATTCTAAAGGATTATTTTTGTCTAGTAATATAAGGTCGCAGGTATCATCCTCTGTAAACAAACTTCTAAAGACAGTAATAAAATTCTCCCGAACTTTTGAAAAAGCTGCCATAAACTGAGTCGTAGCGGTCGTTTCGATTTCCTTCATTGTGTCCAGCAAACTATCTTTTGCATCCAGTATATCTTTGCGTTGAACATTGATATTATCATACCTTAGTTTCATCTCGTTATAAGCATCTACAGCCAGGGGATTAACATCTCCGTATGCTGACATTCTCAATTTTATTTTTTCAAGATCTTCATTAAGTAAGTTAAATTCTTCGTCTTCTCCGATTTCTTTATTAATATGGTCATTGATGGATTCATTAAATTCTATTCTGATTCTCTCTGCGACTGATTGAATCTGAAATTTTTGCTCTGAATATTTATCTTTCAGGATTTGTATATTGTGCTGTAATTGAGATTGGATCTTTGAAAGATTTCTGGCACTATCTTCTGAGGCTGTAATAGTATTTTTGGCTTTGAAGTAGTCCTGCTCAGCCTCACTTAGCGTGGATTGAAAGTTCTTCTTTTCTGCATAACAGCTTTGCAGTTCTTTGTCCAATCTTATCAGCTCATCTTCAATATCTATTCGCTCCCTGTTTTCTGACATTAGTTTTTGCTTGTCAGTAGTGATCCTTAGTCTTAATTCTGAAACTTTCAGATCTTTAAAATCCTTATCTTTTTCAAAATTATTAACAAGGTTTTGTTGCCTGATATACCTGATATTATCATTATTAAAATTTTCTGAGACGGCAGAAAGCTTTTCACCGAGCTGATCAATATCTGAATTCTGGTTTTCCTCAGGTTTATTCAGAGCTCCAATTTTATTTTTAAGGGTTAAGATTTGTTGATCGTGGACTAAAATCTTAGCTTTAATCTCCTTGATCTGCTGAGTTGCAGCCTTTACTTTTGATTCGTTATCAGTTTTCAGGTTTTCAAATGATTGAATGTGGTGCTGAACCCTTATTTTGTCCTGCTCTATTATTTGTAGTTCTTTTTTAAAGTGTTCGATAGATTTATTAAGATCTGAAATTTTAATAGTTTCAATTTCTTTTTTGATCTTTTCATGTTTTAAGTTCTCAACTTCCCTTGTTTTGTTGTTATCATCCAAAAATGAAGCAAGTTTTTCAAGATTTTGTTTCCTCCCAATTTTTTTGCCTTCAAATAATCCTACAGATCCACCGGATATTGTAAAACCTTTCCTTAAAAACGTTCCATTAGATGAAATAATCGTCAAATTTTCAGAGATATTGCTATCCAATTCATCAAGATCGCCGTTGAATATATAAACATCTTCCAGCAAACAATTTATTAAATCCTTAAATTTTGGAGGCGTTTTAACTACATCTGTTGCCCTGATAAGCCTATTCTCATGTATTTCAGTCCTTTTTATTGAGCTTTTAATATGACTCAGAATAAAAAAATTAGCTTTTCCTTTTTGTGAGTTCTTCAATAAATTGATACACTGAATTGCGTGATTAGGCGTTTCAACTACATAATGATTGAGATATTGATCAAGATATAATTCAAGTGGAGCTTTATATTCGTCCGTTACATCAAGCACATCTGAAAGAATAACGAGGTCTGTTCGCCAGTTATCATATAAAAATTTTACAGATTCTGGAAATCCCTCAAAGTTGTCAATCATGCTTTTCAATAGATCATATTCGTTTTGCTTTGAATCTATATTTCTATTGATTTTCTGAAGTTCGTTCTGAAGTTTGTCCCTTTGGCTTTCAAGCTCGATGAGTTTTTCTTTCCTTTTATTTTCACTTTCCTGGAGATTTAGTAGTTCATTTTCTTTGTATTGAATAGTTGAACTTAAAGAATGTAGGTTTGAAGAATTTTTTTGATTTTCTTTAGA
The DNA here is from genome assembly GCA_043748345.1 of Saprospiraceae bacterium. Taxonomy (GTDB): domain Bacteria; phylum Bacteroidota; class Bacteroidia; order Chitinophagales; family Saprospiraceae; genus OLB9. Next base: position 21,867 of record JAYTNJ010000132.1, read on the forward strand.
TTTTGACTCTAATAAATCAATAGTTCTTACATTTTCTCTTTCATGATTTTCTATAGTATTTTTGTAAATAGCAATGGATTTTTCGGAGTCATACACTTGTATCTCCAATTCTTGTTTTTCTTTTTGTCTGGTATCAAAACTTAATTTAGCTGAATTATATTCAGCCTTTATATTATCATAAGTGAGTTTAGATGTGCCACATATGTTTTTTATTTCTTCAAGTTGAAGGATTTCCGAATTAATATGAAGCTTGAGATTTTCAGACTCAGTACTGACTTGCAGGAGTTCATCCTCGCTTGACAGGATTGATTTATTTAGTTGTTCTTTATTTTGCTTTTTAAAGCCGAGCTTTTGGTTCAATAAGCTTTTTTCTCCTTCTTTGTTTCGTATTTGATATACCAGTTCATTTAGTCTCTTTTGGTGATCTGAAAGCAGAGTTTCTTTATCAGCATTAACTTTTTTTTCTTTTGCAAGGTGTGCATCAAGTTTTAGAATTTGAGCGTCATTATTTCTGTATGTATCCTGATCTACAACCAACTGATCAGAAATTCCTTTATATTCTTTCTTAAGCCTGTGGACAGAAATTACAGCGTGTTTGATACTAACGTCTTTATATTCAGCTTTCAGATCCAGGTATTTCTGTGTCCGACGGGCTTGTTTTTCCAGAGATTTAAGATTACCTTCAATCTCGAACAAAAGGTCATCAATTCTATTTAGGTCTTCAGTGGCACTTTTGAGTTTGTTTAGTGTTTCCCGTTTTCTGACTTTATATTTTGAGATGCCTGCCGCTTGTTCGAACATTCTTCTCCTTGCATTCTCCTTATCGTCAAGTATGTCATCTACCATCCCTAAAGCAATGATAGCGTATGAATTAGAACCAATGCCTGTATCCAGAAAGAGAGAATTGATATCTTTCAGTCGGCAAACTACATTGTTAAGCCTGTATTCAGATTCACTTGATCGGTATAGGGTTCGTGAAATGGTAACAGTCTGATAGTCAGTAGGCAGTATATTTTTTGTATTGTCAAAGGTCAATGATACGGTAGCTGTTGCTGCTTCTTTTTTAGTTTTTGTACCATTAAAAATAACATCAGACATGGCCTCAAGGCGCAATTCCTTACTTTTTTGCTCACCCAAGACCCATCTTATAGCATCTACAATATTAGATTTCCCAGAGCCATTAGGCCCTACTATGCCTATGACATTCTCATTGAAGTTAAGCAATGTATCATTTGCGAAACTCTTAAATCCCTTGATTTGTAGGCTTCTCAATCTCATAAGATGCAAAGATAAGAAATATTGTAAATATGGTAGTTCACTTTAAAATGTATAGCAAAATTTCAATTCTTTTAAAGCAAAAGTCCTTCAGATTATTTTATTAATACTACATCTGACTTAAAAAAAGGATCCTGATAAAAGCTCAACGTAGATAGGTTGGGGTATGATGCAGGCTGGTTTATTTTGGCAGAATAGATGTAATGAGTAAAGAAAAAAAATTATCAAACTACAATTTTTCATTTTATAAATTTTATGTAAAATGAACACGCTCCAGCATATCTTGTTTAATTTTGCATCATTTTGTCAACAACTTCCTTTCTGAATTCTAAAAAAAACTGGCCTTAAACTGCTATTTGCATCTGTGCCATAATTAATTAAATATGTCAAAGTATAATCCTGAACAGGAAACCAATACATATCAGCAGTATATCCAAGATCCCGGCCTCTATGCCCCAATCCAAATTGATCGGGTGCGCGTTCAAGGTAGTCTTTAAATATTCCTAAACCGTTTGCCCTGTTATAGCCATCATCAATTTTAGTGAAAGTCATCATTTCATTTAAACTCTGTTGGTTTATTATCTTTTTATTTCTTAAAAGTGCTTCGATAAAAGTTTGCAAATCATAAACTGTTGTGTACATTCCACCATATCCGTTTCCACTTCCTGTATTATAATTAGAAATATTTACTAAAGTTCCATTGTTGTAAAAATCAAAATAGCCCTGAGCGACTTTAGTAGGTAATGCGTCATGCCAATAATAAAATGAGTTATTAAGGTTTAATGGTTCAAGTAGTTTTTTTCTGATTGCAATACTGTGATCATTTCCTGTTACTTTATCTAAGATCATAGCTAATAATAGATAATTGGTGTTAGAATATTCCACATCTGTTCCAGCTGCAAATACTGGTTCATCACCGAAGACAAATGTAATGAGTTCTTCGGGCTTCCAGAAATGAGGTGGGTTGTTAAGAACTGCAAGATAGAATTGATCATCATCAATAAGATCAAAAATGCCAGTTGTGTGATTGAGCAGCATTCTAATCGTTGATTCTTTGATGTTTTTAACTTTTGAGCTCACTTCTTGTGAAATCCATTTTTCGACTTGTTCATCCAGGCTTAGTTTTCCTTCTTGGGCAAGAAGTACAACCAATGTACCGATAAATGTTTTTGTTGTGCTAGCCCCCTTTGAAATAATGCAAGGTTTCATTTTTATGTCGGCATCAATGTCTGCTTTACCAGATGCACCAACCCAAGTTCCTTTATTATCACGTATGAGAATCGATATTCCAGGCAATCCTTTGGCTGTATATTTATCAATGACTGATTGATAAATCATTGCTTTTGGGTGTATGCCGGAAGCTGTAGAATTACAATCTTCGGTGCCGCTTATTTCATCTTCATTACAACCTATTAAACATATATAGGTGAGGATTATTGAAAATATAAGATATTTATTTGTCATGATTTTATTATTTTATTATTTAAAAAAAGGGTATTGATATACCAATATGCAATGCAGAATTTGGAAGAACTGGAACGTAACTTTTTATAAATGGCGTTTGGAAAAATGTTTGAGTTACTATAAATATCCTTTTACTTTCTGGACTATCAGTCAGATTATAACCTATACCCAATGATACTGAAGCCATAAATTGAGACCTTCCTAATGATTTACTTTTGGTATAAACTCCGTTTTCTAGCTTAAACTGTTGTAAATCTGGAATTGCATGCAGATATCCAACTCCTAACTTTACATCTCCTGAAAACCTATTCCAAATAGTAGGTCTATATCCAATTTCGGAATATAATTGAATGCCTGTTTGTGAATAGCGATGATGGTACACTCCTACTTTTACAGTCTGAAACCATTTGGTTTTTTCTGATTTACTGTATTTAAATTCGGTTCCTAGCTCTATTCCCGGATGAATGGGTAAATTTTTTCCTCCGGGCAATTGTGTTCCTACCGTAAAAAGAGAAATGGTTAGTGGTTTAATTTTTGATATTTGTGCCATACTTGTTTCAATAAACATAAGCAGCGATAAGAACATAATTGATAAATAATTTAATCTATTCATTATAGTTACCCCCAAAAATCGGACAGCAAGTTAAATAAATTTTTTTACACTAAATTTGCTGTTTATGACAAAGAGAAAATTAACATCAGTATTTAAA